>NZ_JCAQOZ010000067.1:0-404326 GCF_059567945.1 Paraburkholderia sp. BGA-UO-ETr-F12 | reverse complement strand
GGTACGCCAGCTTCAAGACCATGCGCACCGTGCTGTTCCTCATCGCCGGAAAGCTCGACTTCTCAGCACTCAATCCGCATGCGTCGTGAGCCGCATTACCCACTCCATTTTTGAAAGAGCCGTTAAATTTCCGCTATACGAGAACAAGGATTTAAAGGATTCGACATTGAATTTCCTCACCGGGCGCCACCGGCTCAACATCCAGAGTTGCGTCGACGACAGCGCAGCCGCAGTGAGTATCTGCGCCGGCAGGCAAAACACGCCGAACCCAAAGTGAGCCAGCAGAATAGCCACAGAGAGGCCCATTCCCGAAGATAGAATTTCCACCCTTGCAAGCAACTTGAACTGCGATTGACGCTCAAGCAAAGCCTGATGGACAGCGGAGCTAGCGGTGATCGGGAAGCCGAGAGCGAGCAACCACAACACCTTCGGAAGATTGGGCGACACAAAGATGTATCCGATCAGGGTAGCCAAACCCGCGACCAGTGCTGAAAGTGTCAGCCCGACTCCGAAATTCAGCCAGAAGACCGTGGCTTTTGCGTTCTCATCCAGTTCATCTCTCTGAACAACAGCCGCCGAGGTTCCCAGGTCTCGCAGAAGATTCGCGAGATTGACGACGATCATCGCCATCGCCATTACGCCGTAATCCGCGGGCCCAAGAAGCCTCGCCAGAAACAGCATGCCCAGTAGCTGCAATCCCACGCGAGAAAATTGGGAAACGGCAACCCATTTCGTGTTGTTAATAAGTGTCATGGGCCGCCCATAAATCCATATTCCTTAATCATTGCCGCTATCTGCACGTCGTTCTCGTCGCTTCCGAGGTTTGACTTCCACAGTGCGACCTCCTGGGAGCCGAGCCAGAATTTGACGGTTCCACTTGACGGGACTTTTCTGACCAGAATGCCCCTGGCTCTCGCCATCCAGTAAAACCAGACGTCGTCAGCTTGCGGGCAAAGGCTTTTCATTCTGTCCACGTTTGTTGCTTCGCCGTCGAAGACGTTGGGTGGATAAAGAACGCCGCCCACTCCCGTAGCAAAATTCAATGGATTTTTTTGCAAAGACTCCGAGCACCAATGCCACGTTCTGTATGCATCGGGCAGCCCATCCGAGTTGGTTTTAACGACATGCATCCGGTGACAAAGAATTTCCGGCGAGCTCTCGTTGTATTGCTCAAGCAGGTCGGCGAGCCACGTTCTCCAATAGACGACGTCGTCATCGGCCGTAACCACGGCCATGCCTTTATAGGCGGACAGAGCGGGCACCAGTTTCTTGTATGACCGTAAGTTTTCGCAGAAGTGAATCTCCAGCCCCCAGCTCTGCAGCGCCAGTACATTGGCCGGCAAATGCTTCGAATCCTCTTCGGCTATCCAAAGTACTACCGCGGCCGGTCGCACGCTTTGCAAGAGAATCGTCTTGAGCGTTAAATGCAAGGTCCGGAACCTCGGTGGATATGAGGTGAGGCTGACGATAACTCGCCGGTCGAGTTGCGCCGTTTGGCGCGTTGCACGGCAGAGAATCCACGTTATTTCGGTCGTCAAATGATCTACCAGGGCTCTCACCACAGCGAAAGCCAGCTTGACGTCCTGCTTAACGGTTCGCAATCTGACTTTCATGACATTACCGAGCGATACAGTGCAGACAACTTCTCGTAATGCGCGGGTCTGCTAAATTTACTTTCGACATTCTTCCTGCCCACACGCCCCATTTTTTCCAGATCGAGCTTTCCATATGCCATTTCTTCGACTGCGGTAATGAGCGCGTCAACGTTGCCGGCTTCGACAAGCGTCGAGTCGTCCCCGGCACTCAATACTTCGGGCAGGCCCCCGATGTCGGCAGCAATCACCGGTTTCCCATATGCCAGCGACTCAGCAGCCGACAGTCCGAAGGTCTCGTACCAGACTGATGGAACGATGCTTGCCGTCGCTCCTCTGACCAAGCCGCCCAACTGATCTCGAGTGGCAAATCCGAAGAACGTCACGTTCGACATAGCGTTCTTCCGGCAATATTCCCTGGCATCTTCATAGGCACCGCCGACACCCACAATCAACAGGTTGACGTTTTTTATCTTCTTGAAGGCCGCAAGGAGCACCCAGATTCCCTTCTCTTTCTCTACGCGCCCGAAATATATGAAATAACGGCCCACGTGGTACTCAGGAACTATTTCGTCAATATCCACAAAATTATGTATGGTGGAGACCTTGTGCTCCGGAACACCCATACTTATGACCTTGTTCCGTTGAAAATCGCTAACGGCTATAAATCTGTCTATCTTCTCAACGGACCCAAACATATAGCTAACGTAACTCTCGACCATAGACGCGGCCGATCGCATTACGGACCCCTTGTTGCAGCGATGTGTGAGGACGTTGTGAAACTTGAAATTCGTACACTTCTCGCAGACAGAACCGTTGGAGCTGAGTTGATACGTTGGACATACGAGCTTGTACTCGTGAATTGTCTGCACCAGCGGTATTGCGTGACTTTTCACCTCAGCCAAAATAGAAGCCGAGAGCTTCCCATAGTAAATATGGCAATGAAATACATCAGGACCGAATTCCCTGATAAATCTCCGAACGGCTTTCTTCGCATCGAAGTTGTACACGTAACGAACAACATCGCTCAGGCGCGGTGACGAAATTGATACTTCCTTTTTCGGGAAAAATTCCAGCCATTCGCTTGCCTGGTTCTCCTTATCCGCACCGCAAAAAGGTGCAACTTCGTGGCCGTAGGCACGAAGCATTTTCTCTGTTTCTATAAGAACCTTGTCAGAGCCACCTCGTACGAAGTAGTTCTGGCCAGCCATGGCGATTTTCATGATGCTCTCAGGTAAGCCGGTGCGCTTGTTTTCGTTAGCGATCGCCGAACAACCTCCCCATTCATCGCCGCGGATATCTCGAACAAATATAGAAAGACAATGAAATGAGAATTGAAGCTGACCATTCTCGACTCGAAGGTATTTTCGAGAATGAAAATAAACATGTACCCAAAAAACAGAGTGAATGTCTGGTTATTTTTAAGATTCTTGACAAATACAGTGATCAACAGGAAGACAATCACCTCTCCGCACAACCCCAACGAGTAAAGCGTCTCGATGAATCCGTTATGCGCGGAGGCCACCAGAAATCCGACCTGCGACGTAAAGTCCGAACCATCAAGGCTATTCGCCACGCTCAGCTGATCGAGTCCGTAGCCCCAGATCGGCGACGCGGCAACTTTCGCGAAGATGTAGAGCCAGATGACATTCCGGTTTGAAAAGGTTGCATATTTTTCATCGGGCGAATCCATCCCCAGGGCGATGGCGGCATAGACCGCCAAAGCACTGAGCAACAACAAACCCAGCAGGATCAAAAGACGATAGCGATAAATGAATTTTCTTATAAAGCTGAAAGTGCACGCCGAATTGAACAGGAACAGCACGACCACAATACCGATCGCGGTCGTCGACTGACTTCCAATAGTCAATATGGCGGCAAGAACTGCACTCAGGGCAGCAAACTTGTTCTTCGAGATCAACCAGTACCAGAATGAAATCGAGAATGCGAGCGCCGCGAACGATCCGAGAGAATTTTTATGAGTAAAAATACCTTGCCATTTCCCCAGGTGTTCACCAACTGCCACCCCATAGTGAGGAATCAGGAATATGTATATAAAACTCGACAACTCGAATATAAGAAATCCTTTTATCGCCGCGCGGATCGTCCCGTCCCAGCCAGCCAACTTAATATGTGTAGCGACCAGCAGATACGCTGCAATCAACAGCAAAGCCGCACCCAAAGATGCCTTGGGCACCTCGGCCCACAACGCGGAGCAGATCGATAGCGTGCCGAGACCCAGCAAGGCCCAATGCGGCCGGATTTTGAACCTGCAGACAATCCACACAAAAAATACGACCGCCAACGTCACGCCGCCCCAGACAATGGGCAACGCATTCAGAGGACCGTTATAGGGAATGGCATTGTCCAGGCCCTGGTCGCGCGCCCCGCCATCCTTGATCAAGCCGATGTATGCGCCGAATGACAGAATCGCCATCGCAAATGCCAAGAATCCAACCATTTTCTTAAGCATGTTTTATCTCTAGGGCCACGCTACCGTTTCCCGGCAAAATTCGATCCGATTTCGAAAATCCACGCATTCGTGGCCTTCGCCGCTTACACACGTCCTGCTCGCCGCCACTACTTCTTGATGCGGCCGTACTGGTACGTGTAGTACCCGCCGTAATATCGGCCGTAGCCAATAACCCTGCGGGGAATGCCGTTGAAGATAGCCCCCTTCAGCACAGCGCCTCCTTGCCGCAGCCGTCTTACCGCTTCGGCAATTTCCGGCAGCGGGTGCTGTCCGTGACGTAGCGCGAGGAGCGTCGTGCCCGCCAGTTTCGCCACAATTGCTGCGTCCGTCACCGCAAGCACGGGTGGCGTGTCGACGAGGACAATGTCGTACGACGCAGCCAATTGATGAAGCAGCTTGGCAAAACGGTCAGCGAGAAGCAATTCGGCTGGATTCGGCGGAACGGTCCCCGTTGTTATCAAGTCGAGGTTCTCCAGTACCTGCCGCCGGGTCGTCTGTTCCACCGTATGGGTGCCCAGGATCAACTCCGACAACCCATTCTCCCGGGGCGTGCCGAAGAACTGGTGCAAGTGGCCTCGGCGCATGTCCGCGTCGATCAACAGAACGCGCTTGCCTGTTGTAGCCAGTACTGCCGCCAGGTTAGAGGCAATGAATGACTTTCCTACGCCCGGGCTTGGGCCGGTAACCACCACAATATTGTTCGTGCTATTGAGCATGGCGAACTGCAACGAGGTCCGAAGACTGCGGACGCTCTCAATGGTTGGATCGTCCGGCCGAACTTTGGCGAGAGCGAATATTCCCTCTTCGCCTTTTCGCATGGAGTGTTCCAACGCCGACTGTTGCTCGCTTTGCGGGATTGCCGCGAAGATGCTCACGCCCGTTGCACGCTCAATCACATCGCCATCCTCTACGCCGCGCACAATAGCCCGGTTGATAAATGCGGCAACGGTACCCAGAATCAAACCCAGGACAACGCCCAGTGCAACGACCAGTGGCCTCTTCGGTTTGACAGGTTTATCCGGCTGGACGGCACGGTCCACGATCCGCACGTTGCCGACTTTTCCTGCCTTAAGAACTTTGAGTTGCTGCGCGCTATTCAGCAAACCCGTGTACAGGTCGGTATTGACAGTAACATCGCGCATGAGTCGCAAAGCGGACTGCTCAAGATCAGGCAGCGCTGTGATGCGGCGCGCCAGAGCTCCGACCTGATCCTGCGCCGCGCTAATCTGGCTGTCGATCGTCGCGACGTTATGACTTGCGGGATTGAAGCGCTGCAAGAGCTCCACGCGCTTCTGCTTCAACTCAAGCAGCGTAGAGTTGGCATCCACCGATTGTTGCAGAACGAGCTTGGCCTCTTCGCTCAAGCTAACTGTCCCGCTGCGGTTCCGAAAATTGTTATATCGCTCTTCTGACGACTCCAGTTCCTTCTTCAGTGCAGGAAGTTGCTGATCCAGAAAGACCAGCGTCTTCTCGGTCTCGGCGGTATTCAGTTGAACGTTTTGATAGACGTACTCGTCGGCAATCGCGTTTAGCGTGTCCTTGGTCTCTTCAGCATCGGTGCCGTCGAGAGTAGTCTCAAGAATCCCAGACTGCTTGCCCTGCTCCGCAATCACCAGCTTGTCCTGGAGATCCTCGACACGCTCTGATTCCGAATAGCGCAAGAGATTGAACTTCGTGTTCGGGCGGGCATTGAGCTCACTCACCAGAGACGTAACCGGACCATCATCGACCCGACCGTGGGCTTCCTGACCCACTACGCCATTCAGCACGACATCGTTATCGTTGTCCAGCAGATGGTATTTTCCGCCCCCGTCTGAAACCAGAGTGAATTTACTTTCCACATAGGTTTTCGGAACGTCGAAGCGCTCTACCTTTACTTTTTCGCCACCCCACGCGAAGCTTTCGAGGCCGAGTAGCGGTTTGGCCAGAGAACCCTCCGGCAAATTTGCCAGCTCGTGATCTTCAGCGCGGCGCGCAAACCAGCGACCGACGACCGGGAAGTACTTCGGCTTTGCCGAGATGTACAGCTTCAGTTTTGAAACCGTCTGTCCAAGTACGAGCCGCGATCTAAGGATCTCGATTTCCGCCGTCGTTTCCGACTTGGCACCAAGCAGAGGTGCCAGGTCTCCTAATAGCGCGGCGGAGGTATCGGAATCCTCAACCTGAACGATCATGTTTGCGCGGTAGACAGGCTTCGCAATGATCGCGTACGCCACGCTCAGCACGGTTACAACAAGCGTGACAATCAAGATCAACTTCCTGTTGTTCTGAAGCACAGCGATATATTCGCCGATGCTCAGATCATCGTCTGTTTTTTCCTCGAGGAGCCGAATGTCTTTTAAATTTGTCATTTTCACATTACCGTTGCGTTCATTTCGCGCAGCGCCACATACCAGTCGTCAAGCGCAGTGTCGATAGTAGACAAGACGTGTTCGAAAACTGAACGGTCTTTACGATACGGGTCGATCACATCAATCCCGCGATGGTGTCCAAGCCGAAAAACCCGTCCCGTGGAGAAGGGGTAACGAGACTCAAAGAATCGCTTCTGGACGTCGGTCATTACGAATATCACCGTTGCATCCGTGACCATGCTCAGGGTTACCTGACGAGCGATATGTCCATCGATGTCGATGCCCCGCTCAATTAGAAGCTCTCGCGCAAGAGGGTCGGCGCGATGGCCTACTACCGCCCCAATGCCGGCTGACGCGACACTCAGCTCCGGCAGGCGGTGCGCAAGAATTCCAGCGGCCATTGGGCTACGGCACAGGTTTCCATCGCAAAGGACAAGTACTGATGTGCTCATTTTTGCCTGAAGCATTTCGTTAGGTTTTGCAAACTTCGTATTGACACGACTATTTAGTCGCGATCGCCGCCGTCAGACCTGCATTGATGGCCGGAATGAGCAAGCTCAGAACACGGCTAAACCGCACCAATCCATTGCCGTCGACGTAGACAACGTCATTGGTCTGCAGGTTGAACTGATTGGCGAGAAGCATGGATACCGGCGATTTCGCGTCGAGGTGAAACACCTTGAAGTTCTTCTCGGCGGATCCACGGATGACGTAGACCTGCGACGGGTCGGAACTCGATGTGTTCAGACTACCCGCCTGCGCCAGGGCGTCGCTCAATGTCAGCCTGCCGTCGCGCAAGGGCACGGCAACTGTCGGCTTGTTAACTTCGCCCATGACAAATACGCCGCTATCCTCGCGTGACAGAACGCGCAGCAGGTCTCCTTGACGAAGCACGAGCCTCGCGGGGTTGTATCCTTCCTGAAGGATCTTCGGCAAGTTAATACGAAACGACTCCCCGTTTCGAACGAGCATTAGCCGGCTTTGATCTGCGGTGGGGCTAAATCCTCCAGCGCGGTTAATCGCTTCGTACAGGTTCATTGGTACGTCATTCAGAACCTGAACACCCGGTGCCCGGACCTCGCCGTCTATGTACACCTGTTTCGAACGATACGAGGACACACGCACCGTTACCTGCGGATCGTTGAACGTCTTGGCCAACTCGGCAGTCAGCTTTGACTGAATCTCCTGCGGCGCCAGCCCCTCGACACGCAGACGACCCGCAAACGGAAATTGCAGATTGCCCGACTGATCCACAACGAAGCCGGACCCGGGATCTGCCGCCTTTTGCGTCGTGGCCGGTGGCTGCGCTCCCTGCGCAAGCGCTAGCTCAGGGTGGTCCCATACGGTGATTTGAAGCACGTCCCCACGGCCAACCGTATAAAGATCGGTCGTAGCACTTGCGTTTTCCAACCGTAAAAACGCCGGCTTATCTTCTGTTTCGCGCGCCGCCTGGATCGTCGAAAGATCGATGTCGGTAATCGGAATCTTGAGATCGGTAGTCGGTGTTTGAGTGTCGCTACCGTCTTTGACTGCGACCACGGCCGGCGTGGACATCTTCATCCCGGGAGCGACAGTACACGCGGACAACATGGTGAAGGCCGGCAGGACTATCAGGCCGAGACGCACGAATAGTCGTTGGAATCCTTTTGGGCTTTGCGCAAAGCATATGGAACGCTTGGACATACGATGTTTCCCCGTGTATCCCGCACTCGCGGGACAATTTATTTTTCGGATGAGGCTCACGCCGTACTACATGGCGACGATCGAGAAAGACAGATCTCGCGGGTCAACTATCCTTCACCTCAATGAACTGCCGTTTCCCAACTAGCCGATTCAATCGGAAAACGTTGTCTGTCAATTCTGTTGTGCTCGCAACGACCATCGATCATGATTTCCGCTACCGCTGCGATGCGTCCTGGACGACCGCCTTTATCGAGCATTAACCGTGCCAAACAGTTCAGCCGCTTTCCCGATCGCTTCCGAGAACGTTTAGTTGGATAAGTGCCGATATAAGCGGGTCCTCTTCCTGTCTCGCGTCCAATTTGAGTCGGCAGGAAGGAGGACCCCGACCTGCGTTACGTAACGTCCTGCCGTAACGCGTAAAGATGATCGAATGTCCTGCCTCTCAAGCACTAACGCACGCACTCATTTAGTCGTTGTGCCGGTCCCGCCGGTGCCGCCGGTACCGCCGGTCGATCCATTGCTGCCGCTTCCGCCGGAAATCGGTGCTGCTGCGCCCGCTGCCGTTGCGGCGCTCGAGAGCGACGCCGCCGGTTGACCGTTGCTGGTAATCGCGCCTGCCTTCAACAAGGTGTCGAGATCCGCATCCGCGCCCGGAGCGCCAGGCGTAAACGAAACCGTCAGGAACGACGAGGAAGAAAGCGTGATTCCATACGTGTTCTTGATCAGCGTCGCCACCGCCGCCTGAGCATTCGCAATCACCGTACTGTTTGACAGCGCGCTCTGATACGAAGAGTTAGAAGAAATCCCCGCTAGCAGGCCGCTCACAGTCGTACCCAATTGCCCCGCCAGGTAGTCCAGCAACAGTTCTGTCAGCGGCGTCACATTGAAAGTACCCGCACCGGCAGCAAACGAGTGAATCGTGATCGCACCGCCGGTCGCGGTAATCGCACAAGGACCGTCAAACGCGAAGGTCGCCGTATAAGCGCCGTTCGAATTTGCCGTTGCACTGCCCGAACCGTTCTTGCAGGCCAGCGTGATACTTGCGTTAGCGAGTGCCGCGCCAACAGCGGCCGTGCCGTTTACCGTCCCAACCGGCGAACTGCCGGTGCTGGTTCCACCACCACATGCGACCAGAGCGCTGGTGGCAAGCACGATCGATCCGAACTGCAGCGAGCGCAGCGTGGCGCCGTTTAGAAGCTTCATCGCCTATCTCCAAAGAAAGTCATTCACAATTGACCGGTGCCAAAACCCGTCCATCGCCTACACCCTGCAAGCCGTTTCCGCAGATGCCCCGTGAAAGCACGGCGCCCGTCGATACGGCAGGCACACTCACTTGCGGTTTCTGTTTCGTGCGGTCGGTGCCGTCAGTACCGTCACTCGCCGGCCGCCCATAACGCAGATACGCATCACGCATCCGGTAAAGCTGAGTCGAGAAGTACTCGCCGCTAAAGCGGCCCTGATTCAACAAATACTGCTGTGTGCTATACGGGAAACTCATGTTCTCCGCCGCATTGGCTGACAGGTAATTCGTCGAGCCCACCCGCGTGCGGAAATCGAGTCCGAACTGCTCCGAGCCATACACCTGGCTGATCCCCGGTTTCATGCCCTGGCGCAACGTCAATGGGAAGCTGACTGCTGCCCCCACAAAGGTGCCTTGGCCGCTATGCTCGCCATGCACACTCACGGATACGTCGTCGAACCAGCGCGTCAGTGTCGCAACCGGTCCCTTGTCTCCGCCAACAAAACGCGCGACCCCGGCTTCGATCCACAGCTTCCAGGACGGCTGAACCCAGCGGTAAGTCAGCTCGGCATTCTTCTCGCTCGGTAATGCGTCATGCCCCGGTTCATGGTGCAAATAGGCGAGCCGCAAGCGAATCAGATCGGGTCGTCCCGGCACGAATACCGTGGTTTCGTTCTGTACACCGACGTACGAGTAGTCGAACTTCCCGATCGATGCCACGTTGAATACTTGCGGCATGATCCAGAAGCTTTGCGCCAAGGCGACCGCATTCAGGCCACCGCGCAAGCGGTAATCGCTGAACACCCGGCCCTCGTCCATGTTTTTGGTGTTGTAGAGCGGCGCGATATAGCTCGCGTACAACTCCGCACCCCGCCAAAGCGGCACGAATCCTTCAATGTTGGCGCCCAGCGAAACATCGAAGACACCGTACTCGGTGCCGTACAGGTAACTGACAACCGGTTCGATCTGAATCCGCGTCAACCCATGCGTGTGTTCGTTGCCATGCCATGCGATCGAATCCGCGTCGTAGGTTGGACGCGTACGCATCGTCAATGAAGCACCCGCGGCTGTCGGCGCGCCGCCCGCAATGAACTGCGCAAATGCGTCGCGGTCCACAATGACTTCGCCTATTGGTTCATTGGCCTTCTTGATGACCACGTGAATCCTGGCGGTGCCATGGGGTGCATTCACACTTGCGACACCGAGCGCGACACCGAGCGCATCGGCTTCGTTCTGGTTGTAGCGATGGTTCTCGTACTCGACCACCAGATCACGACCGCTGACCCCGACACGCACACGTTCGAGTCCGGCAGCGAACAGTTGCGCGGCGATCTCATCGAGCGCGGAGGTATCCAGCGCTTCCGGAATGGCGGCAGACGGCGTGTCGGACGATTTACCCGCTGTCACATCACTCAGCATCACGGACGCATACGACTGCAAAGGCGGCACATACGTGATCGGCGCGGCGGCCAGTGCACTGTGCCCAGCGTTGGCAGCGCGTGGATCCACCGGTTGCAGGCTGGCGAGGCGGATGGCGCTGTCATCGTCGGCATCCGCGGCTTGGGCTGCGGGTACTTGCGGCCCGTCGCACAAGCCCTCTGCACAACGCGCACCGCTAAAGCGCTTGCCCAGCGGAATCTGAATGCCCACCGAGAACGAAGTGCGCGGCGCCACGCCATCGGTCGAACGAATCGAGCGCATGAACGTGCCGATCACGTTCGCATCGGCAAGCCAGCTAATTCGTGGCGATTGATAACGTACACCGGCATAAGGTGTCTTCGAATCATCTTCCGCGAGCAGCGACAGCCCCGTGTTCCACAGCGAGACCTGCGCGCCGCCAAACAAACCGTCAAGTCGATCGCCCCGGCCGTAACCGGCCGTCAACGTCACCGGTCCGAACGCTTGCGACACCACGCCGTACTTCGAACGGAAGAAATGTGTCTGACCACCAATGTCCGTCACACCGAACGCAATGCTCGGCTGATACTTGAAGAACTTCGGTACTTCGACCTTGACGTTGGCCATCAGATGCCGAAATACGAAATGCTCCTCGCCGGTGAACTGAACCGACTTGACCGTCGGATAGTTGGCCAGCCCGCCCGCAACTTCAACGTAAGGCAGCAGTCCGAAAGCGCCCCAATAGACTTCTGAGCCGGTCGCCTGTTTTCCGTACCGTGGGTCGATGTAGTTGTTGTACTGAACTTCTCCCGTACCTTCGGGCAAAGCAAATGCATAGGGAATCACCAGGCCACCGGCCTGGCCCAGCGCATTCAACGCCGGCTCGGCCGCTTGTACCGATACCGAAAATGCCAGAAAGGAAGCGACTGCAACGGCTGTCGGCGCCAATACGACTAGTTGTCCGCGTAGTCTCGTGGCCATGTGTTTTCTTATTGTGCGTAAGTGTCAATACGCGTTGCTATGGATCAGCCCTTTCGCTATCGTCGCCGCGACAATCCGCATGTCGAGCCCGAACGACCAATTGCGAAGGTAATACAGATCATGTTCGACACGCCCTTGCATCTTCTCGATCTGATCTGTCTCCCCTCTGAATCCGTTGATCTGCGCCCACCCCGTAATACCTGGCTTGATTCGGTACCGATGGATATAGCCGTTCACGACTTTCTGATAAAGCTCGTCGTGCTCGATCGCATGCGGCCGCGGCCCCACCACGGACATATCGCCCCGCAGCACATTGAAGAATTGCGGCAACTCATCCAGACTGGTTCGCCTGAGAAACGCACCGACTCGCGTAATACGTGGATCGCCGCGCGTCGCCTGTTTCAGCACGCCTGTTTCAACGGCATGAGGACGCATTGAGCGGAACTTGTAGATCTTGAAGATGCGGCCATCCGCGCCCTTGCGCTTCTGCGTGAAAAAAACGGGCCCTCGCGAAGAGAACTTGATGGCAACCGCAATCGCCACCAGCACTGGTGCAAGCGCAATCAGCGCACAAGCCGCAAACGCCCGATCAAAAACCTCTTTCTTCACCAACGCGCGAGCCGGCACCGGCGACGCAACCAGGTTAATCGCAGGCATACCGATCAAATCGATCATGCCGCTATCGAACAGCGCAACGCTGCGCATATCAGGCACAAAACGCACGTTCACGAGATCGTCGCGAAACTCGGCGACAAAGCGCGAGATCGTGCGTTCCTCGGAGAGCGGCAATGCCAGCCACAACTCGCTCACGTCGTGAGATCTCACGTAGGCGGCGAACTTGACGATGTCGTCGTACACCGGCACGCCTGAACCTATCGTTCCCGTCACCGGCCGCACATCAAAGGCCGCCACTGCACGAAAACCACTCGCGCTCGAGCCTTCGATATTGCGCACGACCTGGTGGCAATGCGACCCACATCCCACCACTGCAACCCTGCGCAGATTCATCCCCGCGTGCCTGACACGCGCCAGCACAGCGTGCACAAGCAGACGCGAAACAATCAACGCACCGCCCGTCATGGCCATCCAGTAGGCAAACCAGAGACGCGAGATGAAATCCGTGCGATGCAGCGAAAACATCAGCACAAGGCCAAAGCCCTGAACGACGAACCACGCCACTGACACCTGACCGGCCATGCGCAACATCGCCCGCCCACGCCACGATCCGTAGACACCGAAGGTGGGGAACAGAACCAGCGTAGAGGCCGCGGCAAACGCAACGAACGCGGTATCGATACGGCTTTGCGTCAGATCTTCAAATCGCACTTGCGACGCAGCCAGCGCCCCCAGGACGACGAGCATCACATCGAACAAGCGCACGATCAGGCCTTGCAACCCCGGTACCGTTTTTCTTTGCTGCGCAAAATTCGCCGTATCCATACTTATCCCCGCGCTGGTCTCTCGCGCCAAACGTTCTTGTGGAGCTGCTCAACTTGTGTTCGCTTCAGCAGCCCATGTCTCTCGTACTTCAACCACCACGCTCTTCGCGACAACAAAACCGCCCCGGCACGCGAAGAAGCGCGCAATACAAAAACAATCTGGATTTGATCCATCCAGCGCGAAACGACACGACCGGACGTTCCTGAACAACGATGGGGGATGTACAGCCAGCCGCTTGCACCCGTCGAACCTGGGCACTCAGGCAAAACGCCGCCACGATCAAATCCGAAACAGAGATCAAACCGTTTGTGCGTTGAGGAGACTGACCTGATAACCCCCGACCAGGTCAGTCGTTGACTCGAACTTCGCTACTGCTTACTGCTTGTGTTGTCTGTGTTGTGCACCGCGCAACCTTTAAAGCAGCAACCATGCCAATCGTTAGATATTTTTTACAATCAGCTTGGATATATGGGGCAAACCCTTGTCTCACATACGTTTTTTCTCTTACGCGACTCGTCGCAGAGTCGGCAAATAAAACGCAAAACGGCCTTTAAACCGTGTCCGGTAACGCGGCCGTTACGTAACGCCGCCGTAACGGCCCCCGTCGATAAGGAACAGAAACGGAGCGCGCGCAACGCTACAAACGTCTGAAGAAATCAGGGCAAAGAAGTGCTTGGTGCGGCAGGAGAAAAACTCAGGAGAGAGGTCGGAGCGTCGCCACTTCCAATGATTCGGAGCGGCGTTGCACGCAGGCGCGGATGTTCGTTTTAAACAGATACGCGCTCCGACTCCGCTATTGGGCACATGCCTTGCTGAACCGACGGCAGCGATACTGCCTTTCGCGAGCCCGCTCAACTGCGGGCCGCACGGCTGTCGTGACAGATAGGTCCTGTCAATCCAAGCGGAGGTAATTAATATGTTGGGAACTATTCTTCTGGTCGTGCTGATCCTTCTTCTCATCGGTGCGCTTCCGACGTGGCCTCATAGCCGTGCGTGGGGTTATGGGCCAACAGGCGGTCTCGGACTCGTGGTGATCGTCGTGATTGTGCTGGTCCTCACTGGCGTCATATAGCCGGCATTGCGCAGCTTAAGCACGGCTAGCTGTCGGCTGATTCATCGCCGGCATAGCCGTTCAGCAGTTGCTCGAACAGATCGGCATCGCCCATTTGACCGCCCTTGAGCATGACTTCCATGCCGTCGAGTTCGCTCCGCTCGGCGTGCAAACGGCAAACGGTGACGCCCGCCGACAAGGGAGCAAGATACGACAACCCCCATGCATCGAGCGCGCGAACGGCGAAGCTCGATGTATCCCCACCTGCGATCCCGATGCGCTGCAGTCTCACCTTGCCAAGCACCGCTTTCAGCAATGCGGCATTCGCATGGGCGAGTTGCGGCATCACGCTGCGTGCAGCGTCGGCCGTGGGCTGCGCCACGCGCCGGGTCGTAAAAGCCAGCACATTGCGCCCATCGCGCAACGGCCCGACGATTGCCGCGACGCGTTCAGCCAGATAATCCGGCGCAGCATTGCCGGTCATTTCCTGCGCGTCCAGTTCCACGCGCAGATAAGACTGTGCCGCGGCGATCTGCACTTCCGTCAGAGGGGAAAGACTGCCGGCCAGCACGAACACCGGGCCCCGTGCGCGTGTCAGCGGCGCAGGCACGGCACTGACTTCTCCTCGGTCCGCCACATCATTGAGCGCACTGGCATAAGCCTGCGCCACACTACTCGCCCCAACCGCAAGCAGTGGCGAGTGGATCGCGGCATGACGGGCGATCAAACCGCCAATCGCTTGCAAATGCGAGTCGTCGAGTACGTCGAATAGCACGGCATCTGGCTTCGATTCGAGCAGGCAATCCAGTTCGGTTTGCAACGCGGCGTCCCCACGCGCGTAACAACGCCAATCGACCGATTGCACATTCTTCAATCCCTGATGTTGCAAATGAACTCGCAAGTCCGCTTCATTCATCGGCGTGACGGGATGACGGCTCATGGTCGGGTGACGGTCGATTCTGTAGACCGATTGTTGATGAGCGTCTTCACCGCCTGCCGCAAACAATTCGCCGAATACACAATAGCGACGCAGACTCGGTTGCCCCCCCACCACCGCCACGAGCGAGTTCGCACAGTACTCGCGCAATGTGCGGATTGCCACCCCGATGCTGCCGGTCTGCGGCGCACTGTCGAAGGTCGAACACACCTTGTAGTGCATCACGCGCACGCCTAGCGCGGCGAACGCGGCCCCCACCCGTGCCAGCTCCTGCTGTTGCGCATGAGGCTGCATGGTGCGCGCCGCGCCCGCGATACCCACTGCGTCGAGCCGGCCCAGCATCGACAGCCGTTGGGCATCGGGCGGAGCGAAGAACAGCATGGTGCGCAAGCCGGCGCGGGCGAGATGAGCGAGCGTGTCGGTCGCGCCCGTAAAGTCGTCGCCGTAGAAACCATAAGCGGGGCTCACGTCGCTCATGCCATTCACCTCCCGCGTGTCACTCATGCCCGGCTGCCGAAGAACTCCAGCGCACGCCGCAGTTCCGGCCTGTGCTCGGCGTAACGTTCCAGCGGCGTGTGTGCCTGCGCCGCCTCCCATGCCTGCCGAACACTGGTGACGCCAGCCGCAGGACCGTCGGGATGCGCGAGAACGCCACCGCCCGACATGAACAATACGTCGGTGGAATGAACGGCATCGAACGTCGCCGGCACGGTGCCCGCCCATTGTCCTGACGAGAATGCGGGCAACACGGCATCGTCGCAGCCAGGTGCTAGTGGCGTAGCACAATCGCGCGCGGATTCGATCACCTCGGCGTCGCTTTGCGCGAATTTGCCGGCGAGACCGTGCACGTGCATATGATCGACACCCGTCAATCGCCAGAGCGTCTGATACGCCTGAAACGACATGCCGAGCGCCGGATCGCGCGACATCATGCCGAAACCGTTTCGATGCGCGTGCAGCACGAGCGGCGTTGCGCGGCGCAGTGTCTGGATCGCCGAAAAGCCGCACCAGTTGATGCTGGCCATCACGCAACTGCCGCCTTCCTGCTCGACGAGTTCCGCGTGACGGCGCATCGCGTCGAGGTCGTCGGTGATATTGAACGCGACCATGACGGGGCGGCCGCTGCGCTCGCGATAGTCGCGCACTGCTTTCATCACCGCGCGCACGCGCTCAGCAAGCGGAGCATGCGCGGGATTCGCGCACACTTCGTCATCCTTGATGAAATCGATACCCGCTTCGCACAACTCGCGCACCAGCGCCGCGGTTTCTTCGGCACCTAAACCAACGTTCGGCTTGATGATGGTGCCGATCATCGGCCTGTCCGCGACTTGCGTCAGCGCCCGCGTACCGGCTACGCCATGACGCGGCAATTCAAAGCGCGCACGATATGAGGCCGGCAAGCGCAGCGACAACAGCCGCATGCCGGTGACTTCGCCGAGGTCATACAGATTGCCGGCAACGGTCGCGGCGAGCGTCGGCAGATTCACACCGATGTTGGCCAACGGAAACGACAACGTGACGCGAGCGCGCCGCCACGGCCCCGGCGTGCCCTGACGCGCCAGCCATGCGCTCGGTAAGCTGGGCTGCGAAGCCGGTTCGAGCTCGTCGATTCGCACCACGCTGGCACGGCTGCGCGCACGCAGCGCGTCGGATTCATTCGCGACCCGCACGAAGGTGCCGCTCGACTGCTCGCCGGCCATCACGTCGGCCACGCGCGCGGGATCGAGCGGCGTCTCGATCAGATAGTCGGCTTCGAGGCACTCGTCGGCGACGGTCTGCGCCTGCAATATCGTGTTCATAGCGTGCTCAGATCGGGGAAGCGGCGCACCGGATCACGACCGTCCCAATCTCGCGAGGCCGCATAGATCATGTCGAACAGTTTGCCCTTGGGCCCCGCGATCTCCGACAACTCGACCACCGTGCCCGGATGATTTTCAGTGTCGAAGTAAACGAAACGACCGTTACGCCCCACCTCGCCGCTCATCGCGACTTTGAAGCCTTGCTCCTGCAAACGCGCAAGATCGGCATCGAATGAAGTGGTCCAGTAAGCGTTGTGCTGCAAGCCAGTGTGTCCCGCAGCAAGAAAGTCGCGATACATGGACGGCGCATCGTTGCGGGTCTGGATCAGCTCGACCTGCAGCGTGCCCGAGTTCGCCAGCGCCACCGAGTTATGCACGTCGTACGCTTGCCCACGGTACGTGTAATTCTCGATTGGCACGCGTTCGTTGTAGAACCACGGACCCACGCCGAGTACGCGGCTCCAGTAGTCCATCGCGGCCTCGATATCGCGCACCACATAACCCGCCTGACGGATGTCGCCAAAGAAACGACTCATGAAACTCTCCCGATGCTGCCAGTTTTGAAAGACGAGCGGCGCCCCGGCGCAACGGGAACGCAGCGCCCGAATGTCGAACCCGTACCGAGACTTAAAAGAGACCTTAGAGAAAACCGATAGAAAGCCAGGGAATCGCCGCGATCAGAATCAGGCCGACGATCAAAGCCGCCATATAACCGACAATCGGACGAATCCCCGCGTCGGGATTGACCTTGCTGATCGCACACGCCGAGTAGTAACCGACTCCGAACGGCGGCGAGAACAGACCCACACCCATCGAAAGAATCACGACGATCGCGTAGTGCACTGCATTGACCCCCGCGATCCGTGCGATCGGGAACAGCAGCGGTCCGAACAGCACGATGGCGGGAATACCTTCGAGCACACTGCCGAGCATCACGAATACGACGATCGACACGGCGAGAAAGCCATACGCGCCGCCGGGCATCGAGCCCATCAGTTGCGCGAGGTCCTGCGAGAAGCCGGATTGCGTCAGCGCCCACGCCATGGCCGTCGCGCAACCGATAATGAACAGGATCGCACCGGACAGGGTCGCCGCGTCCACCAGCATGCGGCCAAGGCGCTTCCACTCGAACCGCCGGTAGACGAGCAGCCCGATCACCATCGAATACGCAATGCCGATGGTCGATACTTCGGTCGCTGTCGCCACACCTTCGACCACCGCCATTCTGATCACGAACGGCAGCGCGAGCGCCGGCAGCGAGACAACAAACAGACGCCCGATCTGCCGCTTGCTGAAACGCTGCGCGCCGCTCAGGTCCTCCTTGCGGTAGCGCCACCACACCACCACGCACAGAATCAACGCAAGCACGGCGGCTGGCAGCATCCCCGCGGTGAAAAGCGCGGAGATCGACAGGCCGGTCACCGACCCGATTGTAATCAGCACAATGCTCGGCGGAATGGTTTCGCTTTGCGCGCCGGTGGTGGCAAGCAGCGCAACCAGGTCGCCTTCTGAAGCGCCGCGCTTTTTCATTTCCGGAAACAGCACCGGCGCGATCGCCGCCATGTCCGCGACTTTCGAACCGGAAATGCCCGATACCAGATACATCGCGCCGATCAGCACGAACGACAAACCACCATGCAAGTGCCCGACGAGGCTCGCGAGAAACTCGATCATCGCGCGCGCCATCCCGGTCATTTCGATCAGCAAGCCGAGAAACACAAACAATGGCACCGCCAGCAACACCAGATGAGACATCCCCTCATCCATACGACCCACTACGACCTCGAGCGGCGTGAAGGTCGAGAGCCCGAGATAGCCGAACGTGGCAAGCGCGAACGAAAAGCCAATGGGCACGCCTGAAAAAATACCGATCGCCACTACGCCGACGAAGAAGATTACCAGGTTGGCCTTACCGAGCGTCTGGAACCACGGACCGGCGAATACAGCCACGACGCCCAATAGCGCGGCAATCGCGAGCACGATCAGCACGTCGCGCAAGCGACTCACCTGAGCAAGACGAATCAGGCCGACGGTCAGCATGAGCGCGGCGCCAATCGGCAACGCGAGCGCGCGCCATGCATTGCTGATCTCCAGTGCGGGTGTGACGATCGCTGCCTCGCCCGACGCATAGTCGTAAGCGGGTCCGATCAGCAGCGCGAGTAAGGCGATCGACGCAGCGATCGCCAGTGTATCGACGAATGCGCGCCGCTGCGCCGAAAGACGGCTGACGAAAGCCGTCATCCGCATATGTTCACCGCGCCGCAACGCAAGTACGGCGCCCAGCATGGCGAGCCACAGGAACAGAATCCCGGCAAGTTCGTCCGACCACACCAGCGGCTGGTGCAGCGCATAGCGGCAGATCACGCCCGCCAGCAGCACGACGATCTCCACCGCCAGCAGCGCCGCCGCACAGACCTCGACGAGCGCGATCAAGCCGCGATCGAAGCTTCGCAGCCAGCGGCGCGGCAGGCTCGTCGCGTGCAACGCGACGGCTGCCTCGGCCGGATTCAATGCGTGATTCGACATACGGATGCCTCCTCGCGGCCGCTCGCCGCGCTTCGCGTCATGCTCACCAATGTGCCGCACGGTCGGAACTCAAGGTTCGCCGCTTGCGGTTAAGCCAGCTTGCCGACCGATTGTTCGAGCAGGTCCCACGCCTGCGTGCCGAACTTGCTCTTCCATTCGGCGTAGAAACCCGCCTGGCGCAGCGCCGCGCGGAACGTGTCCGGCGCCGGACGGTTGATGGCGAGGCCTTTGCTTTGCAGATCCGCGACGGCGGCTTCATTGAGCTTGCGAACGTCGTCGCGTTGTTTCAGCGCGCCTTGATTGAACGCATCGCTGGCGATTGCTTGCAGGTCCTTCGGCAAACGTTGCCACGCGCGCTGGTTCAGCACGAACCAGTAGCCGTCCCACATGTGGTTGGTCAACGAGCAATACTTCTGCACCTCGTAGAGCTTCGCGACCTGCACGATCGGCAGCGGATTTTCCTGTGCGTCGACGATATGCGTTTGCAACGACGAATAGACTTCGCTGAATTGCAGGCTGGTCGGCGCGGCGCCCAGGCCCTTGAACATGTCGATGCTGAGCGGACTCACCGGCACACGGATCTTCAGACCGCGCATGTTTTGCGCGCTGACAATCGGCCCGTTGCTGGTCGTGGTCTGACGAAAACCGTTGTCCCACATCTTTTCAAACGACTCGAGCCCGGCCTTCTGCATCGCGGCGCGCACGTAGGCGCCGAGCTTGCCGTCCATCGCGCTCCATACCTGGTTGTAGTCGCTAAACGCAAATCCAACCGCATTGATCGCGACCGATGGCGCGAGTGTAGAAACCACCAGTGCGGACGGCGTGAACATCTCAATGCCGCCGCTGCGCACCTGCGCAAGCATGTCGGTATCGCCGCCCAACTGGTTGTTAGGGAATATCCGGATCTCCATGCGCCCCTTCGACGCCTCTTTGATCTGGTTGGCCGCTTCCTGCGAGCGCACGTTCAGCGGATGCGTGAGCGGCAGATTGTTGCCGTACTTGAACACGAATTCCGGGCCGGACGCCGCGCGCACGATCGCCGGAAAGCCCAGCGCGCCGGCTACCGGCATGGCGGCAGCGGCACGCAGCAACGTGCGTCTCGCGAGGTTGGTCATTTGGGTGTCTCCTTGCTTATAATTGATGTGACTGTCGAATCCATCAAAAACCATCATCGCTCGCTGACACCGCTCTGATTTCCGGTCACTGCGTATCAGCCGTCGTGCGATAGCTGCAAGACTAGGCGTGCGCGGCAATTGCTGTCAAACCGCGAACTTGATGGTTTTTGATGGACTTCCACTCTGCGAAGGACGGCTATGTCCGAACCGCTTCTCGTCACCGCAACCACGCGGGCGCGCATTCCCGACATTGCGCGCGCCGCCGGCGTCTCGACCGCCACGGTGGATCGCGTACTCAATGGCCGCGAAGGCGTACGCGCGGTCACCGCGCAACGTGTGCTTCAGGCGGCCGCGCAACTCGGTTATCTGCTCACGCCGGAAACCCCCGCGGCGTCTGCTTCAAAACCCATGCGCATTGCGTTTCTTCTGCCCGCCGGCACCAATCGCTATTTGCACATGCTCGGCGATTACATCGACTTCGCGCACGATCAGTGGAATGCGTTGGACATGAAATGCCGCGTCCACTACGTCGAGAGTTTCAACCCGAAAGAACTCGCGGACCGTCTGCTGCACTACGGACAACGTGCGGACGGTGTCGTGTTCATGGCGCTCGAGCATCCCGTCGTACGCGATGCGGTGAATACGCTCGCCGATCAAGGCGTGCCGGCTATTACGCTGATTTCAGATTTGTCGAACGCGCGGCGACTGGCGTACGTGGGCATCGACAATCGCTCAGCCGGACGAACGGCAGCGTTGCTGCTGGGACGCTTCATGGGTCCACGGCCAAGTGGGAAAATCGCGATGCTGGCGGGCAGCCTCAACTATCGTGGCCATGAAGAACGCGAGATCGGTTTTCTGCACCTGATCGAATCGACGTTTCCGCAGGTGCGGGTCATCGGCTTGCGAGAGGGGCACGACGATAGCGAGCGCAACTATGCGCAGACGCGCAAGCTGCTGGAACAGCATCCTGATCTCGCGGGAATTTACAACAGTGGCGGTGGATCTGACGGGGTCGCTCGCGCGATTGTCGAAGCCCGTGCCGAGCAGAAGATCCTGTTTGTCGGGCACGGATTGACGCCGGACACGAGAGCCCTCCTGATCGACGGGACCATGGATGCATTGATCACACAAACACCGCAGGCCATGGTGGGGAATTGTTTGCGCATTTTCCGCAACGTACGGGAAAAACGCGAGGCGATGAGTGACGTTAAACCTGTGCAGTTCAGTATTGTGCTGAGGGAGAATTTGCCTTGATTCGCGGGGTTTGAAGCGAGGGTTTGAAACTTGGCGGCAGGTCTGCGGCGACGGCGAATCACGTCAGGCATGCCGGATGCTAAGTTTCCAGCGTATTCAATCGTTGATATTCAAGGAGACACATCATGCCTTATCTTCTCGGCTGGCTGCTCGGCGTCCCACTTATCGTACTGATTATCCTGTACCTCATCTTCCATTAACTCGTTGCAGCATAGACAGTTCACCTGAAGATCGGTCCGCGCGGCGCTGCCTGTCCGGGCACGCCGCGTTTCCCGACGGCCTCGCCCCTCCATGTCGCCATCCATCGATAGCAGTAATGGATCGGCACTCATTCCTTTTCACTTGCACTGTACAAAACGGTGCGTAAAACTAGGTCCCCTAGTCCGCGCAAAATGCCATATCTGCACACGCACGCACAGACTGCGTACGAGCAAGGAGGGACCGATGGCAAGCAACGAATACACGCTGTCACATCAGGACGTAGTGAGGGCAGTGATCATTCATCAGAACATACATGAGGGCTTCTGGACGCTGAACATCAATTTCAACGTCGCCGCCACTCATGGCCCACAAGTACCGGACCCCTGTCTCGCGGTGACGATCAAGGGCATCGGCATCATGCGCGCTTCGTCTACCGATCCGCTCGCCATCAACGCAGCCCTCGTCAATCCCGCGACGCCGGAACGGGTCGATAGTCCGGAACGCTCCGTGCATATCGCGGCTGCCGTCAACGGCACGCATGAAGGCGGCATGCAATTCTGTCGCGACGCCTATCGCAGTGTCGCTGTACAAAGCGCGCTCAGAGTGCCGGGCAAACCCAGTTGAACGGGGTCAGCGAACCGCCGCCATCAAGGCGCCCATGCCGACCAGCAAACTGCTCACCAACGCAAACGTCACCGCCGCGCTCGAAGACCGTTCAAGGACAACGGATGGACGGCCGGTGCCGGCAAGCATTCGGTTAAGAAAATGCACCATGCCCGGCGAGCGCGTCTTCCGGCGCGGGTGACGCCGGAATTCGCCCGCGTGCTGTCTTCCTGTGAAGGCAGCGAGACACCGGATGGCAGCTCGTGGCCGCGCAAGACCGCTGGCCTAGGGCCGGCGGCCCGGACGGTTGTCCCGGGCATGAATGCACCCTGAAAATATACCCGGAGGCAGGCTGGATATGCTTCTTAAAGCGGTGCAATCATCCGCCGCACGCAGAATGATCTTCCTTTATAATGGCATTTATCTGAATTAACTTCCGTCGATGCCATGTCTACCCGAAATCGCCCACTGGACAACCAGGATCGGAAGATCATGCGCGAATTGCAGAAGAACGCGCGCCTGAGCAATGCCGAACTTGCTGAACTGGTCGGCATGTCGACTACGGCGTGCTGGAATCGCACGCGTCAACTGGAAGCCGAGGGGTATATCCGGGGCTATGTCGCCTTGCTCGATCAGCAGAAACTCGGCTTCGCCGACGTAGTGCTGCTCGAAGTCACGCTCAACCGTCACGACGACGATGCACTCGCGCGCTTCGGCGCCGAACTGGCGATGTTGCCGGAAGTACTGGAAGCGTATCTGGTGTCGGGCGACTACGACTACCTGGTGAAAGTGGCGGTCGACGGCACGGCGGGCTACGAACGCTTTCTACGCGAGAAGCTCTACAAGATCGCCGGCATCCGCCACAGCCGCTCGATGTTTGCCCTCCGCTGCATGAAGAGCATTCCGTCGATCGCGATCTGATCAGGCGATGCCTGCCAGCTTCAATGCGTCGACGGTCATGTGCGCGCCGAGTGCGATCAGAACAATGCCCATCATCCAGCGCTGAGCCAGCAGAAATCCTGGACGACGCGAGAGGAACGTCGCCATGCTGCCGGAACAGATTGCCACCAGCCCGTTGACCGAAGCGAACGCCACAATCAGCAGTGAACCGAGCATGAGCGATTGCCTGAAAACGCTGCCGTCCTGATAGTCGATGAATTGCGGCAGGAGCGATAGAAAGATCATCGCGAGTTTGGGATTCAACAGGCTGGTGGTTGCCCCCATCGCCAGAAGCCGGCGCGGCCGTTCGCGCGGCAGATCACGGACCTCCAGCGGAGAACGGCCACCCGGCTTCACGGCCTGCCACGCAAGGTAGAACAGATACGCCGCCCCCACCGCACCCAGCACGCTGGCAGCATAAGGCACGCTCAGGAAAAGCGCGGTGATGCCGAACGCCGCGCCGAACATATAGAAGAGATATCCCAGCATGACGCCCGCCAGCGATATCAGCCCGGCCGTGCGTCCCTGCGCGATCGAGCGCGACATGACGTAGACCATGTTCGGACCCGGTGTCACTGCAAGCATGCCGCCGACCGCCAGAAATCCGTAAATCGATACCGTACCGTGCATTGTCGCGGGCTCCCTTCAAGGGCTCAGCATGAGTGGCATCAGTATCGGCCGATATGCATACGCCAGTAAAACGAATTAAACTGAACCCATTACTCAGATTTTCTGACGAATTTGAAAACAGCTCAAAGTGAAAAAACTCGATCTCGACGTGCTGGAAATGGTGGCGGCGGTCGCCGATACAGGTTCGTTCGCGGGAGGGGCGGCGTCCGTGCACCGGTCGCCGTCGGCGGTGAGCATGCAGATCAAAGCACTTGAAGATGCGTTGGGGAAACCGCTCTTCGTGCGAAGCACCCGCAACGTCGCGATTACCGCCGAGGGCAAGACGCTTCTGGATTATGGCCGCCGGATGCTTGCCATGCGGGAGGAAGCGTGGGCTTCGGTGGTTCGCCCGGAGATGAAGGGCCGCGTCACGATCGGCGTGCCCGACGACTACGCTTCATCGTTGCTGCCTCCGGTTCTGGGAAAGTTCGCGATCGCGCATCCTCGTGTGGAAATTCGCGTCATCGGTTTGCCCAGCAATGCGCTCGTTCCCTTGCTGAAAGACAATACGCTCGACCTGGCCTGCTTCACGAAAACGCGGGGCGTGGTGGGCGAATTTATTCGCTTCGAGCCGATGGTATGGGCCGGATCGCCCGCAAGAAAAGTGTGGAAGGAGCGGCCGCTTCCCATTGCCGTTTTCGAACACGGCAGTACGGCACGCGCCTATGCCGTCAGCGCGCTTCAGCGTGAAAATATCAAGTATCGGATGTCCTACGAAAGCCCGAGTTTGCTGGGCCTGATCAGCATGGTCGAAGCCGGGCTCGCGATAGCGCCGCTGGCGCGATGCAGCGTGCCGGCGCACCTTGTTCAGCTCTCGCAGAATGAAGGCTTGCCGCCCCTGAACGAACTTGAAGTGGTCCTTGCGCGCAGTGCCCGCTCAGCACGGCCGCCCTGCGATTTTCTCGCTGAACAGATTCTGTCTGAGTTGAGGATTTAAGCGGGATACCGCCGGTTTCTCGACCGGGGGCGTTGCCGCTACGCCGGCGCCCACCTGCCGCGCATCGGAACGCCCAAGTCTTCAGTGCTTATGGTGCAGCCAGTCTTTGAGCGGATGGGCGTGCAACCAGCGGGAAACCGGCTGGTCGTTCAACTGGTCTCTGTGTTCGCGCCGGTAGCGTACCGCTGTAAAGATCACGAGACAGCACACCACCACGATTCCCACTACGAAACTCATCATCGATTCAGTCATGGCAACCTCCTTTGAGGCGAAACCATGCTTATATTTTAGGCGACTGGAGAAATAGCGACGTCTGCTTTCATTGCCCGATGACGATAGGAACCGCGACGCGTTCCAGCACGGTCATCGGACCCAGCCTTCTGATGATCTGCATCTGTGCTGTGTCGCGCACAAAGAGCGATCCCGCAAAACCCAGTGCATTCACCGAAATGCCCTCCACTCGCTCCAGGGTCCGTGGCACCAGCAGCATCCATTGCGGGGTGACAAGCAGGTTGTACGGTGCCGACGGGTGCAGTTCGCCACTCGCTTCGATTGCGCGCAGGCCCACCGCGTCGAGCAATGCGTGGTAGCAATCGAGCGCTTCCTGTGCGGCTTGGCTTGATTCGGCAGGCGCGCGTTCCAGATAGGCGATGGCGTGCCGGAACGGCAGGCCGGGTAGCCTGCCAATCCGACCTTCCATGCGTACGGACCCAAGAACGGACTCAATGGGAAGCGGCGGACCTGATTCCGCGAGCGGCAACGGCACGATCTGCAAATGCTTGTGGAGTTGACTCGCGCCCGCCTGCGCGCCGCCATTGTAGAAACCCACGCCATCGCACTCGGCCAGGCAGGTGAACCAGGCAGCAAAGTCCGCCAGATCGAGCAGCGTTTCCTGCGATCTGAAGCAACGTGTGACGATCAGAAGATGATGATCGATGACGTTGAATTTGTTGAGCAACGCGATGTGCGTGTCCGAGAGATCGGCCACAAAGAGGTCTGGATCATAAGGCAGGAACGGATTGACCGGGCTGCGCGTCGCCGCTCCATCGGTCTTAACCGTCTTGTTGTCTTTGGGCGCCTGGCGCGCCGCCTCCTTGCGAGCGAGGCTTGAAACCTGGCGAACGAGAAACGGTACGCCGTGGTCTTCGATCAGCACCTGGGTGGTCTCGATCGGCCGCAACGCGCCACACCGCAGCGCATGCTCGGTCTGGTGCAGGATAGCCGGCCACAGGGTGCCGGCCTGGAGATGTGGATGTTCCACGATTCGTCTCGTTTCCGCGGCCTGCGGCTGCCTTCCCCAATCAAGCCTGGTACGAACCCGCCATCAGCGAAAGCGCGGGCCGCGGGATGGCGTCGTCGTCAGCCACCGGCCTTCAACGCGTGCCAGGCAGCAGGATTCGCTCGTCTACCTGACGGATGTCGGTGTGGCCGCAAAAGGCCATGGTGATGTCCAGTTCGTTGTGGATGATCTCCAGGCACCGCGTAACGCCCGCCTCGCCCATCGCCCCCAGGCCGTAGAGGAAGCTGCGCCCGATCAGCGTGCCTTTCGCGCCGAGCGCAACCGCCTTCAGCACGTCCTGTCCGCTGCGAATGCCGCCGTCCATCCACACTTCAATGCGCGAGCCGACCTCGCGTGCGATTTCGGGCAGCGCCGCGATCGAAGAGGGCGCACCGTCGAGTTGACGTCCGCCATGGTTGGAGACGATCAACGCGTCCGCGCCGCTGTCGGCGGCAAGACGCGCATCTTCAGCATCGAGGATGCCTTTCAGAATGAGCTTGCCGCCCCACTGCTTCTTGACCCACTCGACGTCCGCCCAACTCAGCGTGGGATCGAACTGCTCGGCGGTCCACGAGCCCAGCGAGGACAGATCGCCGACACCCTTCGCATGACCGACGATGTTGCCGAAGGTACGCCGCCGGGTGCCGAGCATGCCGAGACACCAGCGCGGCTTGGTCGCGAGATTGACGAGATTCGCGGGGGTCAGCCTGGGCGGCGCCGAGAGCCCGTTCTTGATGTCCTTGTGACGTTGCCCAAGAATCTGCAGATCCAGTGTCAACATCAAGGCGCTGCACCCTGCCGCGCGAGCGCGCTCGATCAGCCGCACAATGAAATCGCGGTCGCGCATCATATAAAGCTGGAACCAGAACGGTTTGGTGGTCTGCGCGGCAACGTCCTCGATCGAACAGATACTCATCGTGGACAAGGTGAACGGCACGCCGAACTTCTCGGCCGCGCGCGCCGCGAGGATTTCACCGTCGGCGTGCTGCATGCCGGTCAAACCGGTCGGCGCGATCGCCACCGGCATGGCGGCCGCCTGACCGATCATTTCCGTGTGCGTGCTGCGGCCGGCCATGTTGACCGCCACGCGCTGGCGCAGCTTCAGGCGCTGGAAATCGCTCTCGTTGGCGCGGTAGGTACTTTCAGTCCACGAGCCACTGTCGGCGTAGTCGTAGAACATGCGCGGCACACGCCGTCGAGCGAGCACGCGTAAATCTTCGATGCAGGTGATGACGGGCACGATTTCTCTCTGCGCAGGGAACAAGGGACCGAGTGTACGTTGTGGAGACAGTCGCCCGGTATTCCGGTAATTCCTTAGGACAATTCAGTCAGGCTTCACGTCGATTTACGTAAAGGCTTCTGGCAAGCCGCCAGCGCCGCACCGGCCGCCAGCAGCAACGCGGAATAAACCAGCCCGCGGGCGAGACCCGCGCCATCCGAGACCCAGCCGATCACCATCGGCCCGACGATCTGTCCGAACGCAAACACGATCGTGAATGCGCTAATGCCCTTGGCCCAGTGACTCACCGGCAAATTGTGGCGCACGAACGCCGTGGTCGACGCCACGGCCGAGAGAAACGTCGCGCCGAACAGCACGCCGGAGACGAACGCCACCCAGGGTTGCGTGAACAACGCGGGCAGCAGCGTTGCCACCGCGAGCAACGCGTTGAGTATCGCGAGCGCATGACCGCCGCGCATGCGGTCGAGCAAACCGGACCACAGCCGCGCCGATACCACGGTCGCCACGCCGAGCAACAGGTAGAAGCCGGTCACCACCGCCGCACTCATGCCCGCGTTGCGCAGCAGCGCGACGATGAACGTCATGTAGCCGATATAGCCGACCCCGAACAATCCATAGCCCGCCAGCGCGAGGCTGAAACGCGGCCAGCGCGGCGCTTCAGCGGTATCGGCAGCATGTGCGGCGGACGAGCCGGGCGCATGAACCTTGTCGATCTTCCTGGCGGCGCCGACGGCAATCGCGGCAAATGCCGCACACGCCGCCGCGAGCGCGAACCACGCAAACTGCCAGCCATGCACGGCGTCGACAATCGTCAACGGCACCAGCACCGACGAAGCGACAATGCCCCAGCCGGTCCCGCCGTAATACAGGCCGAGCACCAATCCGGCCTCGTGCGGTCTCGCGGATGCAAGCCGCG
Organism: Paraburkholderia sp. BGA-UO-ETr-F12; assembly: GCF_059567945.1. Lineage (NCBI taxonomy): Bacteria > Pseudomonadati > Pseudomonadota > Betaproteobacteria > Burkholderiales > Burkholderiaceae > Paraburkholderia > Paraburkholderia sp. BGA-UO-ETr-F12. Next base: position 375,702 of record NZ_JCAQOZ010000067.1, on the reverse strand, counting down.
CCGCGAGCACGCCGCCGCTGATGAAAATCGCCGCGCTGCTCACGCCGGTAATTACACGCAACGCGAGCAGCGAATGTGTGTCGGCCAACAAACCGCTGATCGCCATCAGAAGCGCGGTGACCGCGCAGCCGGCACCGAACAGTACTCCGGGCGGCCAGCGGCGCGCGAGTTGCGGAAAAGCGAGCGCGCCCAGCAGGTAGCCCAGCGCATTGGCGGTGTTCATCGCGCCAGCCTCGGCAAAGCTCCAGCCGAGGTCGAGTTTCATCGACGGCAACAGCAGCGCGTAGGCAAAACGGGCAAGGCCCAGCGCGATCGCGCTGCCTAACGAAAGGCCAATGGCCAGCATCAAGGTAGGCAGGCGCTGCGCCGCCTCAATGGGGTGCGAGGTCGATGCGATGTCTCGAGTTTTTATTGACATTGGCTAGCGTGGGTAGACAAGGATGCGCAGGCTTGCTGCGGCATGTCGCCATCATAGCCGGGGGCGCCTCGCGCGGTTGACCGTTAGTTGCAAGTCTGAGTTCAGCGTTCGGCTGCAAGCCCTCTACACCACCCGCAGCGCGTACCCATCCACGATGCCATGCGCTGTCCAATTCATTTTCTAAATGAGAATGATTTGCATTTACGTGAAAATTGGCTCATCATACGGCCCATACCATCAGCCGAACACCAAAATCATGAGCACGCTCGATATCAGCCGTCCTGCAACCGCCAGCGAACGCACAGCAACCGCGCCTCCGTCCGCCGCCAGCGCGAAGGCGGCGGCCGCGCTTGAAGTGCTGCTCTCGCGCCAGTCTCATTGGCCGCTCACCGAGCCGGGACCGGCAGGCACCGAGCTCGATCTGATTTTCGACGCCGCCTTGCGCGCGCCCGATCACGGCAATCTGCGGCCGTGGCGCTTCGTGACGATCCGCGGCGACGCACGCGGCCAGCTCGGCGACGTGCTGGTCGACCTCGCCTGCGCCCGTTCGCCTGGCGAGCCGCGCTCGGCGCATGCGCATCGGCGCCAGAAGGCCTTTGCGGCGCCCCTCGTGATCGCGCTCGGCGCGGCGCTCTCGGCCCATCCGAAAGTGCCCGAAACCGAGCAGTTGCTGGCGGTGGGCGCCGCCACGATGAACATGCTGAATGCGATCCACGCACTCGGCTACGGCGGCTTCTGGGCCACCGGACCGGACTGCTACGAACCCCGACTGCGCGAGGCGCTGGGCTTCGCGCCGAACGAGCAGCTAGTGGGATTCCTGTTTGTCGGCACGCCGAAAACGCCCGGCCAGGCACCGGCACGTCCGGCGCGCAGCGAGCACGTACGCGAATGGCTGCCGGCACAACCCGCAAAGACTTGAAGCACGCCCTGACGCAAATGCTGCGTCATCGCCTATCCGTCGCAAGCGACATGCGCTGGCCTGCGACGCGGCTCTCATCCGATCAGGCCGGCGCGACTCATTGGACCGTGTCCATTCAGGAGCATCGATGAACTTCCGCTCTCAATACAGCAGCCGTCCCGAACTGGTCGACGACCACGTCGGGGACACCGCCGATGCGCCCGATCGCACGGTCCTCAGCGCAGTACGCACCTGGCTGCGGCCGGCGTGCGAAACGGCGCGCGGCGGCGTGCACTGGCGCGACATCCTGAGCGGCGTAGGCCTGCGGCAGGACGGCATCGAACATTTCGATCTGCTGATGCGGTCGCTGATGCACGTGTCCTATCGCCCGCTCGACATGCGATGCCGCTGCGCCAGCGATCTCGGCAAGGACGAAGCCGTGATTCTGCAAACCATCGCGCTGCTGCAAAAAACCCACAGCGGCGCGGCCTTGCGCATGCTGAACGAATGGTTGCCGGCGCCGGCCGTCAGTGGGGTGTTGAAGCTGATTCGCTGGTTCGCCATCGACCTGCTCGACGCCGGAGTCGAACTCGACGTGCAAGCGCGCCGCGTCACGTATATGCATTGAGGGGCCCAAGCGTATGCCGATGGAACTCGCTTATCGCCCGTCCTCGCATGGGCGCGACAGCATCGAGCCGCAGACGGCCAATCGCGCCAACGTCCCGCGCGCCGATCAATCTGCACGAAGCACCCACACTGTCGTCCATGCCGTCGCGCCGGAATTCGTCGCGCGTCCGCTGACGCGTCACTATCCGGCCAGCGTCGCCGCACCGCGCGCGGGTGAGTTGCAGGTGTGGCGGTTTCGTTGCGAGTGGCTGCCGGTGCCGGTCCAGGAAGGCGAAACGTGGCTCTCGAAGGTCGAGCGCGAACGTGCACGGCTTCATCCGAACTCGCCGCTGCGCAAACGCTTTATCAGCGCGCGCGTGGTGACGCGCTGGATCGTCGGGAATCTGTTCGACTGCGAACCGCAAGCCGTCGATTTGCAGGACGACGGCCATGAAAAACTGCGCGCGCGCCATCCGCAGGACGGCCGCGGCATCACAATCGATATCGCGTACGCCGGCATCTGGATCGTGATCGGTCTTGCATCGGCCACGCTCGGTCTGAGCGTCGTCGTCCCCTCGCCTGGCGCCACACCCGACGACACGCCGGAAGGCTCACGCCGACGCGCGCGTTACGGGAGCTTGTGCAATGCGTTGCGCTATGCGCCCGTCGATATCGACCTGGATCTGCTGTCGAGCGATACCGCCGTCGGCGCGTTCGATTTGGCGGAACATGGCCGCTGGCATGTGCTCGATTTACCGATGTCGGGGAAGATTTGCGCGGCAGTTGCACTCGCGCAGCCCGTCACGCATGTGCAGGCGATTGGATGGCCGAAAGCGATGGTGTTTGGCGAACCCGGCAACTAGACGTGTCTGGCGCCACGCGCGCCTTGTATTACGCGAACGTTTTCGTCGACCACGCCACGCAGGCGACATAGCCTTCCGGCGCCGCGATCCAATGCGCGGCAAGCTCGCGCATGTCGTCGGGAATCTGCTTGCGCAGCGTCACTTGAAGGCCGTCGCGCGGCAGCACCGTGAGATGCTGCAAGCCACGCGTGATGCCCACGCCCGTTGTTTTGACGAGCGCTTCTTTCGCGACCCACGCGTCGTAAAACGCACTGATCTGCTGTGCGGCGTCCAACTGCTCGATCCATGCCGCCTCGCTCGCGTCGAGCGTCAGCGATACGATCGAACGCCAATCGAAGGTATCGCTGCATTGCTCGATATCGACGCCGACACGCCGGCGCGGCGATATCGCGATCAGCCCATACGCACCCGCATGCGAGACGTTGAAGTCGCAGGCGTCGGAATCGGCGAGACAGGGACGGCGGTTTTCATCGAGTTTGAATCGGACGGCATGCGCCGTCATGCCGAGATATCGCGCGAGTTGCTCGCGCAACGCCACACGCACGGTGGCAAAACGCAGCGCGTCTTCGTGGCGGTGAAAGTTGCCGGCGCGCGTGCGTTCGTCGCTGCTTAGCGCGGCGAACGCGGCATCTTCCAACGATGCTTCGAAAGCGAAATCGACCCGCCACAACGAAACATCGGATGGGCCTTCATGCGGTAGTGGAACAGGTTCGATTGAATACATCGCGAGGATCCGGATGTTGGACACGCACAAGCGCGAGACTTTACGCGACTCTACCCGATATGACGTTCAAACCGGCGCCATCCGCCTGAACGGCGCCTCGCAAGGGACGCCCTTAGACACGCTTCATTTCCTTCGGTACGCCGAGCAGCAACGCCACGCCGCTGACGAACAACAGCGCGGTCAGCAAATACAGCGCGTTATCCATGCTGCCGGTATGCGTCTTGATCAGACCGATCACCCACGGGCTGACAATCCCGCTCGTAATGCCGATGCTGCTGATCAGCGCAATCCCGGCGGCCGCAGCCGCGCCGGACAGATAGCCCGACGGCACGGTCCAGAAAATCGGCAACGCGGCGAAGATCAGTACGGCAGCCACCGAGAGAATCGCGAGCATCGCCGGAAAGCTGCTCAGATGGAGTGTCAGAAGCGAGAGCGCGATACCGCCGCCGATCGTGCAAACCGCGAAGTGCCGGCGTCGTTCGCCACGGCGGTCCGAGTGGCGCGCAATCAGAATCAGGCCCACTGCGCCGACGGCATTCGGAATCACGGTGTACAGGCTGATCGCCAGCACATCGTGAACACCGAAGTCGCGAATCATCAACGGCATCCAGAAATTCAGCGTCAGCGACGCACAGGTGAGCGAGAAGTAGATGAACGCAAACAGATACACCCGAGGATTGCGCAGCGCTTGCATGACAGAGCGCGATGAATGTGCGTCCGAATGTGCGTCGAATGCCGCGCGGCGATCTTCATCGCGCTGCGCGATCAGTTGCGCCTTTTCGGCGGCGGTGAGCCAGCTTGCCTGCTGCGGGCCGTCGAGCAGATAAAACGCGGCGATCAAGCCCAGCACGATGGCCGGCGCCCCTTCGATCACGAACATCCACTGCCAGCCGAACAGCCCCATCACGCCGCCCATATCGCGCATGATCCAGCCGGACACCAGGCCGCCGAGCACGCCCGCCACCGCGACGCCCGCGAAGAAAATCGACAGAACGGCCGCGCGCCGCCGTGCCGGGTACCAGTAGGTCAGATACAGCACGATGCCGGGAAAGAAACCCGCTTCGAACACGCCGAGCATGAAACGCAGCACGTAAAAGTGCATGGGCTTCGACACCAGCATCATGCCGACCGACGCGATGCCCCACAGCAGCATGATCCGCGTGAACGTTCGGCGCGCGCCGAAACGCGCCAGCAACATGTTGCTCGGCACCTCGCACAGCACGTAGCCGATGTAAAAAACCGCCGCCCCCAAACCGTACATGGCGTCGCTGAAACCGAGGTCGTGCTTCATCTGCAATTGCGCGAAGCCGATATTGATGCGATCGAGAAACGACACCACGTAACACAGGAATAGAAACGGAATAATCCGCATCGAGACCTTGCGATACAACACGTCGTCTTGCACAGCACCGGATGCGCCCGGCGCGAGCGTGGGGGCGAGGGATTGGCTCATCGATTATCTCCAAACGTGAGGGTCCAACGGACCCGCTGGGTCCGGCGTCTTGATGCGCCGCGTTGTCTGTTTGCTACGGGAACGGAACGGCATGCGGCGCTATAGGTACGCCACTTGCCATGGTGAATTGCGCGTGGCTCGAACGGCCACGCGCGTAAGCGTTTTTTACTACTGCTGCTTACCGTAACCGATGTTCAGGCGGCCAGTGAATGTGCCTGTGTACCTTGCAGCGAAACGTCAACCACGCCTTCACGGGCGTGCCGCATCGCTTCAAGCAGTGTCAAGTGATCGCCGATATGGTTGGCCAGCAACAGGATCAGTTGCGCATTGGCCGACTGACTCTGCGCGTCGTCCAGATCGCGATGCATGTCGATCAGCGCCTCGTAGAAATCGTCGGGGCGGGCGAGATTGGGTTGCGTGTTCAATGCCATGACTGTCTCCTGCTATTTTCTTTTGCCGATGCGCTGCGTGCGCCCCGCTTCAGGCCGTGCCTTCCACGCACAATGCCCGCTTCAATGCGCCGTGCACAAAACTCACATCGAGTTGCCGACGACGCGCGCAAACGTGTTGATCGGGGCGGATCAGATAGAACGTGCCGGGTTGGCCGTCATAACGTGCGGCGACAAGACCATCGACGTCATGCACCACCTTGACATCCGAAGCCAACGCGACCTGCGCATCGCCACTCGTCACCACGACGAGCTTCAGCGGAACCGGGCCGCTTCGCAATGCGTCCAGCGCAGCTTGCGTCGACTGATCCATGCCTTGCGGGCCGCAGAACAGCACGCCCGTAAATTGCTGGCCGAGTTGCGGTAACAGCCACACAGGTTGCCCGTCTGCGTGAACCGGTGCATCGACGCACGATGCGCCCGGCACCATCGCACCTTCAAAGCTTTCGCTATCCGGTGTATTCAGCGGAGAATCACGCAGCACCGCCGGCACGGACAGTCGCCCGCTATTCGTCAACTGCCGCGCGAACGGATGATGCCGTGCGAGCTTCAGCACCGCATCGCGGAACACGCGACTCACGGGGCTCTTCGGTGTGATGAAATCGGTCGAGCGCGTGGAATTGCGGATGTTTTCATCCGCGGCGAATTCGCGCTCGCTTGCATACGTGTCGAGCAGTGTATCGGACGCTTTACCGTCGAGCACCATCGCCAGTTTCCATGCGAGGTTCTCCGCATCCTGCACGCCGCTATTCGCGCCGCGCGCGCCGAACGGCGACACACCATGCGCGGAATCGCCCGCGAACAACACGTTGCCGTGCCGGAACCGATCCATGCGCAAACACGAAAACGTATAGACGCTGACCCATTCCAGCTCGAACTTCGCATCCGGTCCGAGCAACGCGCGCACACGCGGAATCACCCGCTCCGGCGTTTTCTCCAACACCGGATCCGCGTCCCAGCCCAACTGAAAATCGATTCGCCACACGTTGTCCGGCTGACGATGCAACAGCACCGATTGATTCGGATGAAATGGTGGATCGAACCAGAACCAGCGTTCAGTCGGAAACTCCGCTTCCATCTTCACGTCGGCGATCAGGAAACGGTCTTTGAACGTGACGCCCTTGCTGTCGAGTCCCATCAGATTGCGCATCGGACTACGCGAACCGTCGGCGGCCACCACATAGCGGCCGCATAACGGGTATTGACCATCAGGTGTGTCGATCGTCAGCGTTACGCTGGCGTCCTGCGTACCTGGCGTGCCGCTCTGCTGCACGCCGACCACCTTGCTCTTCCAGCGGATCTCGAGATTCGGCATCTCCTGCGCGCGTTCGAGCAGAAAGCCTTCGACGTAGTACTGCTGCAGATTGATGAACGCGGGCCGATGGTGACCCGCCTCCGGCTGCAGATTGAACGTGTACACCAGTTCATCTTTCAGGAACACCTTGCCCACATTCCAGCTGATGCCCTTGTCCACCATGCGCTGCCCGCAGCCGAGCCGGTCGAAGATATCGAGCGAACGCTTCGAAAAGCAGATCGCCCGCGAACCGGTGGACAACGAACAATCGTCGTCGACCAGTACGACCGGCACGCCCTGCTGCGCGATATCGATCGCCGTAGCGAGGCCCACCGGCCCCGCGCCGACCACGATCACGGGATAACGCGCCTGCTCCGCGCCGCTTTGCTCACGGCACGGCCGATACTCGAACGACAGCGTCTGGTAGTTGATGCTCATCTTGTGTCTCCGTCCTTCTCTGCTCTGCTTGACGCGTTCCGGCGTTTCTATGCGGTGGTCAGATTTTCAATCAGGCTTGCAGCGCATCCCACATTTCCTTGTCGCGTTGCGCGGTCCAGATACGCGGATGCGTGATGCCGCTCGCTTCGTCGAACGCACGCGAAACGTCGAACGGCAGGCAATGCTCATAGATGAACACGTGGCCGAACTTCGGGTCCATTGCCTTGCGCGTATGCGCCATTGCGGCTTTCAGATCGAGCTTCTGTTCGACGGCTTCGCGGCCTTGCTGGAGCAGCGTGGTCACGAAGTCTTTCGTGTAATCGAGGCCCTTGTTGACGTCTTCCGGCGTGGTCAATGCAGGACCGCGGCCCGGCACCAGCTTCTCGGCCTTCAGCGCGCGCAATGCTTCGAGCGTGGCCGGCCATTGTTCGAGTTGAGCGTCGCCGCAATAGCACGCTGCGTCGTATTCAACCAGGTCGCCGGAGAACAGCACCTTCTGCGACGGCAGCCACACCACCGTGTCGCCCTTCGTATGACCCGCGCCCAGATGCGCGATACGCACTTCCAGCTTGCCGAGGAACAGCGTCATTTCCTTTTCGAACACCAGCGTGGGCCACGTCAGGCCCGGCACGGTTTCAACGCCGGCGAACAGACGCGGGAAGCGTTCGATTTCCGACTTCATGTCCGCTTCGCCGCGCTCGACGATCATCTCGTAGGTGCCGCGGCTGGCGATCACCTCCTGCGCGCCCTCTTCGAAATACGCCGACGCACCCAGCACGCGCACCGCGTGGTAGTGCGACAGCACGACGTATTTGATCGGCTTATCGGTGACGCTGCGAATCTTCGCGATGAGGTCTTGCGCCATGGCCGGCGTGGCGGTGGTGTCGACGATCAGCACGCCGTCGTCGCCGATGATCACGCCCGAGTTCGGATCGCCTTCAGCGGTGTACGCGTAAGCGTTCTCGGACAGCTTGGTCCACGTGACTTTCTTGACTTCCAGGTCGGCCTGGGATGCGAATGCCTTTGCCATGCTTGTCTCCCTCAAAAGTGGAATGTGAGGCGAGACGGCCGGCTGCGCGTACGGATTTCAGATGCGCGGGCTGACGGTATTGGGGGTTGTCTCGCCCCGTTTTGACTCTGTGACTGCACCGGTATGTCGGGGTGAATGCATCTTATGGCCGCGTCAGTTTATTTGTCAATAGCGAAATGTATCGCTATACGCAAATCTCCGAGCGTCTAAGATAAGGACTGGATGGCGCGGGCTTTCGCGCGGGGCATCGGCTAACATGGACCCTTTTTACGGACGAGCGCGGGTGTGAGCACAGCAGCGAAATCGGCCGCCGGCAAGGGCGCGGGCGGCAGCGAGACGGCAGACGGCGGCAAGACGCAGCGCGGGATTCAGAGCGTCGAAGTGGGCGGCCGCGTGTTGCTGGCGCTCGCGCAGGCGCGCAGTCCGCTCGCGTTGTCCGATCTTGCCGCCGCCGCGCAGATTGCGCCGGGGCAAGCGCACGCCTATCTGGTTAGCTTGAGCCGCTTAGGTCTGATCAAACGCGACGAATTGTCGGGCCGTTATGAACCCGGTCCGTTGTCGTTGCGGCTCGGATTGATGCATCTGGAGAACCAGCCGGCGTTTCGCGCCGCCGTGCCGCGCGTGGCGGCGTTAGCCGAGGCAATCGGGTTTAGCGTCGCGATCTGTATTGCGGGGCCGCAAGGGCCGACCATCGTCCGCTATGAACATGCGGGCTTTCCGCTGCATGTGAATCTGCATGTGGGCACGGTGATGTCGCTGCCGGCTACGTCGACGGGGCGCGTGTTTTGCGCCTACCTGCCACGCGAAGCGCTGGCAGCGATGTGGGCGAATCAGTCGGGCTCGCGTGGTAGCGCCATGACGCCATCTGGCGAGAGCGCTGCGTTCGAGACCGCCTTGAACGACATCCGCGCGCGCGGACTCGCATTCAGCGTTGACACGCCGAGTCCGGGCATCAGCAGTTTGAGCGCGCCGGTGCTCGATGCCGGCGGCCAGTTGTGCCTCGCACTGACGGTGATCGGCTCGACGGGCGCGATCGACGTAGCCGCCGATGGTCCGACGGCTCGCGCACTGCTTGCCGCCGCTCATGACATCGCCGCCGAACTGGCGGCAGCGCCTTCTTTACTAGCTTCATCCGCATCGTGACCGATTCGTTCGACACCTCATCCACAGGCATCGGCGCTTCTGCTGCTTCTGCCTCCGCTTCCGCCGATGCGAAACCGCAGCGCGGCATCCAGTCGCTCGATAGCACCGGCGAGTTGCTTGGCGCGCTGGTAGCAGCCGCACGGCCGTTGAGCCTGCGCGACCTTGCGGCGGCGGCCGGCATGCCGCCGGCCAAGGCGTTTCCGCATCTGGTGAGTCTGCTCAAGATCGGCTTGCTGAATCGCGATGCCGCGGGTTGCTTCGAAGCCGGGCCTTTAGCGCTGGAGCTTGGCTTGATCGGCTTGCAGCGTTTGTCGCCCACGCGAGAGGCCGAACCGGAAGTGGTCGAACTGGCGGCGTCGACGGGAATGAGTGTCGCGATGGCAGTGCTCGGGCCGCTCGGGCCGACCGTCGTACGTCTGGAAGAATCAGCGCGGCCGCTGCATGTGAGCTTGCGGGTCGGCACGGTGATGTCGCTGGTGAATACCGCTATCGGGCGCGTGTTTGCTGCTTATGTCGCGGACGACGTGCGCCACGGCCTGCTGGCGCAGGATCATTTGCGGCTGGCCGGCACCGAGGCCGAGGAGACAAAGGCCTACACCGAACGCCTCGCGCAAATCCGCGCGGACGGCATCGACACCGCACTGAGCCGGCCGGTGCCAGGCATCGACACGCTGGCCGCGCCGGTGCTGGACCATACCGGCAGCATCTGCCTGGTGCTCGCGGTGATGGGGCCGAGCGGCAGCTTCGACAGCGAACTCGCGGGCGGCCCGGCGCAGACTTTGCGCGCCGCCACGCTAAGGCTGTCGCGGCGCTTTGGGTGGATGGCGGCGGCAGGCGAGGCCTGAAAGCGCGATCACTTGCCGTCGGCGCCGGTACGTTGCGCTCTCCCCCTCCGATAGCGCCAGACCCCCACGCCGATCAAACCCAAGGCGATCAGCAAGCCAATCAATGCCACAGGTTTCCTATTGCGCCCCGCATCGCGCTTCACGTTGCGCCAGGCCTGGGTGTAAGTGAACGTCGCCGCAGCGCGGAAATCCGGTGTCGGGCACAGCGTGCCAAACGGGCCGCCGAAGTCCACGTAAGCGCCCTCTTTGACATAGCGCTGATAGAACGCGAGCGCGCGCGCCGGATCGTCGTTGTGCGTCCAGTCCGTCCCACGGCAAAGCACGGCAGCGAATGCCTGCGAACGCGGCGGCAACCCGTCCGCCGCTTTGGCGATGTAGTCGGCGGCGATTTCGCGGTAGTGAAAGCGCACCAACGGTTTGCTCTCGCTGGCCGCGTAGCGGCGCTTCTCGTCCGCGGTCACGAACGGTCCGGCCAGATCCGCCTCGGCGCGCGCCGCCGGCGTATCCGGTGTCGCCGGCGCGCTGGCCGCACCGGCATTGGAAGCACCACTCCCCCGCGCACCGATCACACCTGAACGCCCCGATCCGCCCGCGAACGCACCGTCGACGTCGTGATAATCCGGTCCTTGCTCGTAACCCATCAACTCCATGCCGTACTGCTTCGCGAGCGTCGCCGCGTCGAACCAGCCATGCGCGCGGTTCGCACTCAACCATGCATGCTGCGCCTCGTCCAGCGCGGCCGCATAGTCGCGCGCGAGCTTGCGAAGCTGCAATTGCTTGCGGGTCGTCTGGCCGCCTTCCCAACTAAAGGTGCTGTAGCGCGGGTCGTTGTCGGCGGGGAAATACGGCAGTGCATCGTCGATCCGGCCATCGCGCACGAGACGGCGCGCGAGCAGGTAACGCAACGAATCGGCGGCGGTCTGGTGCAACGCATAGTAGGCATCCGCACCCGCATTGGACGCCGGCACAGGAGGCACCGCCGATGCCGGGACGCGCAAGTCGACGAAGTGCTTCAGTTCGTCCGTGGTGAGCACGCGCTCGGCGATATAGGCCATGTCGCTGCCGTAGGCGACTTCGGAGACGGAGTCGTCGTCCAGGCCGGTCTTGTCCTGTCGGGATGCCGCGTCGAACAGATAGCCGAGCGCCTCGATATATTGGCCGCGCGACAGCGTCAACACCGCCTGCTCGCCTTTAATCAACAGTGCGCCAGCCGGTTCGACGCTCGCATCGGTGGCGGGAAATGCTTTGGATGCCTGCGCATAGGCCTGCACGGCAGCCGCCGTATCGCCGCGGCGCAAGGCCAGTTTTGCGCTCACCCAGCTTGCGAGCGCGCTGTGTTCGCGCGCCGCCAGCGTACCGGCGAAATCGTAACGGCCGACACGATACGCCAGCGCGGCGAGACGGTCGGCGCCCGCCACATGATCGATGCCCCGTTGCTGGATCGCCTCGACCAGCGACACCAACGCCGGATTGGATTTGATGCCCTTGTCGCCGCGAGCCGCATCGGCATAGCCAGTCGGGCCGTAACTGTTGTCGTAGCCGCCGTAGTATTCGAACGCGCTCGCCGGTTGATCGTTCACGATGTCGCCTTCGCGCGCGAGCGCATACGCAACCAGCAAACGTTGCGCGAGCGGATCGTCGATCAGCGACGCGACGCGCGCCTTCCCCTCCAGCGCCCACGCTGCGATAAAGCGCAGGGATTGCAGGCCGCTATTGCCACCGCGTGCGGCCTGCTGCGCGTACAGGTTGATCGCCTGCTTGAGATCCGCCGGTGCGATCGCCGTCGCGCATGGCGTGCTGTTCAGGAAGCTGCGGTAGTCGCATTGCTTGCCGGTTTGTTTGTCCTGCAGATAGGTGAGCGCTTCGTCGCCAAAACTGGCCACCGCCAGACCTTCGGGATCGGGGGCGCCGTTCGCTGCGAGCGTGCGCGGTTTTGCGTAAGCGGCCGGCAATGCGGCCTTGAGGGTAGCGCACGCGTCGCCGCTCTTGCAGTCGTCCGCCCGTGCCTGGGCGATCGCCGCGAGTTCGGTTGCCGCGGCCACCGCGCGTGGGGCGCCGGTTGCAGCAGGCAACGCGAGGACCGCGTCGAGCCGGGTGGCCGCGCGGCCGAGCAGCGGTTCGCGGGCGGCGCAGGTGGACTGCGCGGCTGTCGTGCCTGCTGCATGGGTCGCGGGCGAAGCGTCGGATGCGTCTGCGTCCGCGGCGGCTGGATTTGCGCCGGATGCGGGCGCATCCGGCGCCGCACTTGCCGCGCTCGTGCAGGCCGTCAGTGCGTGGCCGAAATCGACGTCCGCGGCTGCAAAGAGCCGTTGCGCCTCCGGCACGCCCGCTCCCATTGCGTACGCCGCGTCGCCATCCGCGGCCTTGGCCATCGCGGCCAGTGTGGCGATCTGTTCGTGCGAGAGGCCCGCCAACATCGCTTTGGCAGGATCGACCGGTTGCTGCCCCGCCGGAACGTGCACGGCCTCAGGCGCGAGCAGATGATCGGCGGGCGTCACGAGATGCGAAACCTCATACGCAAACGAATTGTTCGGCGTACCGGATAGCGTGCCCGCGCGATTATCGAGCAATTGCAGCGGGAAAAACGGACCGCACGCGTAGACGATAACCGCGCCGGCCAGCAACGCAACCCCGCCACCGAGCGCAAGATATTTACGGCTCAACATGAACAGAGACCTTTTTGTTATCGACTTCGCCACAGCGAAGCCAGCCGATATCGCGGCGCATGCCCGCGCGCAGCAAACCGGGTTGAACGCGACGCAGCAGCATGCCGCGCGCGTCGTAGTCGAGGGCGTAGCCGTTGATGCCGTCGGCGGCTGCGCATGAGGCATCGGCGCGCACGGTCGCGGGCAACGGTGCGTCGGTGTTGCCGCCGCTGACAAGCGAGACGTCGAAGAGACCCGGCTGCTGCGCGCTTGGGCGCACGTCGGCGGCGATCGCGGACGTCAGCGGCGCGCGCGTGAGCACGGCACGCCAGGTGGCGAAACTCCATGCGCGTTCGTCGGCATCGGTGGGCAGACGGAACCAGACAATGCCCTTGAGTCCCGGCAACGCATCGCGTTCGATCCGCGCGACAAAAGCGCTGATCTGCTCGGGTTGCGCGACAAGTTCATGCACGACACCCTGGGTCGAGCCGTTGGCGAGCAACATCGGCCGCTCGCTTTCGATGCCGGCCACGCGGCCGTCGTCACCCCATGTCACGCGCGAGCCGTAAGTCGGCAACGCGACGCGCCACGGACGCCGGGTGCGTGGCGCGTATTCGCGCAGCCATGCGCGCGCTTGCGCCGGATCGAACAGGCCGCGCACCGGGTTCATGACCGCGTGCACCTGCAGGATGGATTCGTCGGCTTGCGCCAGCAGCGCGTCGAGCGCCGGGCTGTCGAGCCAGGTGGGCAGCGCGGTGATCGTCAGTTTGACGGAGGGATCGAGTTGCGCGCGTAAAGCGGCGAGAAAGCGCGTATAGCCGGCGAGCCTGGACGTCGCGCAGTCATGATCGATTTCAACCGCCGCGAGCGGGATGCCATGCTGCTTCCAGTCCGCCGCGAGCTTGACGATGCGCGCGACCGGCAGCGTGTTCAGATCGTCGAGTTGGCCGTCGATCCGGACGACCGCGCTTACAGGCGCGTGGATTGCGGCGAGGGTCGTCCAATCGGGCGAGACGACGGTCCAATCATCCTTGCTGTCTTTTTCCGCGGCCAGCACATGCCACGTCTGCACGAAAGCGCGGCTCTGTTCGAGCGCCGACGCAACGGACGGCGTCCATTTACGCTGCCAGAGATAGGCGTCGTTCGGCAACGGTGCGGGCGGCTTGCTGCAAGCGCCGACGAACGTCAGCGCCAGCGCCAGCAGCGACACGGCGCAAGCGGCAAACGCGCCACGTACCCGCCGCCGCAACGGCGCTGCCCAGCCGTCATTCATAGTGCAAGGCTTTGGGCACGCGGTAAGCGGTGCCGTCGTATTCGAGCGTCGTGGTGCTGCGCTTTAACGAACGATCGGTCGATACGCAGTCCTGGCTCGTCTGCTTGCTGACGGTTTCCTTCGACGTTTCGCCGACGCGCAACGTCGCGTAACCCGCACTGTTGGCCGGACCGAGCGCGAGCGTGCGCGTGATGGCCGAGAACGTGCCGGCGCAATTGCCGTCCCATTCCCCGGTGTTGTTCTCGACGGTCAGATCGTCGACCACGCGGCGCAGCGTGTGGCCGTCCAGCACATACAGGCTCAACGCCTGTGCCTCGTACGGATTGACGCGCGACGCACCCTCGTAAGTCACCCGAACGCCGAATGCACGCAATTGCGGGGTGAGTTGATAGCGGGCGGTGTCCAGGTCGATCTGACTGAAGCGGATCGCGTCCGAACTGATCTCAGCCGCTTCATAGGCATGCGCGATGATTGCACCCGACTTGCTGTCGGCGACCAGCACTTCGACGTCGTACTCGCCTTCGTCGTCGGTGTTGCCCGCTTTCGGCAGCGGCTGCACGGCCAGCGTCAATGAAGGGTCCGCCGGCCAGACCTTGCATGCCGCGTGCTCGGTGTCGAGTTGCCGGCCGGGGTGCAAGGTTTTCATCCACGTGGACAGATGCGACTGGCAGTCGGCGGCGTCAGTACCGGCGTGAGCGAATAGAGGCAGGCACAACAGGGCCGACGTGATGAGTTTTTTCATTTTCCCTTCGGGGTATCTTTGGCAATGCGTTTCGACAATGCGCGGTGCATTGGCGGATTCGGCCAGTCCGGCGGATTTTATGGTGCGCGCCGTTCGTTGTAAAACGATGACGCGAAAACGCTGCCGCGCTGCCAATGACGCCGCAACGCACGCTCGCCGGACTGGAGTCCGAACGGCCTGCCGTGCTCGTGATCGACATGGCGGAGGAAGGGGCTGGATCAGGCTACGCAGGAAGCGTTGATTGCCTGTTTGCGTCAGCGCGCCAAAGCAGGCGGCCGTCCGCTATTTCTAATGGCGCGTTTTTCGGCGATTCCGGATCAATCCCCCGCCGCCTCCGGCTCATGCGACGACAACCGCGCCTTCGCGTGCCGCATCTTTTCGAGGGTTTTCGGTCGCGCCTTCAACGCGACGCCGATCGCCAGCGTATCCATGATGCACAGATGCACCAGCCGCGACACGCCTGGCGTATTCGGATCGATCGGGCTCGGCACGCGCAGCAGCAACGGAATATCCACCAGCCACGCCAGCCGCGAGCCGACATTGGTCAGCGCAATCGTCGTCGCGCCACGCTCCTTGGCGATCTGAATACTTTCGTTCACCTCGACGCTGCGGCCCGAGTGTGAAATCGCAAACGCCACATCGCCGGGTTCCATCAGACCCGCGTAGAGACGTTGCAAATGACCGTCGGTAAACGCGGTAGCCGCGATATCCAGCCGCAAGAACCTCAACGCCGCATCTTGCGCGACAAGTCCCGATCCCGAACCCACGCCGAAGAAGAACACCCGCCCCGCGCTCGACAACGCCGCAACCGCGCTCTCGAACACCGCCGGGTCCAGTGCGGCACACGCATGGGTAATCCCGTCGACGGCGGCTTCGCCTACTTTGTCCATCAACGTGCGCACATCGTCGTCGCGCGCCACTGCGGTCGATGCATACGGCACGCCGCCCGCCACGCTTTGCGCCAATTGCATCTTGAAGTCACGCAGCCCATGCGCGCCGATCGCGCGGCAAAAGCGCGTGACGGAAGGCTCGGACACGTCCGCGCGCTGCGCAAGCTCGGTGATGCTCGCGCGCATCGCAAAGTCGACGTCGCTCAGCACCATGTCGGCGACTTTGCGCTCGGCGGGCCGCAAATTGGCCAGTGCGCCGCGGATGTGGGGAATCAAGTTCGGTGCGGACACCCGGTGTTCCTTAAGGGTTAAATGAATCCGCGTCGCGTCGCAGCTTCAATCCTTCAATCAGCTTGAATCGACTTCAAGCGGCAACACGCGGTTCAGACCAGCCTGCGTCCACTCTCCGTATCGAACAGATGAATATGGCCGGCCGGCAGACGCAGCGTGACCCGCTGGCCGGGCTCGACTTTCGAGCGCTGGCGAGTCGTCACGCACCACGTGCTGCCGCCTATTTTCCCGTACAAGTGGGTCTCGGCGCCAGTCGGCTCGACCACTTCGACTTCCATCGTGGCGTCCGGCTTGTCAGCCATGGTTTCGATATGTTCGGGACGGATACCCAGGGTGACCTTCGCGCCGGGCACCGCCGACGCCGGCGCGCCTTCCACCACGATCTCGCCACCGTCGCTGAGTTTCAATGCCAGGCCGCGCCCTTCCGTCCGATTGACCAGCACCCCTTCCGCGAAATTCATCGACGGCGAGCCGAGAAAGCTCGCGACGAAAAGGTTTGCCGGATGGTCGTACAGTTCCAGCGGACGACCGATCTGCTCGATCCGTCCCGCGTTCATCACGACGATGCGGTCGGCCATCGTCATCGCTTCGATCTGATCGTGCGTGACGTAGATCACCGTATTCTTCAGACGCTGATGCAGCGCCTTGATCTCCGTGCGCATCTGCACGCGCAGTTTGGCGTCGAGATTGGACAGCGGTTCGTCGAACAGAAATAACGACGGCTCGCGCACCACTGCACGGCCCATCGCCACCCGCTGACGTTGACCACCCGACAGCGCGCGCGGCAGGCGATCCAGATAACCGCCGAGGTTCAGCATCTTCGCGGCGGCTTCGATCCGCGGCTTGAAACTCGCGGACGATTCCTTGCGAATCCGCGGCCCGAACGCGATGTTTTCGTAGACCGACAGATGCGGATAGAGCGCGTAGCTCTGGAACACCATCGAGATATTGCGCTGCTGCGGGGCAAGCGTATTCGCGCGCGTGCCGCCGATCATCAGATCGCCGCCGCTGATTTCCTCCAGCCCCGCGACCATCCGCATCAAGGTGCTCTTGCCGCAACCCGACGGGCCGACCAGCACGACGAACTCGCCGTCGTCGATGTCGAGATCGATGCCGTGCACCACTTGCGTGTCGCCATAGCGTTTGAAGATGCCACTCAGTTGCACTGCTGCCATGCTGTCCTCATCGTCTTACTGCATCGTCTTGCTGCCGTGCCGTCTTGCGTGTTCGGGCAAGGAGCACGGCGCGCTATCGGGTTCAAACCGGTTCAAAGCGATTCCAGCGTCAGCTCCTCCGCCATCAGGCGGTTGCCGGCCATCAGGCCACCGTCGACCGGCAACGCGACGCCGGTGATCACGCGCGCCATCGGCGAGGCGAGGAACATCACCGCATCGGCGATATCGTCGGGCGTCGCGAAGTCGCGCAACGGGTACCACTTCTTCAGATCTTCGAAGACCTGCGGATTCTTGTCGACCCGCGCCTGCCACGCTTGCGTCTTCACCGTCCCCGGACAGACGATGTTGGCGCGAATCCCATAGCGGCCCAGCTCGATCGCCAGCGCTTTCGTGTAGCTGATGAGCCCGGCCTTCGCGGCGCTGTACGCCGGATGCCCGAGCGCGGCCATGCCGTTCACCGAGCCGATCAGCACCAGTGCGCCCTTCTGCCGTTCGATCATCGACGCACGCACCGCTTCCACCGTGTGATACGTGCCGTTCAGATTCAGATGGATATCGCGCTGCCAACTTGCGGCATCGGTGGTGGCGAGCGTCAGTCCTTTGGCGGCGCCCGCGTTGGCAACCAGCACGTCCACCGGACCCCGCGTTTTCACCGCGTCGGCAACGGCTTGCTGCACTGCGGCAGCATCGCCCAGATCGACCGCGACCGGCGTGACGTGCGCCTCACCGAGTTGCGCCACCAGCGCACGGAGCGCGGCCGCGTCGATATCGAGCGCCAGCACCGTGTCGCCCTGCTCCACGAAGCGCTTGCAGAGCACGCTGCCAATCCCGCCGCAAGCGCCCGTCACCAACACCACACGATTCATGTCCGCCCTCGCTCCTAACCGCGCCGCACCGTCATTCCGGCGTGTAAGTTTCCTACAAACCGGCCGCCGCGCACTTGTCTAGTCATCCCGAAGATTGGGTATCCGTGACTTCGCGTTACGCAGAATACCCCTGCTTTACAGCATCTTATGCACAAAACTCGCTTGGAAAAAATATGGCAGACCCTACGTGACAAGCTATTTTGCGTCATGTAGGATTTTTTCAAACAATTCAACCAACGCGGCCGGCGACGGCAGCAGACCACCCCCCACCATCATCGGATGGGACCGGACTACGCGCTAAAACGCTAACTCCGATCGACACAGGAGAGAGAGAAATGTCGTTGCATGCCCGTGCTTCACTCGCGCTCGGCAAAGTTGCCGTGGCGCTCGCGTTTGCAGGTATCGCCGTCGCGGCGCACGCCGACACGGTTCGCGTGACGGTCGCGCATTACAGCGATGCGACCGCGCCGTACTTCGAAAAGATGGCCCGCAACTTCGAGAAAGCCAATCCCGGCACGACGATCAAGATCGAAGACGTGAACTGGGACACGCTGCAACAGAAACTGCAAACGGACATCTCCGGCGGCGCCAACGCCGACCTGGCGATCGTCGGCACGCGCTGGCTGCTCGACTTCGTGAAGGACGACGTGGCCGAGCCGCTCGACGGCTACATGGACGCGAGCTTCAAGAGCCGCTTCATCGGCCCGTTCCTCGCACCGGGCGAGATCAACGGCAAGGTGTACGGCCTGCCGATCGCCGCGTCCGCCCGCGCGCTCTACTACAACAAGGATCTGCTCGCGAAGGTCGGCTATCCCGACGGCCCGAAAACGTGGAATGACGTAATCGACGCGTCGAAGAAGCTGAAGGCACAGGGCGTTGCCGGCTTCGGTCTGCAAGGCAAGGAAATCGAAACCGACGTCTACTATTACTACGCGCTGTGGACCAATGGCGGCGACGTAGTGGGCAAGGACGGCAAGGCGGCGTTCAATTCGCCGGCCGGCATCAAGGCCGCTACGCTCTACAAGACGATGATCGACGAGGGCCTGACGCAGCCTGGCGTGACCGGCTACAGCCGTGAAGACGTGCAGAACCTGTTCAAGCAAGGCCGCGTGGCGATGATGATTTCCGCCCCGTTCCTCGCCAAGCAGATCAAGAAGGAAGCGCCCAATCTGAAGTACGGCATCGATCCGATCCCGATGGGCACGACGCACGCCACGTATGCGGTGACCGACTCGATCGTGATGTTCAAGAACTCGAAGGTGAAGAAGTCGGCCTGGAAGTTCCTCGACTATCTGTTCACGAAGGAACCGCGTGTCGAGTTCACGACGACCGAAGGCTTCCTGCCGACCACCAAGGCTGAGGCGACCGATCCGGCGTTCAACGATCCGGATACCAAAGCTTTCGTCGCGCTGCTGCCGACGGCTCACTTCGCACCGACCGTGACCGGTTGGGAAGACACGGCGAAGGCCGTGACCGATGCAATGCAATCGATCTACCTGGGCAAGGCGAAGCCGGCGGACGCATTGAATGCCGCGGCGGCGCAAGCGAACAAGTCGCTCGGTAAGTGAAACGCGTAGTCACGAGGTGATCTGCTGAACACGGAACGCGCGCCGCCGTTGCCAAGGCGGCGCGCGTTTCGGTTGTCATGGATGTAACGCACTATCCGGCCCATCCCGTCGCGCCTCTTTTCTAATGGGGACGCGTCTTACGATCGAGCACGCATGAGCCGTTCCGCTTCTTCGCGCCTGCAGGCGCCCTGGTTACTGATTGCGCCGAGTCTGGTGCTGGCGCTTTTCATCATCAGCTATCCAATTTTCAACATCGTGTGGCAATCGCTGCACGATGTCTCGCGTTTCGGCGCGATCCGCGATTTCACCGGTCTGCAGAATTTCATTACGATTTTCACCGACCCCGCGTTTCTCGCTGCCGCCAAGCGGACGATTGTCTGGACCGTGTGTGTGGTGGGCGGCACGGTGCTGATTTCGGTGCCGGTTGCGCTGATCCTGAATCAGGATTTCTATGGACGTGGCGTGGCCCGCACGATTGTGATGCTGCCGTGGTCCGTCTCGCTGACGATGACCGCCGTGGTGTGGCGCTGGGCCTTCAACGATGATTACGGCATGGTCAACGTCACGTTGCAGCGGCTCGGGTTGATCAACGGTCCGATTCATTGGCTCGCTACGCCGGAACTCGCGTTTCCGGTTGAGATCGCGGTGGGTATTCTCGTGTCGATTCCGTTTACGGTGACGATTCTGCTGGGCGGCTTGTCATCGGTACCGGGTGACATTTACGAAGCGGCGCGCATGGATGGCGCCAGTGCGTGGCAGCAGTTTCGCAAGCTGACGATGCCGCTCTTGCGGCCGTTCATCAACATGACGATTCTGTTGAACGTGATCTACGTGTTCAATTCTTTCCCGATCATCTGGGTGATGACGCAAGGCGGGCCGGATAACGGCACGCATATTCTCGTTACGTATCTCTATGAGCTTGGGTTCCGGCTGGGACGTCCGGGCGAAGCTGCGGCGGTGTCGCTGATCATGCTCGTCATGCTGTTCGTTTTCTCGATGATCTATCTGCGCCTGCAGCCCGCGAAAGAAGGAGAGACGTCATGAGTCTCAGCGTCAAGATGAAGCGCTCGCTGTGGTGCTGGTTGGCACTTTCGCCGCTGATTGTCGCGGTGTTGTTTCCGTTTGCTGTGATGCTGTTTACTGCTTTGAAGCCGGCTACGGAGATTTTTGTTTATCCGGCGCGGTGGTTGCCGGTGCATTGGCAGTGGAGCAACTTTTCGGATATGTGGGTTGCGGCTAACTTTGGTGTGGCGCTGCGGAATAGCTGTGTGATCAGCTTTTTGTCGACTGCGTTGGCGTTGGCGGTGAGCTTGCCGGCGGCTTATGCGTTGGCGAGGTTTCCGTTTCGCGGGAAGGGGTTTTATTCGCAGTTTCTTTTAGTGACGCAGATGCTGTCGCCGATCCTGCTGGTTGTTGGGTTGTTCCGGTTGGCGGCGATGATTCCTTATGGGGATGGGAATCTGGTTGACTCCAAGATTGGCGTCATCGTTTCTTATGCGGCGTTTAACATCGCGTTCGCGGTCTGGATGTTGTCTTCGTACTTTCAGACTGTGCCGAGGGATCTTGAGGAGTCGGCCTGGTTGGAAGGGTGTGGGAGGACTAGGGCTGTTTTTAAGGTGTTCTTGCCGTTGGCTGTGCCGGCGATTGTTGTTACCGCGATCTTTACTTTTATTAATGCGTGGAATGAGTTTGCGGTGGTCTATACGTTGATTCGGTCGCCGGAGAATAAGACTTTGACCGTGCAGGTGACGGATATGGTCGCTGGGAAGTATGTTGTGGAGTGGCATCTGGTGATGGCCGCTACCCTTTGTGCGACTTTGCCGGTTTCTATTGTGTTTGCCTGGTTGCAGAGGTTCTTGGTGAAGGGGTTGGCGTTGGGGGCGGTGAAGTAGCCTGCTGCGCCTGCAGCCCAAACATTTACCGAAGGTTTCTTACCCCGCATCTAACTAAACTCAATAACCTACGGGCCGCCCATCGGTGATACACCTGCCGGTGCCGAATATGCAAAACGCATCCCCCACCCGATCTGAAGCGCTGAAGAATGCTGCGACCACTGCGCCTTGGATCGGTTCACGCAAGACCATTGCAGAACGGTTCACGGGGATCGTCTTCAACGTCGTGAGCAAGCGCGCCGCATCCTCGTCCGGATTAGACATGTAGCCCTGACGTTGACGGCCTTCGCGCAGCTTGACCGCTGCCTCTCCAATCGCCAATCCGCTGTAGACGAAGCCGACAGATGCACAAATTTCACGCCGGCGCGCTCTTCAACGCGATAAAATGGACGTACGCTAGGGGAACAGCTCCGTGATCAGCCGATCGAACGAAGGGTTGGAAATCATAGTTGAGGCTATCGTTGCGGACTTGCTCAACCTTCCCACTAGCTATTCGTGGCTGCTTGTATAAAACTTGATTTGCTAATCTGCGGTGGGGAAAGTGTGAGTACAAACTATGCGAGACCTCTCGCTACTAACGAGTTGACCGTTCAGTTCCTCACAAGGGTCCTTGGTTATAAAGAGTGCTTGGATACCAGCAATCTCGCTGTAAAAGTCGCGAAAGCTGAAGTCTTGCTGTCTGTTATGACCGGTGACGATACGCTAACCAGCCGAAAATATCGACACCCGACTTATTGCACCGATTCCGAGCGCGCCCGGTTGCGAGAGGAAATATTCAAAGAATTAATAACACTTCCGCGGCCGCCTAATGATGACGACATAGCGCCTACTGTCGGAGGCATGCTTCCACTGACCGAGGGTGGGGTTAAACGAGAGAAAAAGGCATTTCTGCTCATCGGACTTCCAGCATCTGGAAAATCTTCGATCTCGAACAAGATTGCAGATATGTACGGCGCTTATATTATTGATTCAGATTATGCAAAGCGAAAGTTTCCAGAATATACGGAAGAATACGGCGCAGCCGTTGTTCACGAGGAGTCCACATTAATAACTTTCGGCCATACAGGAAGGAAGTACTCCGACGAACCTAATGTATTGGAATATTGCGTTGCCGAGGGCATCAATCTTGTCATACCCAAGATTGGCGCCAGCGTTGACTCAATAAAAACTCTCCGCGACCTCCTTATTAGTCATAAATACGATGTGCATCTGACGCTCATTCGAGTGGATAGACTTTCTGCGACCCAAAGAGCCCTTAAGCGGTTTTGCAGCACAAAGCGATATGTGCCAATTTCTTTAGTATTCGATGGATATAGTAACGATCCCATCGTTACCTATTACTATACAAGAGACGAATCGACTTGGAAATCTGTTGGGGCGGTGTCAACGGAAGGCTCCGTGCCCGCGTACATTGAAGGTCCCAAGGAAAATCCTGCGCATATTTATCGGTGAGGTGTAATATGGTCAAACAAAATAACCAAAAAGTCGATTTTAGACGCGATGCCAGTGCAAACGCAAAGCTTTCCTCGATGAAGAGCAAAAGCTCCCGCCCCGGGAGGCTGACGATGAAGATGGAAAAGAAAAATCTAGTCCTTCGCGGGTCTGCCTTTGTCGATCTTAGTGCAAAAAGAGATGACGTAGAAGTGAATGCCGCCGTCAGCTCCCTTGCAGGGAAGACACTACAGGAAATCAGAAGCAAGTATGAAAAATTTCGCAAGTAACCTGATTTATGTGATGAATAATGACCTGGCACGCCGCTCATAATCAAATAAAACCGTACATTGTTAGAATTGAAACCCAGACAGGATCGGGGACAGGCTTTCTATTTGCATATAATGAAAATAACTCTATTGCAGCAATAGCTACGGCCTCGCACGTGGTGGAGGAGGCCCACGACTGGAAACAACCAATTAAAATTCTTCACTACGAAACCGGGAAAGACATCTTTCTGACCGACGCCGAGAGGGCAATTTTCTTGGATCGTGAGCGCGATTCAGCCAGCATCTTGATCCAGGCGAAGCTGCTGCCCTTTCCGAAGAAAGTATTGACGCTCATCGATTCTTCGAAATTTATGAAGGTAGGAGTTGAATTAGCTTGGGTTGGCTTCCCGTCCGTCGCTTATCCGGAATTGTGTTTTTTCGCAGGGCACGTCAGTGCATTTATAGCAAAAGACGATTCGTATCTCATTGATGGCGTGGCGATTAACGGCGTCAGTGGTGGTCCGGTGTTTCGTGACTTTGATGAGAAACCTCCGCAGATTGTGGGGACTATTTCCGCCTACCTACCGAATCAAACGGGCGATAAAGTCTTACCTGGGTTACTGAAAGCCCAAGATATTTCCTCCTTTGAAGATACATTGAAAACATTGAAATCCATGGATGAGGCGAGGGCGAAGGAGCAGCAGGAAGCAAAGGCTGCAGCGCCCACCCTTCGTTCGACGGCTGAAGGGAAACCTTAAGTAACCTAGCGAATCTGTATGAAGTTACAGAGGTGCACCGACAAGTAGCCCCCAGAATATCGATTACGCGGCGAAAGTCCTCCTCTTGCGGCATTCGTCAGCTGTTGCGATTGAATACTTTTCCATGGGCAACGGGCGTTAGAGGTATCTCGCCGGTATCACATCGGTTCTGCGTGTGTGCCTGCTGTAATATTCGTTTTCTGTTAGAAAACGACTCACGAACGGTTTTATGCCATCTTGTGCGTAAATCGTTCCTTCAAAGGTCACGTTTGATAATATTTGCTCGTCGTAACATAGGCCAGAGAGACCATGCCGACCGAAATTTTCGAGATGACGATTAACTGGAATCGTTGCATTCATGTGGACACCGTCATAGATGACCAGTTGGTTCGATCGCTGACCCCCGACATCCTAGCGCTCCGACAATTGAGTAACGATCCGATTACGATAGCGATCAATAGCCCCGGCGGATCTCTAACATCACTCGACACCCTCTTAGGCCTTGTCACTGGTCCTGACCAAGACAACAAAAGATGTCGAGCAATTACGGTTGCAGTACAAAACGCATATAGCGCAGCGGCAAATCTCCTCGCCTTTGGTCAATACTCGGTGGCCTTGCCACATAGCGAGATCCTTTTCCACGACGTTAGATATGGCGGCATACAAGATGTCACGCCGACAACCGCACGCATTGCCGCCGCCGAACTGCAAAATGCCAATGAGCGATTCTCTTTAAGACTAGCGAATTACGTTTTTCGGCGACTAACATGGAATTACATTCAGCTTGAATCAAATTTCGAATCAATTAATAAAAAATTTCGTCGAGTTAACGAAAAATATACTCATCTGATACAGAAGTGCTGTCGCGTTGCACCAGGAACCAGCAAGGCAGATGTTGCAGGCTTTGCAACTGCGCTGTTTGCATCTGTTTCGCCGGCTGCCGAATCCCTAATCGACAATGCGATGGATCACCTAGGGCAATGGGGAATCATGAGTGCACTTGCGGAGAGTGCGCCGGAATTCCGCGCCAAGGGATCGAGACGACCGGGGATGCTCGACGGGACAAAGGCACTATTTGGATCGATGCGCAAAATCAGCCATCGTGACAACGGCTTGGATATTCTGGAAAAAGCGGGACCGCACTTAAAGTTAATTTTGACCATCTTGACGGAAAAACTCGTCCTGACCGAAAAATCAAGCGATCTTAACTTCTCAGAAATATTAGAAAAATCCATCGACGACTACAAATTGATGGAATCGATAAATCACAAACGACATTTTCAAACCGCCACGAAAAACTTGCTTCGCTATAAGCGGACTTTTTTCACAGAAGACGGACTGACTAGATTAAACAGTGATGATCCGGAAATCAAACAGGCCGCTCTTGACGAAGCGTTGCCTACCGCGCGTCTTTTTTGGCATTTTTGCGTACTATTGTGCCGGGAGCTTTTCAACGGCGAACACTCGATTTCTCCGCGCGACGCGCAGATTCTAGGGCTTGTTGACGAGGTGGCAGGCGGAGGCCCTATACAAAGCGTCCGGGAGTGGAATCTAGAACAGGCTGCAAGTGAAACTAGCGAGCAGGCTTCGACAAGTTAAGCAAAATGAGGACGCACGGTGTGGCTTTCTGCGCAGGCCAGCTACCTTAGCGAAGTCCGCACCCGCCCCGCAAGGGGCGTATCGCCGTAAAAGGCTGCCTTGCGAGGCTGACTATTTCGCGAAGGTTCAGGACTAGACGAACAAACTGATCTGACAACATTGCAACACACCGGGCGATCGTCCGTTTACGTTCGGCTCGAAAAACAAATCAATGTGTTGGTGTTTCTGCACAAACAGCGCTGCGGTTGGGAGATCACCGACGACGTACTCGATTGTTAGTAGACAGTCCAACGCCAACTGTCACGATCGACCTGCTGGTCGAGCCACGCCTTATCCAATGAGCGAACTTCGGCCATTTAACTCGCCCACGCGATCGCTGCACCGCAGCCATGACTTATAATCATCAAGCCATCGGGAAACACCCGGTGGTCGGGTTTAGCAGCCTGTGATTTCACCCGCACACCCGCTCAGGCGGGCGTGCGTCTATCCCTGCACGTCTATATTTCAATGGGCGGGTCGTAGGGGGGGAGCCGCAAGGCTCGCCGGTTTTGGTGAAATCCCGGTCTGCTAACCCTTCTACGTGCCCGCTCACCCCTTCCCCAAGCAAGCGAGTGTCGGGCGATCCAGGAAGTACCAGGGAGGTCGCACCATGAGCAGCAAACCTACAAAACAATCTCAACCCGCTTCACGCCCGCCTGTCGACGCGCTCCAGTACGAAAAGCTTGCGCTCTCCACCTTCGATCTATGCAACCGGCAGTTGAGCCAACTCAACACATTGATCACACTTGGCTCCTCAATATGTAGGAATCCTGCCATCACGAGTGACGAAAGGCGACGTCAACAGACCATGCTTGAATTGCTCGTCGACACAGCAGAGCAATATCAGCGGGAGCTGGAGTGTGACCGTGAGCTATATCAGGTGATCGCACTCGACGCGAAGGGCATCCCTCAAAGCCGCATCACCGCGAACCGTGCAATGCGCCTTCTTGCAGAGGCATCACAAATAGCGACGAAGGAAACGCCAGCAGCCACAAAGCCGAGCCCGGGCAAGCAAACGTCAGCCAAACCCACGACGAACGCATAAACGGACGCGGCGCCCCAACAAAGGGCTCCCGCGCGCAGCACTAACCATCAAGAAGGCGAACAACGTAAGTTGATCAGATTTGCAGGATGCCTGCCCTCCGTCACGAGCATAGGCGAGCGCCACAAGCAAATGTGGGCAGGCATCCTACAAACCCAAACGAAGTCAGCCTAATACGAGCTCCGTTGATAAGCGATTTTTGTCCGGTCTAGAATCGTTCCGGTCCCTATACGAGCCGGTCGAATCCCACGGAGAGCCGAGTGACGGTCATCGCGCAAGTTTCAGATATTCATGTCCGTCCTCACGGCATCCTGTATCAAGACGCCGTGGACTCGAATGCAATGTTTTCGGCAGCCGTCGATTCGCTGAACCGCATCCAACCCGAGCCGGACCTGGTCGTCATCTCCGGCGACCTGACGGACTACGGTACCGAGGATGAGTATCAAAAGCTTCGCGAATTACTTGCCGGGCTGAGACGACCGTTCGTGGTCCTGCCGGGTAATCACGACGACCGTGGCAATCTACGGGCCGCGTTTCCCGATCACGCGTGGCTTCCGAACGAGGGCGCACTCTCGTTCGCGCTGGACGTGGGCGAACTACGCCTCGTGGCGTTGGACACTTCCGTTCCTGGACTGCATCACGGTGAACTGGACGCCCAAACCTTAACCTGGCTCGACACCGAACTCACTGAGCATCGAGATCGGATGGTGGTCATCGTCATGCACCACCCACCGTTCATGACGGGCATTCCTTATCTGGACATCTACGGGTTGCGAAACGCGGATGCATTCGCAACGGTTCTTGCACGCCACAACAACGTAGATCGAATTCTCGCCGGACACGTCCATCGGTCGATGCAGACGCGTCTCGGACACGTTCCCGTCCTCACGTGCCCGAGCACGACCACACAGATCGCGCTGCGCGTCGAAGCGGACGCGCAGCCCGCTTCTTTTCTCGAACCACCCGCATACATGCTGCATCGGTGGACAGGTCGAGGTCAGCCGGCGGTCTCCCACTTGTGTTACGTCGAACGTTTCGAAGGTCCACTCCCCTTCGCGTAAGTTTCGCCGTCAAGTACACAGCGGCCGATAGACGTACGAGTCGTTAGCAATATTGCTCGGCTGGCCTTTGGTCCACGAGACAGGATCGCATCGAAACTTGCGACCACATTTAATCAGTCGAATTTGACCAGGTCCTTAAAGATCAGTTGACCCCACCTATCTCCCAGTCCCTGCACAAGCAGTCCACCTTCCGACAGGCCGCCAAGTTTGACCGGCGCGAAACCGAGATCTTCGGCAAGCGCAGCAATCTCCTCTGCGGCGCCATCATCGTCACTCGCCAGGAACACGACTCTCCTGCCACCGTGTACGCCCGGGTCCTGCTCAAGGACGCGAGCGCCCAAGTGATTGAAGCCCTTGACCAGCCTGCTACCCGTGAAGGCCTGCGCGACGGCCCTGGAAGCAGGTTGCCCACCCACTTCCTCAGGGGGCACGCCGTAGGCATTGGTGACATCGACGATAGTCTTGCCCTGCCAGCTCGGCAGCGCCTTCGCGACATCCTTGTGCGACTCGAAACGAACAGCCAGAAAGACGATGTCCGCCTTGACCGCTTCCGCCAGAGTTTTGGGAATGATCTCGGGTCCGATAGCGGCCGCAGCGGATGCAAAGCTTTCCGGGTCGCGAGTGGTTGCAACGGATACTTCGATGCCTTTTCGTGCAAACGCCTTGGCAAGCGCCTGGCCGATCTTGCCGAAGCCAATAATTGCGTAGCTCATATAGTTTCCTTGGGTGTGCGACGCCCTACCGGCTCCGAATATCGAACGGAGTGACCGGCGGGCTTAGCGTGTCAGAGTTGCGCAAGGCCGCCGTCGACGGCAACCTCGCTGGCGGTCATGAAGCTGCTGTCCGGCGACGCGAGAAAGGCGGCCGCCGCTGCGATCTCTGCCGGATCGGCCATACGCAGGAGCGGAGTCATCGCGCCATAGGCTTTCTGGCCCTCTTCGCCCAGCGACCTCTTCGCCAGTTCGGTCGCCGTCGCCCCGGGCGAGAGCACATTGACCCGGATGCCCGTGCCCTTCAGGTCATGCGCCCATGACCGCGCGAGGTTGCGCACCGCTGCCTTGCTCGCGCTATAGGCAGTGAATCCCGGGGCGCCCGTGGTCCCGGCGCTCGATCCGGTCAGGATGATCGAACCGCCCGCGCTCATCAGCGGCAGCGCCTTCTGGACCGTAAAGATCGTACCCTTCACATTGGTGTCGAAGGTTTCGTCAATGTGCTCGGCGGTGATCTGCCCGAGCGGAAGCGGGCTTCCCGCCCCGGCGTTGGCGAAGACGATGTCGAGAGTGCCGCGCTCGGCCTTCACCGCCGCGTAGAGCCGGTCGAGGTCGGCCTCATCGGAAACCGAACCCTTGACTGCGCGGGCATTGGGCCCGAGGTCGGCGACAGCGGCATCGAGTGCGTCCTGCCGGCGGCCGAAGATGAAGACGAACGCGCCTTCCTCGATGAAGCGTTTTGCTGCGGCAAAACCGATGCCGGTAGCGCCACCGG
The DNA here is from genome assembly GCF_059567945.1 of Paraburkholderia sp. BGA-UO-ETr-F12. NCBI lineage: Bacteria > Pseudomonadati > Pseudomonadota > Betaproteobacteria > Burkholderiales > Burkholderiaceae > Paraburkholderia > Paraburkholderia sp. BGA-UO-ETr-F12. The sequence continues at coordinate 346,515 of NZ_JCAQOZ010000067.1, read as the reverse complement.
TGATCACTGCGGTCTTTCCATTCAGTCTATGCATGTCATTCATCCTTCGAAACAGAAGCGAGAAAGACAATTTTGGCCCTCTTGATCCATGAAGCCAATTGACCGAATATCTATAGGTACCATCTACTTTTTAGATATATGCTCGACAACGTCACCATCAATCAACTTCGTGCCTTCGTTGCCGTGTGTGACCAGGGAAGCTTTTCCGGGGCCGCACGGGAACTGAGGCGCGCACAGTCAGCGATTAGTCACGCGATCAGCGCGCTCGAGAGTGCCTTTGATGTGTTGCTGTTCGAACGCAACGCCCGCAAAGCCACGCTGACAGCGGCGGGCCGTAGCCTCCTGCCCGATGCTCGTGGGGTGATCTCACGCACCGAGGAAATGAAGATGCGCGCGGTTGCGATTGCTGAAGCCGGGGTGCCACAGGTCTCGATTGCAGTGGATACCTATTTTCCGCGCGCGCACCTGATTGAATGCCTGCGCAGGCTGCAGTCGGACTTTCCAACCGTTGCAATCAATCTGCGCATGACGACCATGCAAGGCGGCGAGCACCTGGTCCTCGACGGAACGTGCGCATTGGCGGTGACGATCAGCGACGTGCCGGAGCTGAGCCCGGCTACCATAGAACGGCAGCATCTATGTGAAGCGCAAATGGTGACCGTCTGTGCGCCATCGCATCCTCTGGCCGCGGTCGCGGGGCCGATCCCGCGGGAGGAATTTGGCCGGCACATCCAGCTCGTCGTCACCGACAATCAGCCCGATGCGGAAAAGACACAACAGGGCGTCGCCAGTGGACGCCAGTGGCTGGTCAATGACCTCGGCGCGAAGCACGATTTGCTAAGGGGCGGTTTGTGCTGGGGGCACATGCCGCATCATGTGGTTGCGCAAGATCTCGCGGACGGAACACTTGTCGAACTTCAACGGCGCGCCTCGCATATGCGCGCCCTCACCTTCATGATCTCGCAGCGGCGTGGGTACTCGTTTTCCGAATGCGAGACGCGGCTGGTTGCGCTGCTCGGTAATCGTCATCGCTTTTCGAAAGGTGCTAGCAAGAGGTCTGTGTCCCGCGCGGGCAAAAAAGCATGAAGGGTCGCTACGCGCGAGCAGCAGCCGCGCGGCGGCTGAAGGGTGAATTACGACAGTTACTCGTCATGCGATTACTGTTGATCACACGGGGTGCAGCCTGAAGTTCCCACTAAGGACACAGTGTAAAAGGTCAGCGGGCCGCGTCACCGGCGAGAACGTATGCACCCCAGAAATACGGGTGACGGTAGAGTTCTCCATCCTTGCCGCTGGCCATGTCGCGCTCTGTACGCGCCAGAGCCTCGGCTTTTGACAGCGAGGGATCACTGGCATAAGTCCGGAATACACCTGTTGTCACCTCTGTAGCCGATCGAGATTCCACAGCCCACTGGGTGAGGAGAATCGAGCGCGCCCCCGCTGCAAAAAAGGCGCGGGACAGCTCCGACATCGCATCTCCCGCGTTACCGGTGACGAGTCCCGTCTTGCAGGCGGACAGTACCACCCAGTCGGCATTCAACCGCAAGGTCACGATGTCGTCCGCGGTGAGAACCGAATCTGGCAGCCCGTTTCCCTCATAGGCCAACGCGAGTCCCGCTTTGTGCCAGCCCGGCACTTCGCCCGCGACGATGCCGTGCGTAGCGAACAGAACAACCCGATCGTTCAACAGATCCCGCTTCATGACTTCGCTACGCGAGGCGCTCGTTCCCCACAGCACGCTGTGCTCGGAAGCATTGAGCGTCTTCGCGATTGAGGTCGCTTCGTCGAGCGTCTCAGGTAACGGTGCGACGCGATGGTAGTCGAACGAAGCCGTACTCGCATCAACCGGAAAGGCTCGCGCGGGAGTTCTATCCACGGGTGGGACCGCAATCGTGGTTGAGTCGCGGCCATTGAAGCTCGGATCTGCGAACGCGATCAGCGCCTCGCCGGCGTGCGCTGCCGGATGACTGCGGGCGAGCATGAGGGCCGCGGCATTCGGAATACGTACGGGCATTGTCCTCGCGATCCACCAGTGTGCATTCGCAAGATCCGTTGCGGGTGCCGTCACGAGCACATTGAACGGCAGGCTCGAGAGAATGCCGCTTGTGGCGATGTACACGGTTGTCGCCCCTTCGAGGTCGGGCTGGATCGAAGAGATCAACAAGCGATAGAGATCCGAGGCCACTGTTGTGTCGAACCCGGTCAGCTCACCCGCCTTACGTGGCGGAACGCCCGCGTCAAACACGTTGCGAAGCGTCAGGATCTTCTTTCTCAGGTCTGCACGCGTTACGTTGAGTCGTGTCGCATGCAGCGAGCCTTCGGCGTTGACGACGAATGCGTAGGTCGCATCGCGCCCGACGTAGAAATCGACATAGACCTCACCCGAATGCAGGGCCGCACCCACCCGCTCCGGCGTGGGAACGGCGGGCGATACAAGTTGCCGGTACTCCGGAAACTGCTTGTTGATGTGCTCGTGGAGCGCGGCCAGATCCTCGGCCGAGGCATTCATGGCCCTCTCGGCATCTTTGACACTAGCGATTGCACTCCCTTTATCTCCGGTATTTTCCGTGTCGACCTTGGCAAGGCGTGTGCTCAGTCCCGAGAGTCCCATCCGTTCGATATTTTGGGCACGACGCGCCATCTGCTCCTGCTCAACCAGGCTGCGCAGTTCCGGTGTGACCGCCGCCAATCGCGCAGCACCATCGCTCATCGCGCCCTGGGTCGCATTCATGTGAAACAACTCGGCGATGCGGAAGGCGAGTGCCTGACCTTCTGCGCCGTCGTCCATGAGACGGCTCAGGCACATTGCAAGGGCACCGTCCTCGACATAAGCGCCCGCGGTACTGGAGGCGTCCCAGTCGTCGTTCTGGCCAAGCATGGGCGTCACGTATCGGGCGATCTCGCTTTCGCTGACCTTCTTCTCGGGATCCTCGAGGCGATAGAGCATCAACATTGCAGACTGATACTTGACGAACGGACTCTGCGCACCCTGGCCCTTCACGTTGTACGCCAGCACGCGTGAAAGCTTCGACTCGGCTGCCGACCAGTTCCCCTGCGTCCCGAATATCACAGATTCGCGCTCGTCTGAACTCGGTGTTTTAGCCGCGACCGGATTGATCGAAGCCGCGTATTCCAAACCGTCAGCGTCGGCCTTGAAGTCGGCAAGGCGGTTTGTCGCAAGCGCGACCATCAAACGCATGCGCAGCGCATCCGCGTAGGTGAACGAATAGGGGAGCACGCCGGCATCCTGATACCCCTTAATGGCTTTGTCTGTCCAGGCGAGTGCGCCATCGTAGTCGTCGTTGGACATGAGCGCGATCGACATTGCGACCTCAACGCGGGCGCGCTGTGAGGGGGTCGGTTTGAGTCGAGGATCGTGGTCGATGTCCCAAAGCATCCCGTTCGCGTAGTTCAACGCCTCGGTGCGCCGATTGTTCTGCGTTTGCAAGCGCACGAGATGATCGACTTCATCGAGCAGTTGGTTAGCGGCTTCCTGGTGACGATGTTCACTGAGCGACGGATCATCGAGATTTTTTCTCGCCAGATCGGCCGCCTCGCGCACCTTGAACAACGCCGTGTCATGTTGATTCAAAGCGCGGCGCGCAAGCTCCGCCTCGGCAGAGAGATACCCGTAGGCAGGTTCTTCCGGAAGGGTTTCAAGCTCGGCAGCGCTCGTCTGGTCGGCCAGTTTCTTCGCCTGATTCACCAGCCTCTGGCTTCGCACGAAGTCGTTTTGAACCGCATACGCTATGGCAAGTCCTGATGCGGTGAGCGAGCGCTGGCCAGGCGAAATCTGCCCGTCGTACACAATGCTCTCCAAGACCCCCATTGCGCCGGCGGCATCATCAGCGTTGTAGTAATCCTGAACGAGTGAAATCAGCAGTGCAAGCCGCGTGTCTCCGTCCGAAGTCTGTTCGAGTCGCTTGCGAATGGCCCTCTCTTCATCGGCGACGGAGGGCTGCCCAGACGCCGTGTAGACTTTTTCGACGGACCCATTCACACCTTGAAGCTCACCCGCCATCGAAGTCCGGGGTAACCCGCAAAAGGACCCGACAATCGCCGCCGACAAGAAGCACAACATAGTCCTTAGACACCGGCCCACGACATGCGATGTATTCCCGGATCCGATGGCCATCCTTGCCTCCGCTTCACGTCCCGCTGACCAGGGAGCACCCAGCACAGAGGCGGAAATCTGACATTAGCCGTTCAAGGACGAACATTAGCTTGCAACAGACAAACAAAGCTATACGTTATCGGCCAGCTTCTGTTGTTTGTCATCGTTTTACTTGCGCTTTGAACCTTGGCCCGTTGTACCCCAGCCGACGTTCGCAATGGCACGGGACGTGCCGATCATCCGGCCTGGCGTTAATACCGGATTTCTGTCAGCGCGAAGACCGTAGCGTCGCCATTACCGTTCCGGAATAAAAAAAGCACTCGATGGCATTTCAGAAAGCACTGCGGTCGTGCAGGTTTTCAGAAGCCGTGAATTGGCGATCTTGTCCGGACTGGAAATGTCGATGTGGCGCTGTCGTTCGAGCGCACGCAAAAAGTCAGCCTTTAACTCCTCGTCGTAAACCCCGCGCTGTTCGACTTTGCGGCGTATCGTTTCGAGGTCGTACTCGAGGGCTTGATAAGAAACGATCGTCATTTCATACGTTTTCAGCGTTTTTCTGAACTGAATGGCCGGCCGGATGGCAGCAATGAAGGCGGAAACCGTTCCTAGGCCTTGCCATACGTGCTTGCCGATGTCAGTTTTGAAAAACCATAGGCCGGCGACGGCCGATGTCGGGGCCGCGATGACGAGCGCCAGATCCATCGCCTTATCCAGAAGTTCCAGACGGCGCAGCCGTTCACTGTAATATCGAACATTGAGCCGAGCAGTACGAAGCTTGTCATAAACTGCCCAGACTGGATGGTTCTCGCGTTCCATGGTTCCCCCGTACACGTGCGGAGCAAAATAATGATAGTCAAGAAACACAGCAGAGGCATTCTTGTCTTGCTACCTGCGCTATTTTGCTTGTCGGCTCTCACGCAGGCCGAGGTGCCCGAAACAAATCCCTCTACATCAGGAAAGGCGGCGGCTCGAAAAGCAGGCGCGCCGATTCCGTCCAGCGCCGCGTATGCACAACCGGCATCCGCAGCAAGCGGTGCCGCTTCGAACCCTGACCAGGGTGGCGCGCCGCCCGCCACACGCAGCATCTTTCCGAATGGCTCTCATCCCAGCGTCGACCCAACGCAACCGTGGCCGCGATCCGGCCCTGCTGACGAATCCAAGTAGTGTGGTGCCCGTCGGAAGGAGTACCCGTCAATTCAGCGCGCTTTACGCCTTGCATCCCTACTTTACTGCTGCTTCAATACAAGCACCGCTAGAGCGGCCGACCATCGTCTTGTATAGCGAAGCCGGACCAGTCCTATGGAGACAGGGACATGGAGATGCGCTACCGTCGGATGATCCTTCTGATCCCGCTGATCCCGCTCGCGCTGGCACAGCTGTCGTGGGCGTCGGACGGCTCGGACCGGGCGTCCCAAACCGACAACTCCCTCGCGTCATCGGCGCCCGGGTCGTCGGCTGCACAGGGTCCCCAACAACAAACGCTACGGGACCGTGAACAGGTGGTGCTACATCAGTTGAGCGACACGACTGATGGTGACGCACGTTACGCATTGCTCGACGGTCTGGCGTCGGACTATTTCCGTGCGGGAATGGTGGCGGACTCGATGCGGATCCGCGAGCAGATCGTCGAGGATTCGCGTATTCCGGCTGGCCGACGCTCGCTCATCGCTTCGTCGCTAGCCGGAGGGTATGCCCAGGGCTTTGACTACGCGCGCAGCGAGCGCCTGCTCGGACGCGCCCGGGCGCTCGCGCGCGACACAACTCCGGCGGAACTCGAGACATTGCCGCGGGAGCCATCCTATGCTTACTTCTCCGCCGAAGCGGAAATCGACCGTCGGTACCTTAACCGGCATGACCTCGGGCTGCTCAAGCGCCGGGAGAGCGCGGAACTTGCCTGGCGTAACATCAACGACCCGGCACTCAGCGTTAGACGGCGGAAGGCCGCTGTCAACGAACTGCTCGACAACTCCTCCGAACTGATCCGCCTGATGGTCCAGAACAATCGCCGGACAGAGGCGTTGAGCTATGCGAACGAGATTCGATGGGATATCGAGAACCGGTCCGACATGAAGCCGAGTCCTATCCAGCGTGCCGAGATTGAGCTCGGCCGCTCAATAGCGCTTGCATCGAACGACGACTACGACGGTGCGATTGCGGCCGTCAACGCCGCGATCACAGCCTTCCGCAAGCAGAATGTCGCTCCGTATTCATGGAACTTGGCGGGAGCACTGCGGCTTCGTCTGATGTTTGCGCTTGCAATAAAACACATCGGCGATTATCAGGCGGACGCGGACGCCTGGGAGTACGCGGCAAGCGTCAATCCCGTAGTGGCCCACACCGTAACCGACGACGAACGCGAATCCCTGATACTCGCCGCACATGGAAACTGGCAGGAGGCCGAAAGGCGGATCACGGCAGCGATGACCAAGAATCTGCTGAGGCAAGGGCCCGAAAGCCCGTTTTACAAGTACCAGGCCGCAATGCTGATGCTGTACCGGCTGGAAGATCCCGCCAGCAACGTTGGCGAGGCGGACATCGCCGCCTATGTCAAACCCCTCGTTGGCACGCAGGACGACTGGAACGACTCGAGTACGCGGGGCGCCTACGACGAAGACGGGGCGCTGGCCCAATCGCTGAACCGCGCGATGAGCGAAGGTGAGCAGGGCCAGGTCCTCGCGTTTCAGATCGCCGAGCTGTTCCATATGAACGCAACCCAGGGCGCGATGGCCGATGGCGCGGCGCGCCTCGCGGCTTCGACGCCAGCGTTGCGCGCGCTGATCGAGCAGGAACAATTGCTGCGCCACGAGCAGAACACCGCACACCTGGCGCTGGCACGCTCGACCAACCGGCTCGAAGCGGAGCAAACGCAAGGCGGCTCACAAGGGCGGCAGAATGTTGCCAGTGCAAACGTCGAACATGAAGAGAACGCCATCAAGGCGGTTGACGGAAAGCTGGCCAGTCTGCGTCAGCAGATCGCCGCGCAATTTCCGCTCTATCGTCAATTGGTGTCGCCAGAAATTCCGACACCCGACGCCTTCGGCAAGTCACTTCACGAAGGCGAAGTCTATGTGGATTTCTACGCGGGGCGCGATGCCAGCTACGCGTTCGTGGTTCGTCCGGGTGGGGCCTTCCGCGCGGTCCGCCTGAGCGTGACACGTGCCGAGCTCGCGAGACAGGTGAAGGCATTGCGAGCCGGTTTTGATGCAGGGGTTCCACCGCAGCACGCGGGCGATCTGGCAGGCTTCGATCTAGGCGCGGCGGCAAGCCTGTATCAGGCGCTAATTGCCCCGCTGCACGACGATATTCACGCGGCGACAACGGTCTACATCGCAACAAGTGGAGTCCTCGCGAGCATCCCGTTTGACGTGCTGACTACGCGTACAGCGTCGAGTCTCGCGGACGCCAGCTGGTGGATCGACACGGCAACACCCGTGCGTGTACCGAGTGCCTCTGCGCTCGCACTCACGCGGAGTCATCCGGCCGCGCACGCAAACGAACCGCTGATCGCTTTCGCCGACCCAAGTTTCGACGGCCACGACTCGCAAGCTGTCGGCACGCCAGCCGGCAGCGTTGTTGCGCGCGCCTTTCCTGTCGACACAGATGCTCCGGCGTTCGACTACCATCGCGTGATGCCGTTGCCCGAAACGATGGCCGAGGCGCACTCTATCGCCACGGCGCTCGGTGCCTCTGACCAAAGTGTGCTTCGGGGTACGCGCGCTTCCCGTAGTGAGGCGATGAAGGCTGACCTGTCGAACGACCGCGTCGTGCTGTTCGCGACACACGGCATCGTAGCGGGTGAAGTGCCGGGATGGCGCAAGGCGGGTCTCGCCATGGCCTATGAGGGAAGCGGGCTGACCGATTCCATTCTCACTGCGGACGATATCGTGACGTTGCGGTTGAACGCCGACTGGGTCGTTCTGTCCGCCTGCAATACAGGATTTGTCACCGGCACCGCTGGCGATGCAATCTCGGAGTTGTCCCGCGCTTTTTTCGCGGCAGGCGCGCGTTCGATGCTCGTCACTCAATGGGCCGTTGAATCGCGCTCAGCAACCGAGATCACAACCGGCGTGTTCCGAACCTATGCCGGCGATCCGTCGCTGTCAAAGGCCGATGCACTTGCGCGCGCGGAGCGCGATATGGCCGCCGGCAAAGATGGGGCGCTTTATCGTCATCCGTATTTTTGGGGCGCGTATGTTCTGAGCGGTGATGCGGCTCGCTGACTTTAATACTGGCTTGACACTCAAAGGGGTATCAAATGCAACCTGCTCATTTTTCTGAATCGCGAGCGACGTCTCGCCGCTCGTGAGCCGCAGAGCGACTTGGCATGCTAGCGCACACTGAATACCTGAAGCCCCGCCATCGCCGCGTCACGGCCTTTCGTATGAACGACATAGAACCGCTGGAGCGACGGGATGTAAACCGAGGTCTTCCCGCCGAACGCGTCGACATGCTGTTTGACCGCGTATTGGTCCGCCCCGACAGGGTCGACGACATCCAGACCGGTCGACCCGGTGATGTACAGGTGATGATGGGCCGGGTCGACGGCCATGTCGTCCGACGTGTTGACGATGTCGAGCGACTGGATGATCGAGCCGTCGCTCGCATTCATCACATACAATTTTCCGGGGTCGCGCGCACCGATGAACAGGCGCCCGCTCTTCGAATCGAAGGCCATGGCCGAATTCCGGCTCGGGCCGGGAACCCGCCAGACGGCCGTCAATCTGCGCGTGCGCAGATCAATCACGCCAACTTCGTTTTTGTCGCGCATGTTCACGAACAGGCGGTGCGTCGCATGATCGATGGGCATGGCTTTCAGTTGGCCCGCGGGCACGTCGATCCGGCCTATCACCGAATAGTTGCTAAGGAAATCAGACTGATGTAGGCATGATCCTGATGTGACTGCACACCACCATTGCTGCGTCGCGAACAATTTGACGCAGCAACACCCTTCAGACTCTCATAAGGAAAACCGCTTTACTCAAGTCCATTGGCCCACGTTACAGGTGTTGGGCATCGCGATCGCGCGGCAGGAATAGACAGGCTTCGAAGCCATCGGTTGTATCGCTGAACTGCAGCCGCATACCATGCATATTTGCCACCGCGGCCGCGAGGCTCAGGCCGAAGCCGCTACCGGGTGTATGGCGGCTCGCTTCACCGCGATAAAAGCGACGAACGACGGCCTCATACTCCGCAGGATTGATGCCGGCGCCGCTATCGGTGACTGAGACGCTGATACCGCTTGTGTCGTTCCGCAGTGTCACCGTCACAAGGCCACCTTGCGGCGCGAACTTGATTGCATTGTCGACCAGATTGGCGAGTGCTTCGAACAGCAGGCTCGGATCGGCCTGGATCTCGAGCGGCCCGGACGTCATTTTCTGAAGTTCAAACCTGAGCGCGTTGTCTTCCGCTGTCGGCTCGTAAAACTCGAACACGTCGTTGGCAACCGCAGCCAGATCGACCGTCGTGAATCCTGCGCGGCGCACACCGCTTTCAATTTCTGAAATGCGCAGCAGCGCGTTGAAAGTACGGAGCAGTCCACCGATCTCCATAACGGTTTCATCGATTACCGCTTGATACTCCTCTTCGGATTTGGCGCGGCGCTGCGCACGTTCCAGTCCGCTAAGCATCCGGGTGAGCGGCGTGCGCAGATCGTGCGCAATCGCATCACACACGCCCTTGACCTCGTTCATGAGTCGTTCGATCTCGTCGAGCATGCCGTTCACGACGCCGACGAGGCGATCCACGTCGTCGCCTCTCGATTGCACCGGCAAACGCCTGCCGAGATTGCCGGCCACGATTTCCTCGATCGAGGCCGTCACCGCATCCAGCCGCCGCATCGCCGATATGCCGATCAGACTCGCCCCGACCAGACCGATCACGAGCGTGATCATCGCGGTGGACAGCAGCGCGTGCAGCAGTTCCTCGTCGAAGTGGTCGAGTTCGCGGGTGTTCTGGCATTGCAATGCGACGCGGCTATCCGGCACGCGAGCGGCAATGCAACGTGCGGGCGGGTGGCCGGGCAGCCTCGCGAGCCGCATGGAAAACGGTTGGTCGAAGATTGGGATAGCCGGCTGATCGCCCGCGTAGCCACCGGCTAGATGTTTGCCATTTGCGTCGAACAGACCGAACGGGCGCTGGTGGCGCGGATCGAACTGGTTTTGATGTTCGAATCGCGCCACCAGTTCGTCCGGCTCTTCGCGTGTCAACTGCGCGTGTTCGCGTATCAGCCAATCGTCGATGCGCTCCTGTTCGAAGCCCGTGATCTCGTGATACAGGTAGCCGAACAGCAGTATCGCGATCACGCCGAACAGCATCAGGAACAGTGTCGCGAGCCGAAAGCCGGTGGTGCGGTGCAGATCAGCCAGGCGCATGGAGCATGTACCCCGAACCGCGCACGGTATCGATCATCGGAGCCGTCCCGTCCGGGTCGAGCTTCTTCCTCAGGCGGCTGATGTGCACGTCGATCACATTAGTCCGCTCGTCGAGCCGGTAATCCCATACCGCTTCGAACAGCATGGTCCGACTCACCACCTGCCCTTCGTGCTGGACCAGGTATTCGAGCAGCCGGTATTCGCGTGGCAGGAGCAGAACCGGACGGCCGGCAAAGCTCACTTCACGCTTGAGCGGGTCAAGACGCAGCGGGCCGACCTGATACTCCTGCACGCCGGGCGTCGCTCCCCGCCGTCGCATCAGCGCGTCGAGGCGGGCGGTCAATTCGATGAACTCGAACGGCTTGGTCAGATAGTCGTCGCCGCCGGCGCGCAGACCGCGCACACGTTCGTCGACCGCGGAGAGCGCACTCAGAATCAATACGGGCGTGAGCACGCCGGCACTGCGCAACGCCGCCAGCATGCCGAGCCCTTCGAGTCCACCCGGCAGCATGCGATCGAGCACGATGGCGTCGTAACTGTTGGCGACCGCAAGCATCAAACCGTCGCGGCCCGTGCGCGCGCCCTGCACCTTGCAACCGTGATCGGTCAGTGCTTCAACGAGCTCCGCGAAGGTTTGCTCGTCGTCTTCGACGATCAGTACGTTCGACATGCGTTTCTTCCAGAAGTGAGCGCGCTGTGAGCCTGTACGAGCCGGCCATATACACTACGCTCGTACCTTTGATGTCCCGAGTATGCCGCGCGAAGCTGTACAGGCGTTTCGCGCCAACATTAAAGAATTTTAATGCAAGCCTTCATCAACCCGTTTAGCGTATGCGAATTCTGCTGATCGAAGACGATACGCGCGCCGGCCAGTTCCTTGCGCGCGGCCTGAGCGAGAGCGGTTTCATTGTCGACACCGTAGCCGACGGTGCGACCGGGCTAGCCTACGCGCGTGAGGGCATTTACGACGTGATTGTGACCGATCGGCTCCTGCCGGCGCTCGACGGAATCGCCCTCGTGCAGCAATTGCGCGCGGGTGGCAATACCACGCCGGTGTTGATGCTGTCCGCGGTTGGCGGGCTGAACGAACGCGTGGAGGGTATCCGCGTCGGTTGCGACGATTACCTTGTGAAGCCGTATGCTTTCGTCGAAGTGTTGGCGAGAATCGAGGCGCTCGCGCGGCGCGCGGATCGCAGCAGAATGAGCGAGCGGCTCGAATGCGCGGATCTGATACTCGATACCCGAGCGCGAACCGCGACCCGGGGCGGCCGCGACCTGCGCCTGCAGCATCGCGAGTTTCTGTTGCTCGAATGCCTGGCGCGTCGCGAGGGCCAGGTCGTGACGCGTAGCATGCTGTTGGAGGCGGCATGGAACTACGATTTCGAGCCACGCGGCAATATCATCGATATGCACATGCATCGGCTGCGGGCGAAGGTGGATCGCGATTTTCCGGTGGCGCTGATTCATACCGTGCTGGGTGCCGGTTATGTGCTGAACCCGGCGCCTTAGTATGTTCCCGGCGACAGGGATGACCTCGCGCACACCCGCTCCGAAGGCGGGTTGCGGCGCATTAAATTTTTTTAATCATTGGGCGAAAGCACTGACAGGACCCGCTGATTAATCTGGTGGCATTCCCATGTTGCCGGAGCGTTCTCCAATGTCAGGACTGTCCCGTTCGGCGTCATTCTCGCGCGTCGTCAGTCCTCGTGCACCTCATCCCGGTGTACGCGCCGCCGTCTATGCCGCAGCATGTGCGCTGGGTTTCACCGTGCTAGCCGGGTGCTCCGTCGTGCCGACCTATCAGCGGCCGGGTACGCCGCTCGCGCCGCGCTTCGACGGCGTCGCGAATTCGCCGCTCGCCGATACCGTCCCCGTCAGAAGCGGCTGGTGGCGTGAATATCACGACCCCGCGCTCGATGCGCTGGTCGATCGGAGTCTGCAAAACAACTTCACACTGGCGTCCGCGATTGCGAGCGTAGAACAGGCCCGCGGCAACGCCGAAAAAGCCGGGGCGCCGCAGTATCCGTCGCTGACGCTCGGCGCCACGTTCGACCGCGCTCACCAGGGGCGTGGCTCGACCACCAAAACCCAGAGCCTCTTCGCCGAAGCAAGTTACGAGGTCGATTTCTGGGGCTTCAACGCCGCCAACGCCAGCGCGGCCGACCTGCTTGCGCGCGCGTCCGGATTCGATCGCGATACGGTGGCTTTGACGCTGACCGCGTCGGTGGCGGACACGTATTTCCAGGTGCAGAGCCTGCGCCGCCGTCTGGCGATCGCACAGTCCATTTCCGACGATGCCGCGCACATTCTGCAATTGTTGCTCGCGCAACAGGCGGCGGGCGTCGCGACCGAGTTGCAGGTGCAGCAGCAGCGCAATGCGCTCGCCACCTTCCAGGCGGCGGTGCCGGCGCTGCAACAGCAACTGGACATCAATATCCATGCGCTCGCCGTGCTGGTGGGCACCGCGCCCGAGCAGTTCACAGTCGACGACACCGCGCTCGTCAGTATCACCATTCCGCAGCCGCGCCCGAATCTGCCGGCCAGCCTGCTGGAAACACGCCCCGATATCCGCTCGAAGGAAGCGCAGCTGCAATCGGCTAACGAGAGCGTCGGTGCGGCGCGCGCGGCCTTCCTGCCGAACATCGTGCTCACCGCCGACGGCGGCCTCAGCAGCAAGTCCCTTTCGCATTTCCTGTCGAGTCCGTTTGCGAGCCTCGCCACGTCTCTGGCCGCGCCGCTGTTCGACGGCGGCGCGCTGCGCGGCCAGTTGCACGCAAGCAAAGCCGCCGAAGCCAAGGGCGTCGCCGATTACCGGCAAGCCGTGATAACTGCATTGCAGGACGTCGAAGATTCGCTCTCGGCAGCGCAACAGCAGCAGCTCGCGGAGGCCGCCGACCAGACCGCCGCCGATGCCGCCCGTAAAGCCGCCACACTCGCGCAAACCCAATACAAGCTCGGCACGATCGACTTCTTGACCGTACTCGACGCCCAACGCACGCTTTATCAAGCCGAAGACACGCTGGTACAGGCGCGGCTCGCGCGCCTGCAAGCTTCGGTGAGCCTGTTTCGCGCGTTCGGCGGCGGCTTCGGCGTGACCGATAGCAACACCGCTTCCACTCCTGCGCCTTCCCACTCATGAAACCTGCTGACTCTCCGAACCACGAAGCGCTCCGCGGGCGCCGTCACGCGCCGCTCGTGGTGGTATTCGCCGTCCTTGTCGCGATTCTTATCGCGTGGTTTTGGCCGAAGCACCAGGCGGTGAAGCCCGCGGCTGCGGTGCCGGTCAACGCCGGCCATCCGGTGAAGCGTGACTTTCCGATTCGAGTGGCGGCGGTGGGTACGGTCCTCCCGCTCAATACCGTGGACGTCAAAGTGCGTGTGGATGGCCAGTTGCAGCGCGTAGCCTTCACTGAAGGGCAGGATGTGAAGGCAGGACAGCTGCTCGCCCAGCTCGACCAGGGGCCGCTCACCGCGCAACTACATCAGGCGGAAGCGGCGCAACGCAAGGATCAGGCGTCGCTCGATAACGCAAAACTCGACCTGGCGCGTTACTCGAAGCTCGTCGGCATTGGTGCGGCAACCGCTCAAGCTGTGGACACCGCGAAGGCGCAAGTCGAGGCACTCGCCGCCACTGTCGCGGCGGATGCAGCGCTGGTGCAGAGCGACCGCCTGCAACTGAGCTTCACCACCCTCTTTGCACCGTTCACCGGCCGCGTCGGTGCGCGCGAGGCCGACATCGGCGCGATCGTGCATCCCACCGATACGACCGGTATCGTCACCGTGACGCAGATGGAGCCGATTACCGTGCTGTTCTCCGTGCCGCAAGATGTGCTCCCCGACTTGCTCACGAATCAGGCGGCCGCACCTTTGCCAGTCAACGTCACCACGCGTTCCGGCAGCACAGCGCTTGCTGACGGCACGCTCGTGTTCGTCGACAGTACGGTCGATCCCACCACGGGCCAGATCAAACTCAAGGCCTCATTCACCAACAAGGACCGCAAGCTGTGGCCGGGCGAGCTGGTGAATGCGCGCGTGCTGCTGCGCACCGATACGATGCGGCTCGCCGTGCCGAGCCGCGCGGTGGTGAACACGCAGAACGGCACGCAGCTCTATGTGATCAACGCGGATGGCACGGCGCAGATGCGTCCGGTGCAAACGGGCGTGACGGTCGACGGAATGACGGAAATTCGCGGCGGCATCGCCCTTAAGGATCTGGTCGTATTCGACGGACAAAGCCGCTTGAACCCGGGCGTGCGCGTGGCGGCCACCACGGTCCCGACCGTGGCCCAGGCACCGGGCACCGCTGAGACAGCCGGTAGCCAGGCCAACCTGGACAATCCGTCATGAGCCTCATGGAACGGCTCATCAACCGGCGCATTGCAACCAGTTTTCTTGCTATCGCGGTGCTGCTGACGGGCGCGGTGGCGTATTTCCTGTTGCCGGTCGCGCCCTTGCCACAAGTCGACTTTCCAACCATTCAGGTCGTGGCGAAGTTGCCGGGCGCGAGTGCGGAGACGATGGCGACGTCGGTGGCGACGCCTCTCGAGCGTCAACTTTCGTTGATTGCGGGCATCACGCAGATGACATCGTCGAGCTCGCTGGGCACGACCAACATCGCGGTGCAGTTCGACTTGTCGCGCGACATCAACGGCGCGGCGCAGGATGTGCAGACGGCGATCAATGCGGCGGGCGGCACTCTACCGAAGAATCTGCCGAACCCGCCGACCTATGAAAAGGTCAACCCCGCCGACTTCACTTTGCTTTCGCTCGCGCTGACATCGCCATCGCTCACGCTCACGCAACTCGACAGTTACGCCGAAGACTATCTGGCGCAACAGATCTCGCAGATGCCAGGCGTCGGTCTCGTCGATTTCCACGGCCAGCAGCGGCCAGCCGTGCGCATTCAGCTCGATCCCGACAAGCTCACCGCGCGCGGCCTCACGCTGGAAGACGTGCGTTCGATCGTCGGCTTGCAGACCGTGAATGCGCCGAAGGGCAGCCTGAACGGCCCGGACCGTTCGGTGATTTTCAACGCGACCGATCAGATCACGACCGCCTCGGCGTACCGCGATCTGGTGGTCGCGTACAAGAACGGCGCGCCGATTCGCGTTGCCGATCTGGGCACTGTTCTGAATGCCGCCGAAGACAACCAGCAGGCCGCATGGCTTCAGCACGAACGCGCGATCATCCTCGATATTCACAAGCAGCCCGGCTACAACGTCGTGCAGACGATCGCCAACATCAAGGCAAAGCTGCCTGCGCTGGAAGCAACGCTGCCTGCCGCTGCGCATCTGCACGTGGTGGGTGATCGTACGCAGACCATCAATGCATCGGTGCACGACGTGCAGTTCACGCTGATGCTGACGATCGCGCTCGTCGTCATGGTCATCTTCTCGTTTTTGCGCAACGTATGGGCGACGATCATTCCGAGCCTCACGATCCCCCTGTCTCTGGTCGCCACGTTCGGCGTGATGTATCTGCTCGGCTATAGCCTCGACAATCTTTCGCTGATGGGGTTGACCATCGCGGTGGGTTTCGTGGTGGACGACGCGATTGTCGTAATCGAAAACGTGATGCGGCATGTCGAAGAAGGCGTGCCCCGCATGAAAGCCGCCCTGCTCGGCGCAATGGAGGTGCGCTTCACCATTCTTTCGATGACGACCTCGCTGATCGCGGTGTTCATTCCGATCCTGCTGATGGGCGGCATTGTTGGACGCCTCTTCCGCGAATTCGCGGTGACAGTGAGCGCGGCGATCCTGATGTCAGCGCTCGTCTCGCTGACGGTTACGCCGATGCTATGCGGCTGGCTGATCCGTTTGCCCGAGCCCGATGAAGCAGCGCGCATGCGCAAGCTCGAAGCGTGGCTCGAAAAAGGCTTCGTCGCGGTGGAGCGGCGTTATGAGCGAGGTCTCGACTGGGTGTTGGATCGGGCGAGGCTGATGCTTGGTGTGACGATCGCAACGATTGTCGCGACAGTTGCGTTGTTTATCGCGATCCCAAAGGGTTTCTTTCCGCAGGAGGACTCTGGTTTGATCATGGGCGTCGCGCAGGCCGCGCCGGACATTTCCCCGCGCGCAATGTCTCTGAAAATGCAGCAACTGGGTAACATTATCGAAGCCGATCCTGCCGTTGATAACGTCTATTACTGGATGGGTGCGAATCCGACCGTGAGCCAGGGCCGCGTGATGATCAACCTGAAAGCGTTCGGTCAGCGCAAGGACAGCGCCGCGCAGGTGCTCAATCGCCTGAAGCCGCAGTTGGCAACGGTAATGGGCATTTCCCTGTCGATGCAGGTCCGCCAGGATATTCAGGTGGGCGGCCGTATCAGCGCCGCGCAGTATCAGTACACCCTGCAAGACCCGGATATCAACGAACTCAATCATTGGGCGGGCGTACTGACCGACAAGCTGTCGAAGCTGCCGCAACTCGCCGACGTCACGTCCGACCAGCAAGCTGCCGCGACCAGCGCGACGCTCGTGATCGACCGCAGTACCGCCTCACGCTTCGGCATTACCGCGCAAGCGATTGACGACACGCTCTACGATGCGTTCGGCCAACGGCAGATCGCTACGCTGTTCACGCAGCTAAATCAGTACCACGTCGTCGAGGAAGTCGATCCGCGCTTCCAGTTGACCACCGACGCGCTCGCGCATCTCTACGTTCGTTCACCGTTGACGAATGAACTTGTGCCGCTCAACACGCTCGCAAAGATCGAAAACAACGTCTCGCCAATTTCTGTGAATCACCAGGGGTTGTTCCCGGCTGTAACGATCTCGTTCAATCTGGCGCAGGGGCAATCGCTCGGCAATGCCGTGACGGCGATTCACCAGGCCGAAGTCGCAGCAGGCAAGCCCGACAGTCTGACGGGTTCGTTCCAGGGCACGGCGCAGGCCTTCCAGGCCTCGCTTTCGAGCGAACCGTATCTGATCGCGGCCGCGCTCGTCGTGGTGTACCTGATTCTCGGCATCCTGTACGAGAGCGCGATTCATCCGCTCACCATCATTTCGACGCTGCCTTCAGCGGGGGTGGGAGCATTGCTGGCGCTGATGCTGTGCGGCCAGGATCTCTCGATCATGGGGATGATAGGCATCATTCTGCTGATCGGCATTGTGAAGAAAAACGCCATCATGATGATCGACTTCGCGCTGGTGGCCGAGCGTGAGCAAGGCCTATCGCCGCGCGAGGCGATCCGTCAGGCGTGCGTGCTGCGCTTCCGGCCGATCATGATGACAACGCTCGCCGCGCTGTTTGGCGCACTGCCGCTCGCGCTTGGCCACGGTGCAGGCGCGGAATTGCGCGTGCCGCTTGGCATCGCCATTGTCGGCGGCCTGATTGTTTCGCAGATGTTGACGCTCTTCACGACGCCGGTCGTGCATCTGTGGTTCGACCGTCTGTCGCATTGGCTGGCGAAACGGCGCGCAAGAGGCGATATGCTTGAGCGTGAATCAGTAGGTTGAGCGCGGTGCGGCGCGTCGCTGCCGGTGCTCGACTGCCGGCGCGCTCGCTATGGTTAGCGCGTCATCCCGGCGTCTTGGCCGCTAACATTCCTGTGAACATGGCTAGTGGCTTTCGTGAACACCAACGCCGGGGATCAGTTTCAACAGATTCTGTGCAGCCGGCGATAGTCCCTTGACCCGATGCGCCAATCCCAGGCTCGCAACCAGGTTGGCACCATCGCCACTCAGCGGGATGTAGCAAACGTCGTCGGAACGGCTGCTGCGCATGCAGGCAGGAACAATTGAAATACCGAGCCCACCGGCAACGAGATTAATCGTCGACGAGATTTGCGGGGCGTATTGCACCACTTTCGGATTGAAGCCACTGGCTTCGCATGCCGAAAGCACCATCTCAGGAAGCCCCGAGCGCGTGGTGCGCGAATAAAGCACAAACAGCTCGTCGCGCAGTTCTTCCAGCGAAACGGCATCGCGGCTTTCCATTCGATGGCCTTTCGGAACGACAACGACCATAGGCTCCGTCGAAAGCAGAACAAAGCGGATTTCGTCATCACTGTTGGTCGGCGGACGCACGAAAGCAATGTCGATACGTCCCTGCCGCAGCGAATCCAGAAGCGGTCCAGTGCGATTTTCCTCGAGTGAAATATCGACTCCGGGGAAAAGACTTCGGTATCGATGAAGCGTGCTTGTTACTTCTCCGCGGAACGACGCGGACTCGGTAAAGCCGATGTTGAGCCGGCCGGTCACGCCCTGTGCACTGAGTTGACAGCGGAGCGTCGCCATCCGCACGTGCTCCAGGATTGCGCGCACTTCTTCTAGATAAATCTTGCCGGGCTCTGTCAGCGCAACCCGCCCCGGTTGGCGGTCGAACAGCTGCACGCCCAGTTCAGCCTCGAGCGCCTTGATCTGGAACGTCAGCGGCGGCTGCGCGATACCGATGCGCTGCGCTGCTTTCGTGAAATGCAGCTCCTCTGCCACGACCACGAAATACCGGAGATGCCGTAGGTCCATACATATTATGTATTGAGAGTGCAATTTCAATATATTAGACGCCAGGGAGGTCTTTGCCTAGACTGCTCAATCATGTCCTTCGGATGGCCGACCACGCCGTAGCAACTCGACCGACACCACTCTGAATCGGTGATCCCGGTATTGGCGAGCACCTGGACCCACTCAACGAGCACATACATGAGCTTTCAATCTAAAGACGCATTGCGCCCCCTGCCCCTCGCGGGACTTCCCGACAGCAAGTTTTTTTCGCTCAGCGCGCTCGAACAGCTAGGCTTCGGCACCATTTCGCGACTTCCACATTCCGTTCGTATTATTCTCGAGTCGTTGTTACGGAATCTCGACGGAACGACCGTGCACGAACACCATCTTCACGAAGTCGCAGGGTGGAAGCCGCATGGCAAACGTACCAACGAAGTGCCATTTGTCGTTTCCCGAATCGTCGCGCCCGACTCTTCCGGCGTTCCGCTTCTGGCCGATCTCGCCGCGATGCGCGAAGCTGCTGCGGGACTTGGCATCGAGCCCGCGACCATCGAACCGCTGGTGCCGGTTGACCTGGTCGTCGACCATTCGATCTCGGTAGAACACGCAGGCTCGCCAGAAGCACTCCGCTTGAATATGGAAGTAGAGTATCGACGCAACGCCGAACGATATTCGTTCCTGAAATGGGCCGACAACGCGTTCGAATCGTTCCGTATCTTTCCGCCCGGTACCGGCATCATCCATCAAGTCAATCTTGAATGGCTTGCTCGTGGCGTCCATCAGAAGGACGGCATTACGTACTTCGACACGCTCATTGGAACCGACAGTCACACTCCGATGATCAACGGCATCGGGGTGCTTGGTTGGGGGGTGGGCGGCATCGAAGCCGAAGCGGCGATGCTCGGACAGCCCGTTTGCGTTGTTGTGCCAGACGTGATTGGCGTAGAACTGACGGGGACGCCCGCTCCCGGAATCCTGGCGACTGACATCGTACTTACCGTCGTCGAAGCGTTACGCGCAAAAAAAGTAGTCGGCAAATTCGTAGAGTTCTTCGGACCAGGCGCGGCAAGCCTTGCTGCACCCGACCGATCGACGATTGCCAACATGGCGCCTGAATATGGCGCCACCGTCGCCTTCTTCACTGTCGACGACAACACCTTGCAGTACCTGAAATCGGTCGGCAGAACCGACGTCGAGCTGGCTTCGCTTAGGGCTTATTTCGAAGCGCAGAACATGTTCGGCATTCCCGTTCGGGGCGACATCGACTACACCGAAACAGTCAGTATCGATCTTGGCTCCGTGGTACCGAGCGTTGCAGGCCCGTCGAGACCACAAGACCGGATCCCGCTGTCGAATCTGAAGAAAACAGTCCACGCGCTTTTACCTGGCGCTGCGTCTTCTCAAACCGGAGACGATAAAGACAGAACCGGCCTGCAGCATGGCGATATTGTGCTCGCTGCCATTACGTCCTGCACCAACACGTCCAATTCTCGTCTGATGCTCGCTGCGGGACTCCTCGCAAAACATGCCGTGCAGAAGGGACTGCGAACTGCGGCGCATGTGAAGACGTCGTTCACGCCGGGGTCGCGGGTCGTTAGCGCGTATCTCAAGTCGGCGGGTCTCGAGCAATATCTGAATGCTCTCGGATTCAACGCGGTTGGCTACGGATGCGCCACGTGCATGGGCAACTCGGGGCCACTTGCGCCGGAGGTTCTCGAACAGATCAAGAACGGAAACCTGAGCGTTGCCGCAGTGCTTTCGGGCAACCGCAATTTCGAAGCGCGCATCCACCAGGCTATCAAGGCGAATTTCCTGATGAGCCCTCCGCTGGTTGTGGCGTTTGCTATCGCCGGGAAAATCGGCTTCGATCCCGAAACCGAGCCGTTGGGGAAGGGTTTGCAAGGCGAGGACGTCTATTTGCGCGATATCTGGCCGAGCGCAGATGACATGGCCGAGGTCACGCCATTTGCGCAAGACGCAGAAAATGTACTCAATCTCTACGCGACAACCGCAGAGCAAAACCTGTGGGAATCGCTGCCGGCGCCTAAAGGCGACCTCTTCACGTGGACCGACGATTCCACCTATATGCAACGTCCGCCATTTTTCGACGGCGTAACACGCGAAATCCCGCAGCCCGGGGAAATCCGCGGTGCGCGCGCGCTCGCGATCCTGGGCGATTCGGTCACGACTGATCACATCAATCCAGGCGGTGCGATCCCGCCCGAATCGGAATCGGGGAAATTCCTGATCTCGCTTGGTGTTGAGCCGCGCGACTTCAATAGCTACATTTCCCGGCGCGCCCACGACCGTGTGATGGTACGAAGCAGCTTTGCGAACGTCCGCCTTCGCAACCTGATGGTTCCGGGTGAGGAAGGAAGCGTGACGTTACACCAGCCGGACGGGGAGCGCATGAGCATCTTCGCGGCCGCGACGAAATACGCGGCTGAAAACGTCCCGATGATTGTGTTCGCGGGAAACGAATACGGCAATGGTTCAAGTCGCGATTGGGCGGCGAAGGGACCCCGTCTGTTAGGCGTTCGCGCCGTGATTGCACGCAGTTTCGAGCGTATCCATCGAAGCAACCTGGTTGGGATGGGGATTTTGCCGCTGGAATTTGAAGAAGGTGACAGCGCGCAAAGCCTCCACCTCACGGGGGACGAACTGTTCGATCTGCCCGGCGATCTGGGCGCAATCCGGGCAGGACAGATGCTCGATCTCGTGGTTCATCGCGGCAACGGTGAAACGGCAACAGTTCGCCTGCGAGCGCGTATCGATTCGGAGATCGAAGAAACCTACTTCAGGCATGGTGGAATTCTGCCGTACGTGCTGCGTGACCGGCTCGCCCGGCAGGCCCAAAGCGCTGAACTACACCTTTCCTGACTCGCTTCGCCAATCCAACAATAACTCATTACATGCTGGAGACAATATGACGCCTGCGCACAATAGCAGTATTGGCCGCGATGCACTCGAGGCAACCCATAGCGCGACTCGACCGCATATGCGATCGATCGCGGCTGGACTGGGAGGGAACCTGATTGAGTGGTACGACTTCCTGACGTACAGCATCTTCTCGATCTACTTTGCGAAGTCATTTTTCCCGAGCGACAAGCCCACTGTGCAATTGATGAACACCGCGGCAATTGCCGCCGTCGGCTATGTCGCTCGGCCGCTCGGTAGCTGGCTCGTGGGGTTGTGGGCTGACAAACACGGCCGAAAGTCAGCGCTAACGCGGTCGGTCGCTGCGATGTGTGTCGGCTCGCTGATGATTGCTCTTACGCCGGGCTATAGCGCTATCGGTGTATTCGCGCCGATCATCCTGATTGTCGCCCGGCTGCTGCAAGGTCTGAGCATGGGCGGTGAATACGGCACAAGCGCGACCTATCTGAGTGAAATTGCGCCGGCCAACCGGCGCGGTTTTTATCTGGGATTTCTACAGGTCAGCGTTGTCTCCGGACAGCTGGTCGCTCTCGCGCTCATGCTCGTCCTGCAGCACGCAATGTCGTCCGCGCAAATCGATGCGTGGGGCTGGCGGATTCCATTCTTCGTCGGCGGAGCGCTAGCTCTCTTCGCTTGGTACATGCGAAGGAACGTCGTGGAATCGGATGCTTTTCGTGCCAGCCAGCAGGAGGCTGCGCCGCCGATTTCGATGCAACTGCTGGCCCATTGGCGTCGAATTGCACTTGCAATTGGCATCACGGTCGGTGGAACGGTCGCCTTCTATACCTACACCGTGTATATGCAGAAGTACCTCGTTAACACGGTCGGACTATCGAAGGAAACATCGGCGCTCGCGTCGACTAGCGCCTTGCTGCTTTACATGTTCCTGCAGCCATTGTTCGGCTACGCATCCGATGTCTTCGGTCGACGTCCGGTGTTGATCTGCTTCGGACTTTCGACGACGCTGTTTTCCGTGCCTCTGTTCAACGCGTTAAGCGTGACCCATAGCCCATGGGTCGCATTCACGCTCGCGTTTGCTGGACTCGTGATGCTGAGCGGATTTACTTCGGTCCACATGTTGGCAAAGGCGGAAATGTTTCCCGTGCGCATCCGTGCGCTAGCAGTCGGATTGCCGTATGCGCTGACGACCGCCATTCTCGGTGGAACCACGGAATTTGTCGCGCTGCGGCTCAAAGCGATTGGACACGAACATTATTTTTACTGGTATGTATCCGTCTGGGCTGCGATCTCGCTAATCGTCTATGTCAAGATGCCCGAGACGCATGGAAACCGCCGGTGGACAAAACAGCCGTCGACAAAGGCAGCAGAATCGGTAAACCAATGAACATCAATCACTCTGTCATCGACGCGTTCACGCCTACGGGAAAGCTGCGCGCGTCGATCAATCTGGGAAATCCAATCCTCGCAAATCGCGATGCGGTGACAGGCGAAGTCACCGGCGTATCAGTCGATCTTGCGCGTGCGTTTGCGGAAAGGCTGTCGGTAAAGCTGGAACTGGCCGTCCACGATGCGGCCGGCAAATCCGTGGAGACGGTCAATGACGACCGTGCCGACATCGGCTTTTTTGCGCTTGATCCGGTACGTGGACAGGCAATCGCCTTCACTGCGGCCTACGTGCTGATCGAGGGCTTCTATCTCGTTCGCGAGACGTCGCCGATTGTGAGTAACAAAGACGTGGACAGACCCGGCATTCGCGTAGCAGTTGGCAAAGGTAGTGCTTATGACCTGTTCCTGTCGCGAGCGTTGAAGTCCGCAGAGATCGTCCGTGCTCCAACGTCGCCGGCGGTCGTTCAAACCTTCATTGAGCAGAATCTCGACGTTGCGGCCGGAGTCAAGCAGCAACTCGAGGCTGATGCCAGCGTCACGCCCGGCTTACGGCTGCTTGACGAGCGTTTCATGGTCATCCAGCAAGCGATGGGTACACCAAAGACGCGCGGCGCCGAAGCGGCGAAAGTGCTGTGCGACTTTGTCGAGGAAATGAAACGGTCCGGTTTCGTTGCTGCCGCCCTGAGCCGGCACGGAATAGTCGGCGCGCAGGTCGCACCGGCGTATCGAGCACTGTTTTCATAAGCATCTCCTTGAACGCCGTGGGTGGCCACGGCGTCAGGGCCGACCGGGTGCCTGAGTCGAGTCTGGAAGAATGTAGGCGCTCCTGATCAGGCAGGCACATCGAGACGCTACATTTGTGTATATAACTTCGGATGACACCCTGCTATTCTGTGTCGATTGCACGCTGCCCCTATCCGCAGGCGGCGAATTTCCTGATCGAGCGTCGTCATGAGATCGTCAGGCCTCAGGGTGCGCAAGTTCAGATCGGGGGCTCAGGAACGCGCGTTCCGGTGGGACTACGCACGGCGCTTCTCTGGACAGCGCAGACTCGCTATCGCAATCTTCACCGCGTTGTGGATCCTATTTTCCATCCGCGACTTCCCCCGGTTAAACGTACTCGATCCCGCCCATCTGCATCACAACGAGCTCATTCTGCTGCGAGTCGCCGCAGCGATCGGCATGGCGATTCCCGTGCTGTTCTGGACCCCGCGCGCACTCGATGAGCGTTGGGCCGTCGGGCTGCTCAGTGTCTGGACGATCAGTTGCTGGTTCGCCACCCTCAGAATGCTGCAGTTCTATCCGGGCGACCTTGGCTGGCGGGAAGTCTATCCGGTGCTGCTGTTTTCCCTTTTCCTGATATTCATGGCCTTTCGGCTTCGGGTCATCACGGCGGCCTGGCTAATGGGGATATGCGTCTGCAGCTATCTGGTCATGCTTTATTTCAAACCCGTCGGCGGGAGTGTCGAACTGCGCATGGAGTCGGTGGCTGCGCACGCCACGATGGTGCCGTTGATGGCTGTCGTCGGCGTGCTGCTCAGCATCCCGCTGGAACGTGCCGCGAGGCGCGAATTCATGTACCGGCGCACCTTGCGCGCGGCCAAGGCGCGCGTCGAAGCGGCCTCGCGCGCGGTCAACGAGCAGAACAGACGCATGCAAGAGCTCGTCAAGGAGAAAGAGCGATTCTTTTCGTCGGCGTATCACGACATCCAGCAGCCTCTCGCCGCAATCAATCTTTTCATTCGAAGCGCCCGGACGAGGATGAGGGACGGATACGCCGTGGATCGCGAGCTCGATGTCATCGAGGAGACCGCATCCGACATCCTCGAAATGTTCAAGGACATTCAGGACTACAGTGAACTGGGCTCATATGTTCCCCATGTCGTACCGGTCGATACCCACGGTCTATTGACCGAGGTCTTCGAGCAATATAGGGAGACGGCGCGATTGCGCGGCATCGATCTAAGAATCGCCGGGCGGCGAAGGTACCCGCCGTCCATCGAAACCGATCGATCGCTCTTCAAGCGGTCCGTATCGAATCTCGTATCGAACGCGATCAAGAACACCTCATCGGGTGGCGTTGTGCTTGGCTGGGTGCAACTGAATGAACGGCTGCGCGTCGATGTATGGGATACCGGCATCGGCATTGCGCCCGCCCATCGGGACGCGATCTTCTCCGAGTACTATCAGATCAACAATCCGGGGCGCGACCGTTCGAAAGGGCTGGGACTGGGGCTGTCGATTGTGCAGCGTGCGATCCATATCCTGCCGGGACACGGCATGAGTCTCGCCTCCGTGGAAGGGCGCGGATCGCGCTTTTCCCTTTACGCGACGGTTTCGACATCAACCCCGAGCGTCGGCGCTCATGTTCAGGGTGGCGACGTCTACACACCCGATCTCACTGGCACGTTCATGCTCCTATGCGACGATGACCCTACTGTCCTCGAAGGGTTGAGGCGTCTTTTCTCAAGCGCGGGCGCGCTCGTGTACGCCGCAGAGTCGATGGATGGATTCGAGGCCATCCTTGCCGATGACAGTCGCACTCCCGATCTCATCGTCGCCGATATTCGTCTGCGCGACGGAGCTACCGGCAAGGAGGTTGCGAATCGGATCAGGCGTCATTTCGCGTGGGCGGGCGTTATCCCCGTCGCATTCATCACCGGTGAGCTGCTGTCCGATCGGGTCCTTCGCGACTTCCCGGAACCGTTCGTACTATTGCGTAAGTCATCCCCCCCTAACGACCTGCTGGCGGACGTCAGCCGGTACATGAGCGCTCAGCGGAAGATGAAGCTCGATCTCGCGAAGGTTCAGTAACTGCAAGCGTCCTGCGCGCGGTGGTCCTGCTGGTACGCGTGTTACGCTTGATTCGTCTAATGATAGGCGAAAACCGCCACTTTTCAGGCGACGCCATATAGATCCACCGCCACTGTGTACTATCTGATCTGAAGACATCGGACGATCACGACCGGTTTAGCCATCCTCCGATGCGCAATCGCAGCTCGGCGCGAAGACAGTTCCAGGAGACGATGGAGTGCGCGTACTGATCGTCGACGACCATGAACTGTTCAGAGCCGGATTGGCGCTTCTACTCACGGAGCTCTTTCCGAACATCGAGTTGCTGCACGCGAGCACATTGTCCCAAGGCGTGGGTCATGCGCTTGGCGAGCTACTGAATATCGTTTTTCTCGATCTCGACCTACCCGACGGCAACGGTTTCAATGCGCTTGCCGAATTGAAAGCGTCGCGACCGTCGTTACCGGTAATCGTGATATCGGCCGACGAGCGAGTGGAAACGATCAGTCGATGCATCCAGCTTCGCGCCATGGGATACGTGCCCAAATCGTCGCCGCCTGAAGCGCTTCGTGCGGCGGTAAGCGCGGTGCTTGCCGGCGGCGTGTTCCTGCCAGCCGCCAGCATTGCCAGCCTCAGTCGTGATATGAACACTGACAAGGCTGCCGAAAATGGACCTGAGGATGCGCAGCCGCGAGTTAAATCCGAAACGAACTATGCATCCGAACTGGGACTCACACCGCGAGAGTTCGAAACCTTGGCGTGGCTGGTGCGCGGACTTCCGTCCAAGACGATTGCCCTGAGAATGGGGCTCGAAGACATTACGGTACGGAAATACATCAGTCATCTGCTTGCGCATTTCAATCTGCGGCGCCGTACCGAACTCATCGTCATGCTGGCGGATAGAGGGATCAAGCTCGGCGTCCCGCCGGTCACGGATCCGGTGCTTGACCGAAGCTTGCCGGCTGCCGGCGGACAATCAACCGACTGACTTCGGTCAGCCTGCTTTCCATCGATCGCGACCCGGCATGTCACCGGGATCGGCCGATCACAGTACCTACATCTTTCGCCGACCTTTGCTGTCCACCGCCTACACATGTGCGTTGCGACGGCCCTTCGCCTGATCAAGAATCAATATGACAGCAACGCCGAGGGGCATTCGTCGAATGCACCCGGAGCGGTTGCTCGTCGTGATGAGCTGAACCGGCCCTGACTCGTGCGCAACGCGAATAACGAATCGCACGAATGGAAAACTCAACGTAGATGAAGGAACCAACGTGAAATCTCCACTGATAGTCGCATCCGCTGTCGTGCTGCTTGTCATGGCCGGCGTTGCGCATTCGCAAGGCACACCGCAAGCCTCTCAACCCGCGCCCCAAGAAAACGCCGCTACACAAGCATCCGACCCGACTGCCGGGATGGAAGCATACGGCGGTACGCCCGACACACGGGTACAAGCTGGTGCAAAAAATGCCAGACCGTGCCGGATGGACCCACAATGCAACGTTTTTTTCGGCGGGAGCTAACCAAGGTCCGAGGGCACGAGAGCCATGCAACCCGTTGATGATGAAAAGGTGAAGAAATGAAAGTACAACCCTCGGCCGCAACCGTCGTGCTGTTCCTGCTCACCGCGGCCGGCGCGGCCGACGCTCAGGAGATGCAACCGTCAGACGTCACTAGCCAGTCATCCAGTCAGCAGCCAATCCCTTCCTCACAGCAGGCGATGCCGATGGGTGGCGGCAGTACATGGGACTCTGGAGCCCAACCGGGCGGACGAAACGGTTACGGCAAAACCCGAGACGGTCAACCGTGCGTAGTGGGCCTCTCCTGCGATATTTATCAGGGTAGTTAGCTGGGTGGCGATGCCGCGATAAGGCAGCTCGCAAATTGAAGCGACGGACACGATCGATAGAACAGTTGCCGAATGGGGGTCGAAAGCGGCATGGCACTGACCGGGGAAGCAGCCGGCCGACTGCGCGACAACGCCACGGGCAAGCGATCCACCACATAGGTGGCGTAAAACCTGGCCTGCTTCAATTTCAGTTATGGCCGGTTCCGAGTGGACCGGCCGTTGGAATGATGGCTTCGTGTGTTGCGCGAACGGCAACTATTGGCCGACCTTACGCGTTCGGCCCATTCACCGTGAGCCGCCGTTCAAAAGCTTGCACCCCAGGCCAGCGGCGGCTTAGTAGCGTCATTTCCCGGCGGTTGCAACCGGCGCCTTCGAGACACTCGACAGGGATGCGCCAATCGTCAACAATCAAAGCTTCGGTGCAGCCCGGATTGGTTCGTCACCGCCGTTTGTTCGTTCATGCTACGATCCCCGATGCCTGACTGACGTAGAGAAATCGGGCTTTGACTCACCCCGTGGTTAACTGCAAAAGACTTCGCTCGAACAATGTACGCAGCTGCCTGGCCTCCCTCGAAAACGCACTGAAAGCCTGTGTCGATGCAGTGATTGCATCCACTTTGGCATTCGTCCCGGACCTGTTGTGATAGGCAGTCCGGTGATGTTGCTCGAATCGACTTCTTGTATCCAGATTCGTGCGACTGCGTTTTCATGAGACCACAACATGCGTATTCTCAATACGATGGCGGCTCGCGCCATCCCGCTCGTTCCCCGTTCGCTAATCCGTAAAATCTCCCGCCGCTATATCGCTGGTGAAACGCTCTGCGATGCTCGCACGCGCATCCGCGCGCTCCACGCAGCAGGCTTCCGTACAACCGTCGATGTGCTGGGCGAGACTGCTTCGTCGTCCGAGCAGGCGGATTCGATGGCTCGCGACTATCTCAATCTCGTCGAAGCGCTAGGTGCAGAAAATCAACCCACCGAGCTATCGATAAAATTGACCGCCCTCGGACTGCATCTCGACGAAGACGCGTGCATGGCACGCGTCTCTATGGTTTTGCGAGCGGCAGCATCGCACGGAATCGGCGCGTGCATCGACATGGAAGACATCAGTTGCACTCAGAAAACGCTCGACGCGTTCCAGGAGTTCGAAGCCGACGGTTATCCAGTCGGGATCGCGCTGCAAGCCTATTTGACGCGCACGAATGACGACATCGTTCCCCTGCAGGCGCGCAAGAGCCGCATGCGAATTTGCAAGGGCATTTATGCAGAGTCAACCGAGCATCTCGTCGACGGTGCGTCGAGGGATCGGGCCGCGATCAATGCGCACTTCGTTCGGCACGTATCGAGCGCGATACGTGCGGGATCGTTTGTGGGCATCGCAACGCACGACGCACAATTGATCGATGCGTTGACCAGTTGGCTGCAACGCGAGCGAGTTGACCGCTCGCAATTCGAGTTTCAGATGTTGCTAGGCGTGTGCGAACCGCAGCGTGACGCCTTGCTTGCGCAAGGATTTCACGTCCGCGTTTATGTGCCATATGGTCATGACTGGTATGGCTACAGCACGCGGCGAATTAAGGAGAATCCGCGAATTGCCGGATATATCCTGGCTGCGATGATACGTAGCGCCCGGGCTCGCTAGCACTTACAGCAGGACCGGCGTCGGCCAGTACCTGCCACTGGCCGACCTTTCTATCGCCACGTTCAACTGTCCCATAGGCTTTCAAAATCGGGCGTTACAGATCCGTACATCGTGGACATAACCTGGGTCACTGGGTATTGGTACTGCCTGCCTGTGAGGGCACATCGCCAAGCCACCGCATGAATTCGCCTACATGCTGCGCCCAGAGGTCGGGACGCGTCATGGTGAAATGTCCCGGCGACGAAGACGTGCCCTTCTGCACCGCGTACCTGCCTTGCTGAAGCGTCGGAACAAGTCTCTCGAGGACTTGTAGCGTGTCGGGATTGAACTCGTCGTCGGAAAAATTCAGGGCGAAGAGTTTGGCCTTGATCCTCGAAAGCGCTGGCTCGGGATCGTAGCTGAATGACGACTTGAGTGAATACAGGATGTCGTTCGGATCGACGTGTTCGGCCTGAAAGCGGGCGGTCGCGAGGAACTTGTCCGCCGCCGCGCCGTCGGGAATTTCCTGCTGCAGCGCGGGCGCGCTGTCGATCATCATCCGCAGTACCCTGAAACCGTCGATCCAGCCGCGCGGCGTTTGCGTATAGTCCCCGTTCTTCCAGTCAGGATCGGAGCGGATCGCGTCGATCACCATACGCCGCCAGAGCAAATTGCGGCCCGAGACTGTAATCGGCAGCGAGACCACCGGCATCACGCCGTCCATCATGTCGGGATACGTCTCGGCCCATTGCCATGCGTTCATGCCACCCATCGACATACCCAGAATCGCATGCAGATGGCCGATGCCCAATGTTTCGGTCACCAGCTTGTGCTGGAGATCGACGATATCGCCGTAATCATAGTTCGGAAACTTCGCCTTCAGTCCGTCGCTAGGTTTGCTCGACTGGCCGTGGCCTACGTTGTCGGGAAAGATCAGATAGTAGCGGTTCGCGTCGAGCGGACGGCCCGGGTCGAACAGCGCCTTCGTGTAGGTGGGACTCAGCAGCGTGCGGCTGTCCGCCCCCGTCCAGTGCAAGACCAGGACGGCGTTGTCGACGGTCCCCTGCGCATTGCGATGCGGCGTGCCGAGCGTTGCGTAGTGAAGCCTCAACCGGGCCAGCGTCTCGCCGTCCCGGAATGTGTAATTGTCGAACCAGACATCGGCCTGAACAGCCGCCGGATTCACGCGCTGGTCCCACGGCGCAGCTGCATTGGCGGATGCGGCGGACGGTGCATTGGATTGGGCCGATGCGATACCCGCGAACATGGGGCCGAACGCCAGCAAGCCAAACAGCGCGCTGGCTGCGGCACGGGTACAACGAGACTTCATGATGATTTCCTTGCTTGGGTGGGAAAGGCGTGTGCGCCTCGATTCGGCTCATGCCATTACAGCAGCATGCTTACCTGGCGTTGGACAGGCCTGGCCGGCGACGCAGCAGGTCGAACGCCATGATGTGGCTCGCCCCCGAAATTCCGACGCCGTAGAACGGGATCAAGGCCATCGGCAGCGTCTGGATGCCGGACATGCGGGGATCGTTAAGCAGGAAGTAGGTCAACCCGGTACCAACTGCCACGACGAAATCGGCAAACCCGAACAGGTGGAACACCAGATACCGGTTGCGCGTTTTCGGCAGCAGCGTGACGCCGAGCGCCAGCAATCCTGCGATGAGGTCGCCCCATCCCGCGTTCCGCACGAAGGCCTCCGGCAGGAGGTCATGCGCGCCGTACCAGAAGAACACCAGCGCGGCCGCGATGCGCCAGATGTGGAATGCTGTCAGCGTCCGCAGCCCGACGGCCTCGATGTATGCGCGAAACCTTCTGGACAGTGCGTACACGACGACCGGCGCCGCGATTCCCAAAGCGATGAGACCGGCGAGCGACAGCGGGTAGACGGCACGATAGACACCCGCCTCGGCAGCGGCGGCAACAGCCAGTCCCCAGACGACCAGCACCCCCAGCAAAACGCGCGGCCCGCTGCTTTTTCCGATTTCAACTACCTGATTCATCGTCAATACCCATTAGTTAAACTAAATTGTTGGTCCGCTTGCGGCACCTTCTGGAGGCGATGTCGGAGCGTTACAGTTCGCCCTTTCTACCGTCTTCGGATAGTTTCAGAAGCGGCGTCGACCTGAACAGGTTTTCCGGTTGCATACGCTCCCAGAGGCTTCCCTTACCTTGCTGCCGGCCGCGCTCGTCTTCACGCCGGAGCCACTGTTCGACGGTCCGGACGCGGTTCGGATGGATTTCGTCGAGCAGCGCGTAGTCACGCTGGATCACGCCGTGTTTCCAGATGTTCCAGAACCCGGTGAAATTGTCTCGGAAGCTCATCGTGCTCTTGTCGTTCGGATCCGCGTTGTATCCGGCAGGCAGGCTCGCAGCCATCTTGAGCGGGCCGTTCCAGTACGTGTCCAGACCCGTGTCGATATAGCGTGCCGGATGCCCGGTCGCCTGCTCGAACGCCTCGGCCAGTTTGTGGTACTCGACCTGCTCGATCGCAACTTCGAGATCCATGCCGTTCGAGCGCTCGGGATGGTCGAACAGCCAGCGTGCGTAGTAGCCGCAATCGTCCAATGCGACGTGGGGCACAGAGCCGTTGCCGAGTGGCACGCGCCAGGTTAGCACGCCGTCCTCCACCATCGGCATCATTGGCGTCATGGCCGAAATCGCCATCTCCATGTACGGCCCTGTGGTGAATACGGCCGCGCCCATGCGGTCCCGGTTCGTCTGGTTCTGGAACAGGATCCATTCGCCTACGCGGCCTTTGCCGTCATAGTGGCCGGCGCGGAAGCGGGAGTCGTAGCCGGCTTTCTTGAGTGCGTAGTCGAGGTTGCCGTACACGAAGAACTTGATGCCTTCTTCCAGCGCGATTTCGTAGCAACGAATCGCCCAATAGATCTCCGTTTTCTCGCCGGTGTTGAATCCGTCGAGATTGATGTATGCCCCATCACAACCACGGAAGCCTTCCCGAAGGACGGCTTCGTCGGCGAATGTGCCTTTCACAATTGATACGTTGCCGAGTGCGAGCAACGCCTTGGCCCGCCGGGAATCTGGGTCCCGGCTCAAAGCCCGGACAGAATATTTGCCATCGGCGACGAGTGCGCTGACGACGGGCAGGCCTTGGGCGCCAGTGCCGCCAACGACGAAAATCCGGGACGCGGCGTGAGAAGTCATGGTTGTTTCCTCAAGTTGAGTTGAACGGGCATCCGGACCAGCAGCGTCCATCACCGGGCAGGCCACTAACTCTTATAATAAGAGTTAGTGGCCTGCCCGGCAAGTATTTTCCAGTTCCCGGAACAAGGACGAGCCCGTGCCGCCTCGTGGAATGGTTCTGCGTGGCCATCGCCACTCTTATAATGAGATTTACCCGGCGACAATCGTCGGACTATCAGGGACACAGCACATGCGTTCGAAGGGTTTTGACGGAATGGTCTGCTCGATCGCCGGAGCCATGGCGGCGATCGGTGACCGGTGGGGTTTGCTGATCCTGCGCGATCTCGTCCTCGGCCTCAGCCGATATGATGAGTTTCGCCAGTCGTCGGGCATCACCAACGCGACGCTCAGCGATCGACTCAAGCATCTGGAGGCCAATGGCCTCGTCGAGCGCAGACGCTATCAGGTAAATCCGGATCGATTTGAATATCGCTTGACCCGGAAGGGCTGGCAGATCGCTCCAGTGATGCCGGTGCTCGCCGAGATAGGGGACAACCTGGGCGTTTCCGGAGCGTCGGCGCCGCCGATGAAGTTCGTAAATCGGAATACCGGGGCTGAGGTGCGGTGGAGCTTTATCGATCAAGAGACAGGTGAGCAGCTCAGCGCCGCAGACGTGGCTATCACGGAAGGTCCCGGTGCAGACGATCTGCTCCGCTGGCGCTTGTCGCAAGGTGAGCACCGCCACCAGAAAGCATAAGGACAACGAGATCTCTCGCGATACACGTCGCTCCTATCGACGGCCCTTCGCCTGAGTGCATGAAGCTCCGAGCGGAGAGACTAGCCGGCTCAAAGGCAGTTACGCCCTCGGGACCGGCCGTTACGACTGCGCGGGTCCGAATGGCGGCTCAGGGTCGATAAGGGAAGATTTTTCACTATGTGAGCCCAAGGATCTTTGCCGGAATAGTAATCGCCCATATGCCATCCCGTTGACATTGCCTCTTCCGCGTCACTTGGTAGTTTTGTTACTGAAATCCTCCGAATCTTGCCGTGTTTCGATCGGATAGAACTATCCGTGTAAAGGGACAACCACGCGGGAATAGCTCCTCATCAGAGCCATTCCCGCGCAATGTATTTGATTCTTTGTTACTTGCCCGAATTCTCTGCTGCTTGCTCAATCAACTTCGCCACTTCCTTCGGGTGAGAGATGTACGCCACATGGCTCGAATTAAGCTCGATGGTCTTGCTACCGGCACGCTTCGCCATGAACCGTTCGAGGTCGGGATTGATGGCCCGGTCAGCAGTTGCGACAACTGCCCAGCTCGGCTTGGTTTTCCAGGCGGGTGTCGAGATGGGCGTTCCAAAGGACGCTGCTGCCGGCATAACCTGGGACACCGACATGAATTGTGCTTCAGCAGCCGGAACGTCTGCCGCAAAATCGGCGTGGAAGCTTGCCGGGTCCAGATATAGATAGCCATCAGCGGTCGCCTTGATTGCCTTGGAGGCTCCGGGCATTTTCCTGGCCAGATCCATTGCGCTTTCGCCCGCATCAGGCTGGAATGCGGCGACATAAACCAGTCCCGCAACCTTTGCATCGCTACCAGCTTCTGTGATCACAGCGCCACCGTAGCTGTGGCCAACAAGAATGCTCGGGCCGTCTTGTGCGTCAACGACTCGGCTTGTTGCCTTGACGTCGTCGGCGAAGGACGTTTCCGGTTCCTGAACGACGGTGACGTTATAGCCATCGCGCGTCAGGATCTTTGCGACCGCTTGCCAACCTGATCCATCCGCAAAGTAGCCATGAACGAGGACGACATTTCTGATCGGCGTTGCCATAGCAGCAGTTGACCCAAACACCGCGGTCGAAAGAGTGAGCGCGTTGGCGATACGGCTGAGGCGGGACGTCATTTTCATTTTTTATCTCTAGTTAATCAGGTTGGGTGAGGCTTGGGTTGCGATGCACTTATTCGCTGGTCGTCCCCGGCGCTTCAAGACTCTCAATGGCGTGTCGTACGCCGGCCCCGTATGCCGGGTCAGCCTTGCTGCAATTCTCGACATGCAGGTCTTTGATTGCCTGGGAAACGCCGTGCATCGCACGCGCCGTGTTCTCGAACAGAACCTGACGCTGCGCCTCCGACATCAGCCGAAACAGGTCACCCGGCTGTGAGAAATAATCGTCGTCGACACGGTGATTCCAATGGTCAGCCGCGCCCTCGATAGAAAGAGGAGGTTCGCTGAAGTCGGGCTGATCGACCCAGGCGCCCTTTGTGTTGGGGTTATAAGGCGTTGTCCCGCCGTGATTCCCGTCGACGCGCATGACGCCGTCGCGGTGATAGCTGTTGTAGTGGCTGGCACCACGCGGCGCGTTGACAGGAATCTGGTGATGGTTGACGGAAAGACGGTATCGCTGTGCGTCACCGTAGGAAAACAGGCGGCCCTGCAGCATCTTGTCCGGTGAGAAGCTGATGCCGGGGACAACGTTTGCCGGATTGAAAGCCACCTGCTCGACGTCGGCAAACCAGTTCTCCGCATTGCGGTTGAGTTCGAAGTAGCCCACCTCGATCAGCGGATAGTC
Organism: Paraburkholderia sp. BGA-UO-ETr-F12; assembly: GCF_059567945.1. Lineage (NCBI taxonomy): Bacteria > Pseudomonadati > Pseudomonadota > Betaproteobacteria > Burkholderiales > Burkholderiaceae > Paraburkholderia > Paraburkholderia sp. BGA-UO-ETr-F12. Next base: position 311,317 of record NZ_JCAQOZ010000067.1, on the reverse strand, counting down.
TTTCTTTGACCAGACCTTGGTCAGGTCGAACGGGTTCACCTTGTATGTCGAGGCTTCTTTCTCGGGCATGATCTGGAAATACAGGGTCCAGCGCGGAAACGCCCCCTTCTCGATGGACTCGTATAGGTCACGGTGATGGGTTTCGCGGTCGGAGCCAACCAGCTCTACCGCTTCCGCGTCGCTCATGTTCTCGATGCCTTGCTGCGTGCGCATATGAAACTTCACCCAGAAGCGCTCGCCGGCAGCGTTGATGAGACTGAAAGTGTGGCTGCCGAATCCGTGCATGTTTCTGAACGTGCGAGGAATGCCGCGGTCACTCATCACGATGGTGACCTGATGAAGCGCCTCCGGCAATTGCGTCCAGAAATCCCAGTTGCTCTCCGCGCTGCGGAGTCCCGTCCTCGGATCGCGCTTGATCGCGTGGTTGAGGTCCGGAAATTTCAGCGGGTCTCGCAAAAAGAAAACGGGCGTGTTGTTCCCCACGAGATCCCAGTTACCTTCTTCGGTATAAAACTTGAGCGCGAAACCGCGAATGTCCCGCTCCGCATCCGCAGCGCCCCGCTCCCCCGCAACCGTGGAGAACCGGGCAAACATCTCGGTCGATTTTCCGATGTCGGAAAAAATTTTTGCGCGAGTGTACTGAGTTACATCGTGTGTGACCGTGAACGTGCCAAATGCGCCCGAGCCCTTGGCATGCATACGACGCTCCGGAATCACCTCGCGGTCAAAGTGGGCCAGTTTCTCGAGAAACCAAACATCCTGAAGTAGCGCCGGCCCCCGTGGTCCAGCCGTTTGCGTGTTCTGATTGTCAGGTACAGGGGCTCCAAACGCGGTCGTCAGTTTGCTCATTGCATTCTCCGTGGGGTATCGGTAAGGCTTGAGAGCGCAGCACAGCGCGCGCGAAAAACGGAAGCCGGCGCGTGGTTCGACCACATGTGCGCCGGGCTACTCCGTTGCGTGATGCCTACTCGGCCGCCGCCAGAATCGCCTCGCTCACTTTCTGTGGGTGAGAGAGCATGACAAGGTGACTGGAAACCACGGACACCTTCTGCGATTTCGCCCTGTCGGCCATTTTGTGTTGCAACGAAGGTTGAATCGCACCATCCTGTTCGGCGACTACATACCAGGACGGCTTCGATTTCCATGCGGGCTTGGATACAGTGTCCCCAAGCGCTTTTGCGGCCGTCGGGCCCTGTGTCACGAAGGCCAGCAACCGTTCATCTTCCGTCAAGTCCTGACCGAAGCTCTCATCAATGCCGGTTCGCGTGAGCTTGAGGAAGCCTTGTGAATCGGGCCGGATCTCTGCACCGAGTGGTGCCGGGTCCGCCCCGGCCCCGAGCGAGCCTGCTGACTCGCCTTCGTCCGGCGCGAAAGCCGCAACAAACACCAGGCTTTGCACGTGGCTATCATTGCCTGTAGCAGTCGCGACGACGCCACCGTAGGAGTGGCCGACCAGCACCACCGGCCCCTCAATCAAAGCGAGCGCCCGATTGACTGCAGCGGCGTCGTCCTCGAGCGAGGTCAACGGCAATTGCACGGCGACGCTGGATAATCCGGCCGCCTGCAGTAGCGGAATGACTTTGGACCAGCACGCGGCGTTGGCCCATGCTCCATGGACGAGTACGGCGGTAACAGATTGACTCATGGTCGTTTCCTTAACGAATGCTGTTGAACATGCAGTTGAGAGAAGACGCGAATTACAAGCGGAAAAACAGGGGTATTTCTGAAGCAAACAACCAGGCAAGTATTGATGCCCTTGAGCGATTGGCCCAACCTGCCATTGAAATATGAAACCCGGGACCTCGACGCATGCATATCCATCGTTTCTTCTTCGAACGCTGAAAGAACATCAAGGCATTGAACGGATGGTGATTCGGGCACACAACACGCGCATGGCAGCCCATTGCTCGTGCGCACTTTGCTTGCTTCGCTTTTTTGGATCTGCGGCCGGACGATTGCAGCGCAGAGCTCGTCAGGCTGAGAGGACGCGCGGAGCACATTCTCGCGATATGTGCGGTCCGCGTTAATGCTGTGTTCTATGTGTTCAAGCGCGAATGGCGGTTGGCGCTGTGTATCGCGTGTGCTGATATTTGTGCAACTGGTCTTGCGCTGGTCGAGACCAACCTTGAATCGCAACGTGCTCGAAGTGTAACGGAGCGCGCACGCTGTGCGATGCCTGTGCCGCTTGACTACATTCTTTATTCCGTTTCAAGAAAGTTTCGGGTCAGTCGCGCGGAAATTTGACATCGGCTATCATCACAATGCGTTGAGCGGCTGCACAACAAGACGATCGGTGCATCCCTGCCACGGGGATGATTCTTCTGACGGACACGCATGACCGGTACGACGATGAACAGAGCCCCCGTTCTAATTTCCACTGAGCGCGTGGCGCCTAACGCCAGACTAGCCTTCTGGCAAACCAACGTCGCAAATCTTTTGACTCATCTGGAATGTTCGAGCGCTGTCGATGAAGGCTTTTCCGGGTCGATTACCGCTCATCTTTCGAGTCCAATCAACCTGATCGAAATCGTAGCGGCATCGCATACGATAGCTCGGATCAAGCCGAAAATCTCACAGATCGGAGAAGAGCAGGTATTCGTCTGCATACAGGTGACAGGAGAGGCCATCGTCGAACAGGACAACCGGCGCAATGTTCTTCGTCAAGGCGATATCACTTTTCTGGATACATCGAAGACATTCCGCGCCGAGTTTCCCGAGGCAACATCCCAATTAGTTCTGCAGATTCCACGAACGCTCGTGCGCAAGCAGGTTGGCGCCATCGAACACCTCACGGCGACCATCGTCACGACAGATAATCCGCTGTGCAATATGACAAGGGATTTTGTCAACTCGCTGGCCCAGAACTTCGAGAGCTTCAGTGCGGATATCGCGCAACGCTTAACCGCACAGGCGATAGACATGGCCATGATGGCATTCATGTCGCGACCGGAGGACAAATCTACAGCAGCGCCGACGAACACGGTGACGAGAGCTATGCTCGCCTATCGTGGTCGCGCTTTTATCGAAACGAATTTGCGAAATCATTCGTTGGCGCCCGCCGACGTTGCTGAGCATCTGGGAATCTCGAAGCGCTACCTGAGTTCGGTATTCGCCAGTGACGGCCAGTCGGTTGAACGGTACATCTGGGAGCGAAGATTGGCCAGGTGTGCTCGCGATCTCGAAGACCCGGGACAGGTAAATCGCGCCATTGGCGATATAGCCTCCTCATGGGGTTTCAACAATCTCACGCATTTCAGTCAATCATTCAAAATGGCCTTCGGCAAAACGCCTCGAGAGTTTCGGAAGGGTTGATAGCGACGTTTTTCCTTCATCTTGGATGCGAGCAGCCCGACAAGCAATCGGCCAAGACTAGCCTTACTCACCCAACTCAGCCGGCTTGCGCCTCGAGCAGCCGCATCCGACGGTCTGCATCCCCTATTTGCGTCCATGCTTGAGGTTCTGCAGTGCGAGGGCTCGTTGCGTTTCGCGCGACGAAGGTACATCGGCGTGCCTACATCTCTTCCCGGTGCGCCAAATCGTCATTCTCGGACCTGTCGATAGGCAGCGCGAAAGCTTCTACGCGTTGCATACGGGTCTTATTGATCAAAAGCCGAGTGACATCGGGGCGGGAGTAGTGGCCGGCAGGATCGGCGGCGTTCTTGGCCATGACAATGGTGGCAAGATCAATGTCCGCGTACAGGATACCTTCACTGTCCTCTGGCAGCTTCGGAACTAGCGCGCTTCCGTCAGGCCCGTAGATGACAGCATGACCACCACCAACGTGGTTCAACTCACGCTTTTCGGGTGTATCGCACAACTCGTCAATCATCGCTTTGGACACGACCGCGCAAGGTGCCAGCACAAAGCACGACCCCTCCACCGCATAGATTCTGCTCGCGGCATTGTTGACTTCGCTTCCGAGCGCCGGGGCAAATGGCTCATAGTTAGAAAAGCTTGGCCACGCTGCGACGTGCACCTGCTCATTCTGCGCATACATTGCGTATTTCGACAGTGGCTGCAAATGCTCCCAGCAGCACAACGCGCCGAGCCTTCCCAGACCCTCAACCTGATGCACTGCCAGATCCGAACCATCGCCCTCGCCGAACACGGCGCGCTCGACGTGAGTGGGGCGCAGCTTGCGGCGGGCAGCGATGGTCCTGCCGTCGGCGCCGATAATCCACTGCCCCATATAAAGGCTACTGCCGCTTCGCTCAGAAACGCCGATGACCGCGGTGATCCCGGCCTGCTGGACAGCGGTGCTGAGCCGCAATGCCTCTGGGCTGTCGTAGTCCAGCGAGTTGTCGAAGTACCGCTGTACGAAGCCCCGACTTACCTGCCACGCGTGCGCGCCCATCCAGATATGCCATGGATAGCCAGGCAACCAGGTTTCCGGGAAGGAGATCAGCCTGGCGCCGTTGCCGGCGGCCTCGTTGATCAGCTCAATGGTCTTGTCGATGCCGGCGTCAAGATCGAGCCAGACTGGAGCAGCCTGAACAACAGCGACTTTATATTTCGGATGAACGAGAGGCATGGCAATCCATTCCTGGTTAGCGAAGCGGAACCGACTTCAATTAATTCATGGGAGAAACGCGCCTGAACCGCGCGCCATGCTTTATTTAACCGGCTCAGCTAGCTTGGGCTCAGAGCAGGCACACCCGATGGCCTGCATCCCATATTTGCGCCCGGGCTTCACGTTCCGCAGTGAGAGAGCGTGCCGGCGCACTTCTTTCGCGGCCAGCGGACCACCGTGACCCATGTGAAAGCGTTGCATGCCGGCCTCCACCATACCCATCAATTCACCACTGACAGCCTGCGGGTCATCCTCGAACGGCGGGCGCATGGCGTGCCCCTTACGTATCAATCCGCCTAGAAAGACACCCGAGGCGACGAGGTCGCCGACTAACGCATCTCCGCTGCCCAGTTCAACTGACACGGAGCCGGCTGTGTGGCCTGGCGTGTGCCTAGCCACGCCTTCGATTCCGTAACCGCTTAGATCGATGGTGGCGCCGTCCTGAAGCAGGATGTCCGGTGTGAACGGCAAGTATGGCTCGCCGGGCAGGCCGGAGCGTAAAAAGAGCGGCCCCCACCAATGCGTAACGCAATACGTCATTTCCTTGCGCCGCTCGTAGTAGTCCAGATCTCCGGCATGAGCAAGGATTGGCGCGCCCGTCAGTTCGCGCAGTCGCGCAGCCGAACCGGCATGATCCGTGTGCGCGTGAGTGACCACGATCAAGGTGACATCGCGAAAGCTTCGACCGTGCTTCTTCAGGACGCGCTCAATTTTGTTCTCAGAGCCCGGCGTGCCGGTGTCCACGAGGACGCAGCCCTTTGCACCGATGATGAGGTGGGAGTGGACCATGCCGAACGGCAGGATCGGAACCGTAATGATGGTAGGCTTATTCATGATGTGCTTCCTGTCGGTTGTTCATGGCGTCGTTCCCCCTGTACCCTTCAGTTCAACCCAAGCGGATTAGAGATCAGCAGCCTCCACCCGCCGTCGAGGCCCTTTTCCATGACCTGCGTGGCGGTGCCGCGCTCCTCGTGCTCCTTGCCGTCCGGTAGCGTCACGTTCAAGGTCCAGTCGAGCAGGACGAGCGCTATGTTGCTGCTGGTCAACACGCGACGCACCTCGTTGTGAAGGCGCGGGCGCAGTGTCAGTAGCCGAGCCAGGCCGTTGCGCAAATAGGCGGGGCTTTCTTGCGCCACCTTGCCGTCCGTCATCCGCATCGTGGCTTTATTGCTAAACATACCGAGCAGGGAATCAAGATCGCCGGCGTTGAGCGCCGCGTCGAAAGCGATGGGGACCTGCTCGGGCGTGCTGCACACGGCGGACCTGTTTGCGATCGCAGCGACGAAGCGCGCAATAACCCGCGCCACCTCGATCGGTGCCTCTAACGGCGACAAGTGTCCAATTCCAGGCAGGATATGCATTGCCGCGTGCGGAATACGAGGCATCAATTCCGCCTGCAGCGTTGCGACGCGATCCACCTGGTCAAGCTCACCTGAGATGACGATGGTCGGCGCATCGATTGATGCCACCGCCGCAGTAATGTCTTCCCGCATGGCCACGTTTGGCCAGGCCGCCCTGGCCTGCGGTGCGCCCTTCAAGCTGTCCTCGATGACCTGCTCCCGAAGAGCAGCGTCAAGCGATTTTCCGGTGAGGACGTGATCGATAACAAATTCGACCGATTCACGCGACTGGTACGCGCCGGTCAACGTCGCACGTTGCTCGTCCGGCAGCAGCATCGGCGACGGAGGCGACGGCGCGACGAGCACAAGGCCTTCGAGCCCGCGTGGCCGACGCGATGCTATGAGTTGTGCGACCTTGCCGCCCATCGAATGACCGACCAGAACATAGCGCTGCAGACCTAGCGCCTCGATGACGCCTTCGGCATCGGCGGCAAGATCGGCGATGCGGTAGCCGTCGGCGGGCGCCTCGGAATCGCCCCAGCCGCGGTGATCGGTGGCAACGATTCGGTACTGGTCGGACAATTCGCTTGCTACCCTGTCCCACGTACGCGACGAGCCCCCGTAGTAGTGCAGGAACACCAGCGCCAGCTCGCCGCTGCCTCGCTGCTTGACGTGAATCCGCGTACCGTTTGAGTCGATGTCCATTTCCATGCCACCTGCCGGTTGGTTAGTGGCTCAATGGTAGATTCATGTCGCCAGTTTGATAATTGCCGGATTGGTGTATTCAGTCGATAATGGGGCTATCGAATTGGAGTACATATAATGGATCGACTGACGAGCCTTGGCGTATTCGTCGCGGCTGTCGAGGAAGGCAGCTTTGCTGCTGCGGCGCGCCGCTTCGGGCTATCGCCAGCGATGGCCGGCAAGCATGTCAGCGCAATCGAAGCCGATCTGAATGCGCGACTGCTGCAGCGCACTACGCGGCGGTTGAGTCTGACCGATGCCGGCCACACTTACTATGAGCGCTGTAAGCGGATCCTTGAAGCGTTCGACGAGGCGAATCGGGAAGCGGGCGATTCGCAAGGCACGGCGCATGGTGTACTGCGCGTCGCTGCGCCGGTCACGTTCGGCGCCATGCACCTGGGCGACGTTGTTGCCCGCTATCTGGAGGACCATCCGCACGTTAACGTGGAAGTGCTGCTCGGAGACCGCTATGTCGATCTCATGGATGCGGGCGTTGACGTGGCAATCCGGATAGGACGGTTGACGGACCCACGACTGGTGACGCGCAGGCTGGCGCCCTGCCGAATGGTCGTATGTGCGTCTCCCGCGTATCTCGAGCGCCACGGAGCGCCGCGCAAACCCGAAGACTTACGACTCGCGCAGCGGCTTGCCTTCAGCGAAGCCGTGTCGTCTGGCGACTGGACATTGCTCGATGCGAGAAACCGCGCGCATGTGATCGACGGACCATGCCGGATGACAGCCAACAATACGCAGATGCTTCTTGCCGCCGCGCTCTCGGGGGCTGGTATTACGTACGGTCCGACCTTCGTATTCGGCGAGCATCTACGGCGGGGCGAACTTGTGGCACTGCTGCCGGGTTACCGCGCGGCTGATCTGGCGATTCACGCGGTTTATCCGAGCGCGCAGCGCATACCGCTCAAAGTGCGCCGGTTCGTCGATTACCTTGCCGGGACGTTTGGCGATGAACCGCCGTGGGATCGGAACGCAAGGCTATAAAAGAGCGGCTGCATCCGTCATTCAATGTCGGGCTCGCACAGATGGACCAGATCGCCCCGGCTCAGCGGTTTTTGCTTCCCGGCCTCGCGCTGCCATTTGCATCTTCATCGGAAGGGTCATCGACTGGCCGCTTCTCTTCGAAAATCGGAACACGGGGCTGCCGAAACTCGACTGACCGCTCAGGGTCGACCACGGTCCGATGCAAATCGATCTCTGGCACGCGGTATATGCAGCTAGCGTGGGATCGTGATCGGCCAGCTTGAGACGTTCGACAAGCGACGAAAATTGTCAACGATCGGTGTTCATCCCCTCAACATTACTCGTGGAAATATTACCTCTGCCTAACAGGTGCGGCAGGATCTTTAGATAACTCTCTACGTCTTCACTCGAACTCACGCAAACTTTCGTGCAATATTTCGACCCGCTGTAAATGGTTGCTGCCCCCTTCGAGCAGGCGCTCGGCAACCAGTGAGCAGATCAGATTGACGGCCGCCGTCATGCCGACGTTGCTGTCAAACAGCATCAGGCCATCCGTGTGGCAACGGATTACCCAGCGCGCCAATCGCGCCGGCTTCCCTGCAATGACATCCGACATATACACAATCGGCACGCCGGCCTCAGCGAGTGAAACTGCGGCAAGACCGACCGCCGGCACACGGCGCCGTAAGCCGACGATGATCGCGACATCCTTCGCGGTCAGGTCGCCGAGATATTCCCCCATGGTGTCGCCCGGCGCAGGCAACAACATGACGTCGGAGCGCACCTGAATCAGTTCGCGCCTGATCATCGTGGCTACTGTGTGACTATGCCGATACCCGATGATCACCACGCGCCTCGCGTGTGCAACTGCCTCGACCACCTCACTCAGCACGCGCGTGTCGAGCGACCGGTACGTATTTGCCAGGTTCTCGACCTCATGCTGCAAATGCGCCTGAATCACGTCGTCGAGTTTCGTACTCGCATTCTTGCGACCTCGATTCTGTAGATACAACGGTGAACCGCCGACCTGTGCCGCGCGCGCAATCGCACGCACGTCGTCATAAGACGTATATCCGAGCTTCTGAAAAAAACGTGTCGCAGTCGCTTTCGACACCTGCGCGGTCGCCGCCAGTTCCGTAGCAGTTTGCATCGCCAGTTGCCCCGGAGCGCTGAGAATGACATCGGCCAACCGTTGATCGATCTCGGACAGTTCGTCATAGCATTCGGCGATGCGACTCTCGATCGACTGCGGTGCGCGCTTTTGCTGTTTCGTTTGAGGTTTTGACATTTCGATGCTTGTGAGTAAGTGGAGCGCCCGCCGTGGTGCAGCGTCGGCACCGCGAACGTGCATCGCTATTTTCTTGCACGCAGCAGGTGCGGTCAGTCGTCATCCTGCGATGACGTCACTATAAATCGTACCGTGGATCGCGAAATTTTTGTTTCTCTAAAGTCCTCGTAGAAACATGTGTTTTCATCGTTTGCTTCGTGAAACCTAAGTTTCACGCATAGGTTGGCACGGATCATGCCTTCAGACGGGTTCGTCCACCTCTCTACGTGAGTTCCCTGATGTCAAAACGCCGCCTGTCCAGCATCGTCCTCGCCGCGTTGTTTCCGTGCGGCGCGTTGGTCCACTCGGTAGCCGCAAATGCCGATACACTCGACGACATCAAGAGTCGCGGCACGATGACCGTCGCGATCGATCCGACCTTTGCGCCGTATGAATACACCGACGCCAGCAACAACATTGTTGGCTTCGATCCGGCCGTCATGGCTGCGGTCGCGAAGCGTCTAGGAGTAAAGATCGAGTATCAGCGCATGGCATTCAGCGGAATCATCCCGGGCCTGCTCGCGCATTCGTTCGATGTCGAAGGTTCTGCGCTGAACGTAACCGCCGAACGTGCAAAGCGTCTCGCTTACATAGTGCCGACCAGCAAGACCGTGAATGGCGCTCTGGTGCGCGCCGATTTCAAAAAAATTCCGCAGCAGGCCACCATCGAGTCTCTCGCCGGACTGACCGCTGCGGTCAAGAGCGCGAGCGCGCCCGAGCAGATCCTCAAGCAGTTCAACGAGACGCTGAAAGCCAAAGGTCTTGCGCCGATCCAGCTGATCAGCGTGGATAGCGTCGATCAGACAGTGGCTGCATTGATGACGCGTCGCGCCGATTTCGTGTTCGACGATATGACCGTGCTCGCGGGCGTTATCAAACAGAATCCGGGCAAGCTGAAATCGACTGGTGAGCTCGGACCTTCGCAATGGATTGCCTGGGCGACTCGCCCGGACGATATACGTCTGAACAAGGCGATCAGCGACCAGATCCTCGCGATGAAAAAGTCCGGCGAACTCGCTCGCCTGCAAAAGGCCAGCCTGGGCGTGAGCTTCGATACACCAACGTCCGATTTCATCCCCGCGCAGTAAACAGAGCAGACCGAATCACATGACAGATCCAGTACAGACTCTCACCGTCAAGGCAGGACATGGACGTACCTTCGAAGTGAAGGCGGGCCAACGATTGACCATCATGGACGTCGAGGGGCAGCAGGCCGCCGACTTTGTCGCGGTGCTCAAGTCGAACCATGGCGAGAAGCTGTCGCCGACGCATACGCGCCGCCAGCTTCGGACGCTGTTTTTCAACGTCGGCGACGCGCTGTATTCATCGCTGGGGCGCCCGTTGTTGCGGGTAGTCGAAGACACCGTCGGCATTCACGATGCCAACGTGCCCGCCTGCGACGACACGCGTTTCACGGTCGATTTCAACGTGACCGGGCATCGCAACTGCCTCGACAACATGCACGCGGGTCTGGCTCTGTACGGGCTGTCGCCGTTCGATGTACCGGAGCCGTTCAACCTGTTTCAGAACGGCCCGGTCACGCGGGATTGCCGAATGCAGGTCACCGATCCGACCAGCAAGCCGGGCGACTACATCACGTTCGACGTGCTCGAAGACCTGGTGTGTGCCGTGTCTTCGTGTCCACAGGACATCATTCCCGGCAACGGCCTGAAGGTTACCGACATCGCCATTTCCATCCTGCCCGCGACGCCTGTCGCCGCCTGAACGGACTCAACATGCTGCTTCTCAAAGAACCGCCTTCGCGCGCACCGCTGCCCCCGCGAACCGTCGCCGTGCCTGCGGGCGAATCGCGCGCGATCGACGTCAAGGCAGGCCAGATCCTGCGTATCGAGGCGAAAGAACCGGGCGCGGTCGCGTCGATGTTCGGCTTCAGCCGGATCAACGACGATGTGTACATGTCGGTTCATCACACACGCGTGTTCAGCAATTCGTACGTTCTGCAGGCGGGCATGCGGATCGTCAGCAATCGCCGCCGCGCGCTGATGGTGCTCGGTAAGGATTCGAACGGCAAACACGATCTGCTGCTCCCGGCATCGACAACCGTGTATCTCGCGGACCAAGGCTACGCGGGACAGACCGGCTGCGTCGAATCGGTCGGCGCGGTGATTCAATCGCTGGGCCTGAAGCCGCCCAAAATGCCCGACCCGATCAACCTTTTCATGCACGTGGCGTTGCATCAGGATGGCCGCATCGAACCGCTGCCCAACGTCACGCGAGCCGGCGATTTCGTCGCGTGCCGGGTGGTGACGGACATGGTGTTCATCGTATCGGCGTGCTGCACCGGCATTGCGGGCAACGACGTGCCAGGCGCGCTCGAACTGTCGGCGGTCGAAGACCTCGACCAACTCTGATTCCGGGAACCAGCCGTGATGGGCTTTGACCCGCAAGTGATCCACAGCCTGCCGACACTCATCGACGGCTGGTTGCTGACCGTGGAACTGACGCTGTTCGGCGCAACCGGCAGTCTCGTGTTTGGCCATCTCGCGCTCGCGATGCAACTGACACGCGTTGCGCCGTTGCGCTGGGCCGCGCGACTGTATATCAGCTTCATGCGCGGCACACCCGCCCTCGTGCAACTGTTCGTGCTGTTCTTCGCGTTGCCGCTGATCGGGCTGGGCGGCCGTCCGATGCTGGCAGCCGCGCTCACGCTCGGCCTGAACAGCGGCGCCTACACAGCGGAAATCGTGCGAGGCAATCTGCGGGTGATCACGCCTGGCCAGTACGAAGCCGCGACTGCGCTCGGTATGGCGCCGTGGCGCATCGCGTTGAGGATCGCGCTGCCGCAGATGCTGAAGGCCAGCCTGCCCGCACTCATCAGCGAATTTACGATCCTGTTGAAAACCACGCCGCTCGCGTCGGTCGTCGCCGTCACCGAACTGACGTACGCGGGACAGATGGTGATCGCGCGAACCTACACGTCGACGCAAGTGATGCTGCTGGTCAGCGTCGGCTATCTGGCGGTCGCGTTGCCGGTTATCTATGCCGCGCGGCGCGCACAGCGTTCGCCGCGCGCGCCAGGCGTCGAGCAGGTCGCGACGGGAGTTGCGCGATGACCTTCGATCTCAGCGTTCTGTCCGGCTACTGGCCGGAGCTTGCAGCAGGGCTCGGCAGCACGGGCTGGTTGTGTGCGGCCGGCGCAGGAATGTCGGGCGTGCTTGGCGTGCTGCTGACGGTCGGCCAGCGACGCGGCGGTCCGTGGCTGGCTGCGGTGATTCGCGGCTACACGGCATTGACGCTCGGCTTGCCGCTGCTCGTGTTGCTGTATGTCATGTTCTTCGTACTGCCGGATTTCGGCGTGCTGCTGCCCGCGCCGCTGGTCGGCACGGTCACGCTCGCGGTCTATTACGGCCCGTACGTCGCAGAAGTGATTCAGGCTGCTGTTGCCGCCGTGCCCGCTGGAACCGTCGAAGCGGGAGTCGCGATCGGCATGTCGCCGGTCGCGATCGCGCGCCGCATCATCGCGCCGCAAGCGCTGCCGCTGCTGCTGCCCACGCTGACGGGTCTGCTGATCGGTCTCGTCAAAGATTCCGCGTTGCTATCGGTGATCTCTGTGCACGAATTCATGTTCGCCGCGAAGGCCGTCGTGTCCGACACGTACGCGCCGCTCGAAGTCTATTTCGTCGTCGCGATGGTCTACTGGGCCGCGACGTCCGTCATCCACTTTTCGACCCGTCATTGGGAGCGCCGCCTCGGCCGCGACCATCGGGTCGCCCAGCCCCGGTGATCAGCATGAACCTATCCGACAGCACGCCGCCCGTAGCGTTGAAGGCGAGCGGCATAGTCAAGTGGTTCGGCGCGAACCGCATCCTCGACGGCGTCGATCTGACCGTAGCGCGCGGCGAAACGGTCTGCGTACTTGGTCCGTCGGGCTCCGGAAAATCGACGCTGTTGCGCTGCCTGAACTGGCTTTCGCCGCCCGACGAAGGCGCCATCTGGATCGGCGACCAGCGGATCGGCTTGCGCGAGAATCCGAACGGCGCGACGAGCCCGCGGCCTGAGCGCGAGATACGGGCGCAGCGCAGCCGCATCGGCATGGTGTTTCAGAGTTTCAATCTGTGGCCGCATATGACGGTGCTCGAAAACGTGATGGAAGGGCTGCTGTCGGTCAAACGGATGAACCGTCTCGCCGCCGCTGACCTCGCCGTCGAAGCGCTGAGCCAGGTTGGGCTGGGCGGCAAGCACACGTCGATGCCCGCGAACCTCTCGGGCGGCCAACAGCAGCGTGTCGGCATTGCCCGCACACTCGCGATGGCGCCGGAAGTCATCCTGTTCGACGAACCGACCAGCGCGCTCGATCCCGAACTGGTCGGCGAAGTGCTGACGGTGATGCGCGGACTCGCTGCGAACGATACGACGATGATTGTCGTCACGCATGAAATCGGCTTTGCGCGCGATGTCGCGGACCGCGTGGTCTTCATGGACGGCGGACGCATCGTCGAACAAGGTCCGCCCGCGCAGGTGCTCGACACACCCTCGTCGCCACGACTCCAGCAATTTCTCTATCGCTTTACTCCGGAAAAATCACGCTCATGAGCTATACAGATCAACCTGCAGTAACCGTTCCCGCCGGCCACGGCAAAGCAGTCCGACTGAAAGCGGGCCAGGCCGTACGGGTCATCAATACCCATGGCACGCAAGTCGTAGACTGCTGGGCCTGGAACGCGTACGACCTGAACGAATACATGTGCATGGAGACCACGCGCGTCTGGAACCAGCGGCTCAATCCGGTGGTTGGAGACAGCTTCGTGACCAACCAGCGTAATCCGGTGCTGACCGTCGTGGAAGACACGACGCCCGGTGTCCATGACACCTTCATGGCGGCCTGCGATCGCAAACGCTATGAGCTGCTGGGCGTGCGCGGCTACCACCGCAACTGTTGCGACAACATGTTCGAAGGTATGTTCGAACTCGGCATAACGCCGCCGCGCCAGAACCTCGCTTCGTTCAACATCTTCATGAATATCCGCGTGCAACCGGACGGTATCACGCTGCATACGTTGCCTACCGTGACAAAGCCTGGCGAGTACATCACGCTGCGCGCCGAAATGGATTGCTTCGTTGCGTTTTCTGCGTGTCCGCAGGACATCGTCAAAATTCAGGGGCAAGCCGACAACACGCCGAAACCGGTTGACATCGCCGTGCTCGACGACTTCGTATCCGATCTGCAAGGCACGCAACCGTGGGTTCCGGACGCCTGAGCGTTCATCATTTCAACAATCTCAGATAGACGCTCACACACATGGCCATTCCCACTCTCGACCCGAACGCGCCGGCCTTTACGCGCACAGGCATCAATCTCGCGGACCCACGTCTCGGCGCGCAAGCTGTGCTTACCAGTGATGATTTTTTCGCGCCGATGGCTCGCATGCTCAATCCGGAGCCGGCCGTGTTCATACCCGGCAAATACGATGACAACGGCAAATGGATGGACGGCTGGGAATCGCGTCGCAAGCGCGTGACTGGCCACGATTTCTGTATCGTCAAGCTGGGCACGGCGGGCGAACTGATGGGCGTCGATATCGACACGAGCCATTTCACCGGCAACTTTCCTCCGGCGGCATCGATAGACGCGTGTCGCTCGGATGACGACATTCCGCCCGCCGATGCGCAATGGACCGAAGTGCTTCCCGCGATGGCGCTGAACGGAAACGCGCATCACTTTCGCGCAATCGAGGCGGCCGAGGGCGCGGTCTACACGCACGTACGCCTGAATATCTACCCGGACGGCGGTATCGCGCGATTGCGCGTGTTCGGCCGGCCGCGCCGCGAACTCGCGCCGGGCGCCGAACTCGATCTCGCGTCAGCGATGAACGGTGCGCGGATCGTTGCGGCGAACAACCAGCACTACGGCCTCGCGTCAAATCTGCTTTTGCCCACGCGTGCAGCCAACATGGGCGAAGGCTGGGAAACCCGTCGGCGTCGCGAACCGGGCTGTGACTGGTGCATCGTCGAACTCGCGGTGGCTGGCGAAATCAGCAGGATCGATGTCGACACCGCGCATTTCAAAGGCAATTTCGCGGACCGTTGCTCGCTTCAAGGCGCATTCGTTACGGCAGGCACCGACGAGTCGCTCATTACCCAATCGATGTTCTGGCCCGTGTTGCTCGACGAGCAGAAGCTGGAAATGGACTGCTTACGTTCGTTCTCGCCTGAACGGATAACGCGGGTTACCCATGTGCGCTTCAATATTCTGCCGGACGGAGGGGTGTCGCGAGTTCGTCTGATCGGGCGCGCACTGGTCTGATCCACAACGCCTGCCCGATTTGATCGTAAGAGGCGTTCCAGCTTCCAAGACTACACTTGTCATTGGAATTGTTTAAACAGGGCTAGTCGTCGCGGAGGATCCCGTTGCCACGCAACGTGCTGTTGCGTGGTTGACCCACCCGATGTTGCTCTAGATGTAAGATTGCGACGAGGCGTAACCCTCGCTAGTTCCGCACGAACGTCTCTTATCGAGGAAGCTGTATGTCTCCTCAGGGTCGACTACGGTCGATCACGTCAGTTCAAAGCGGACACTCGCAGCCGGTCGAAACACTCATGGATTAAACGACCGCTTTGGCCGACGAACCGCCGTCGACTGTCAGGCCCGTGCATTGACGAAACCCGGTACGGGTTAGTGCCAACCGTCAGCCCTAAAGCAACTAGCCGCGCGCTCATTCGCGATCCCTGGCTTAGCGACAAGCCATCGCATCCCGCCGATGTCTTATCCAATTGGCCAAACGCAAACACTTAGCCCGCCTGGTTGATCGCTTCAACGTTGCCATGACTTATAATCATCAAGCCGTCGGAAAACACCCGACGGTCAGGTGTGGAAGCCTGTTGTTCTAACCGCACACCCGCTTAGGCGGGAGTGCGTCTACCCCTGCACGTCTGTTGTTTTCAATGGGCGGGCTGTGGTGGGGGAGCCGCAAGGCTCGCCGGCTCGTTAGAACACCGGTCTTCCAAACCCGCCACGTGCCCGCTCACCCCTTTCCCCAAGCAAGCGAGTGTCGGGCGATCCAGGAAGTACCAGGGAGGTCGCACCATGAGCAGCAAACCCACAAAACAATCTCAACCCGCTTCACGCCCGCCTGTCGACGCGCTTCAGTACGAAAAGCTTGCGCTTTCCACCTTCGATCTATGCAACCGGCAGTTGAGCCAGCTCAACACATTGATCACACTTGGGTCCTCAATATGTAGAAATCCTGCCATCACGAGTGACGAAAGACGACGTCAGCAGACCATGCTTGAATTGCTCGTCGACACAGCAGAGCAATATCAGCGGGAGTTGGAGTGTGACCGTGAGCTATATCAGGTGATCGCACTCGATGCGAAGGGCATCCCTCAAAGCCGCATCACCGCGAACCGTGCAATGCGCCTACTTGCCGAGGCATCACAAATAGCGACGAAGGAAACGCCAGCAGCCACGAAGCGCAGCCCGAGCAAACATACGTCAGCCAAGCCCACAACGAACGCATAAACAGACGCGGCGTCCCAACAACCGGTTCCCGCGCAGCGGAAACCACCGTCCGCCGACGCGAGGATCAAATGGCGTAGATCTTCTCGCACAATGCAACACTGGCGCCGAGCTTCCGGGACAGATCAGCGGCCGCATCCAGTTGCGGCCGATCCAACTCGCCCGACGTGTGCGCCGCGCTGAGCCGCGACGCGGGACCGGAAAGCGTCAGCGCCGCCATGAACTTGTCCCCGGCGCCGAAGATCGGTAGAGCGAACGCTGCTGTGTGCACGTCGCGCGCACCCGCGGTGAACATGGGCAGTGCCGGCGGCTTGTCGTAGATCGGTTCACCGAGTCCCCAGAAACGGATCACCTGGCTAATGGCCGTGTCGTCGAGCGGCAGCGCCGTTCCGGCGAGCCGCGTTTCACGCAGACCTTCGGATGGCTCGACCCGAAACAGGCACAGCCGCTGCCCGTTGTCGTGAACGTAGTACGATGCGCTTTCTTTCGTCACCGCGGCGAGTGCATGCAGCGCCGGTTCCACCACCGTGGAAAGATGGAAGGACTGCTCGTACAGCTTGCCCAGGTACAGCACGCGATGACCGAGCGAATAGTTGCCGGATTGAGCGCGCACGACATAGCCCATCCGCTCCAGCGAGTTCATCAGTCGATAGACCGTCGTCTTGTGCATGCCGGATGCTTGCGCAAGCATCGCCAGTGACTGTGATTCCGCCCCCGGCTTGAAACAGTCCAGCAGCGAAAGCGCCTTCTCGACTGCGACAACTCCTTCGTTTCCCATTCCTACCTCCCGCAATTCGTTTCCCGAAATTGTACACAGTAAAACACTGGTTTATACCGTAAAAGGGTAAACGCTAGTGGCTTGGCGCGCCCCTGCTGGCTATAGTGATTTCATTCTGTACACCATCGTTGTACACCGTACAACTTCCCGAGCTGAGGTGAAATCCATGAGCACCAATCCTGCAGGTTCTTCCGCTATCAATCGCAATATCGAACGGGTGTCGCCAGAACTGGTCCAGGCGGCCGCGCGCTTTCAGGCCGCTATCCTCGCTGACGTCGCTGGCCGTCGCGGCACGCTGCATGGCCGGGTCAAGCCGTTGTCGCCGACGATGAAAGTCGCAGGTCCGGCCGTCACGGTCGAAGTGCGTCCCGGCGACAACCTCGCCATTCACGCCGCGCTGTCCATCGCGAAGCCGGGCGACGTGATCGTCGTCGACGGCAAGGGCGATCTCTCGTGCGCGCTGATCGGCGAAATCATGGCCGCGCAGGCAAAGGCGAGCGGTATCGCGGGCATCGTCATCGACGGCGCCGTACGCGATGCGCACGAACTGGCCAACGGCGGCTACCCGATCTTCGCGGCCGGCCTGAATCCCTGCGGCCCGACCAAAAGCGTCGCGGGCCTCGTGAACACGCTAATTTCGGCCGGCAACACGGCCATCAACCCGGGCGATCTCATCGTTGGCGACGCGGACGGCGTAGTCGTGATTCCGCGTAACGACGTCGCACGCATCATCGATCTCGCGCAGAAAAAGCTCGACATGGAAACGGCGCGCATCGCGGCGATTCACAGGGGCGACGTGCGTCCGGGCTGGGTCGAGAAAGAACTGCGTGCAACGGGCATGCTGGCCGAAGGCGAGGCGCTGTGATGGAGACGGCCTCGCATAAACCCGTCGTCCTCGTGACGGCTGCCGATCTCGCGCCGCAAGCGCTCGATATGCTGACCCAATTCGACGTCGTATTCGCGGGCAAGCAGCCGACCGAAGACGACATCGTGGCGCTCTGTGAGCAGCACAAGCCGGTGGCGATCATCGTCCGATACGGCAAGGTGAGCGCCCGCATCATGGATGCCGCCGAAAACCTCCAGGTGATTTCCAAGCATGGCAGCGGCATCGACGTGATCGATCAGGCAGCGGCGGCCGCGCGCGGTATCGCGGTGCGCGCCGCCGTTGGCGCCAACGCGGCCGCCGTCGCGGAGCATGCATGGGCGCTGATTCTCGCGTGCGCGAAGTCGGTGCCGCAGTTGGATGCACGCATGCGCGAAGGCCACTGGGACAAATCCACGCACAAGTCCGTCGAACTGGACGGGCGGACCCTCGGCCTGGTCGGACTGGGCGCGATCGGCCGGCGCGTCGCAGCGATCGGCGCGGCATTCGGCATGAACGTGCTCGCGTTCGATCCGTATGCGAAGGAAGCGCCCGCCGGCGTGAAGCTGGTGTCGCTCGACGAGTTGTACGCCGCTTCCGACATCGTCTCGCTGCACTGCCCGCTGACAGCGGAAAACCGCCGGATGCTCAACCGCGACACGCTGGCGCGATTCAGGCGCGGCGCAATTCTCGTCAACACCGCACGCGGCGGTCTGATCGACGAAGCGGCGCTCGCCGAGGCGCTCGCCAGCGGTCAGTTGCGCTTTGCCGGTCTCGACAGCTTCGACGTCGAACCGATAACGCACCCGCATCCGTTCCAGCAGATCCCGAACGCGATCCTGTCGCCGCATATCGGCGGCGTGAGCGATGCCGCGTACGTGAACATGGGTAAGGGCGCCGCCGCCAATGTTCTCGCCGTCGTCGAGGAACACGCCCGCAACGCAGCCTGACGGCCGCACGAGAAGCTCCATCATGTTCTATCTCCTCTCGCCCGAAGTAC
The DNA here is from genome assembly GCF_059567945.1 of Paraburkholderia sp. BGA-UO-ETr-F12. Lineage (NCBI taxonomy): Bacteria > Pseudomonadati > Pseudomonadota > Betaproteobacteria > Burkholderiales > Burkholderiaceae > Paraburkholderia > Paraburkholderia sp. BGA-UO-ETr-F12. Next base: position 292,244 of record NZ_JCAQOZ010000067.1, on the reverse strand, counting down.
GCACCGCGGAAGTCTTCACGCGTATGCCGGACAAATTCCGCAAAGCCGACGTCCAGACCGATTGGGCGCGCGCCAATCGCGGCGGCCTCGCCACGGACTCGTTTCTCGAAGGCCCCGTGTGGGACCCGGCGGGCTATCTGTTCGTCACGGACATCCCGCATGGCCGCATTTTCCGGATTTCGGCGTCGGGCGAGTGGGAACTCGTCGTGCAATACGACGGCGAGCCGAACGGAATGAAGCGCTTCGACGATGCGCATCTGCTCATCACCGACTATCGCAACGGCCTGATGCTGCTCGATATCGCGCGCGGCGAAGTGCGCCCGTTTCTCGAGCGGCGCAATTCCGAGCGCTTCCGGGGCGTGAACGATCTCACGTTCGATTCGAACGGCAACCTGTACTTCACCGATCAGGGGCAAACGGGACTGCACGATCCGACGGGCCGTGTGTACCGGCTGTCCGCGGACGGCAAGCTCGACTTGCTGCTCGGCAACTGCCCGAGTCCCAACGGACTCGTGCTGTCGCCCGACGAGAAGATTCTCTTTGTCGGTATGACGCGCGGCAACTGCGTGTGGCGCGTGCCGCTTCAGGCGGATGGTTCCGTCAGTAAGGTCGGGCAGTTCTTCACGTCGTATGGCCCGAGCGGTCCGGACGGACTGACCATCGACACGCAAGGGCGACTCTTCGTCGCGAATCCGGGGCTTGGTCGCGCGTGGGTGCTGAACCATCGCGCTGAACCCGTCGAAATTCTGACGAGCCCGGAAGGCGCTTCGCTCACGAATCTCTGTTTCGGCGGCGCGGACATGAAGACGCTGTTCATGACCGAGTCCGTTTCGGGAACGGTTCTCAAAGCTGAAATGACGGTTGCGGGGCCGCTTCCGAAGCAGGCCGGGCGAACCGTCTGATGGCGCAGCGGGCGCGAACGCCCGCGATACATCAATACATTTGCGCCGACAGAAGCGCGATGGAGGAGCAAGCATGACCATGTCGCACACCCTGCGCGCCGACGGTGCCACGCGCCAGACAGAAACGCCGCCCGTCGCCGGCATCGCCAGCGAGGACTACGCGGCCAGTGAGCGCACGCTCGCCAAGGCGTTCCGGCGAATCCTGCCGTTCATCTTCATCTGCTATGTCATCAGCTATCTCGACCGGACCAATGTCGGGTTCGCCGCGCTGACGATGAACAAGGACCTCGGTCTGACGTCCGAACAGTTCGGCTTCGGGGCAGGACTGTTCTTTATCGGCTATTTCCTGTTCGAGATTCCGAGCAACCTGATCATGCATAAGGTCGGGGCGCGGGTGTGGATCGCACGCATCATGATCACGTGGGGTCTCTTTTCGATGGCGACTGCGTTCGTCGTCGGCCCAAAGAGCTTTGCCGCCGCCCGCTTTCTGCTTGGGATCGCCGAAGCGGGCTTCACGCCCGGGATCTACCTGTATTTCACGCACTGGTTCCCGGGCAAGTGGCGCGCGAAAGTGACGGCTGCGTTCCTGGTCGGCATCCCCGTCGCGAATATGATCGGCTCTCCCGTTTCGGGCGCGTTGCTCGAACTCGGCGGCCTGCATGGCCTGCGCAGTTGGCAGTGGTTGCTGCTGATCGAAGGCGGACCGGCCGTGTTGCTCGGCATCGCCTGTCTGTTCGTGCTGGCCGACCGCCCCGAAAAAGCAAAATGGCTCACCGATGAAGAGAAGTCGTCTCTGGCGAAGCGTCTTGCGCTTGAACAGGGCGACATCGGCGCACGTCACGGCAGCACGCTGCGCGACGCGATGACCAACGGGCGCGTGTTCGTGCTCGCGTTCGTCAACTTCTGCGGCATCGTCGGGTCGCTGGGTGTGGGCCTGTGGATGCCGCAAATCATCAAGCAATTCGGCGTCACGCACACGGTAGTGGGCTGGCTCACGGCGATTCCCTATGCAATCGGCGCAGTCGCGATGCTCTGGTGGGCGCGCGTCGCGAATCGCTCGCAAAACCGTATTCCCTATGTGGCCGGTGCGCTGGTCGTGGCGGCCGCCGCGCTGTGCGCAAGCACCTTCATCGACGCGCCCGTGCTGAAGCTGATCGCACTCTGTTTCACGGTGAGCGGCATCCTCGCTTTCCAGGCGACCTACTGGGCCATTCCGTCCGGCTTTCTCACGGGACGGGCCGCGGCCGGGGGCCTCGCGCTCATCGTCTCGGTTGGCAACCTCGGCGGCTTCGTCGGTCCGTCGATGATCGGCGCGCTCAAGCAACTCTCAGGCGGGTTCACCGTGCCGCTGCTCGCCGTGTCGGGCGTGCTGCTGCTCGGCGCGCTCACCATCGCCTGGCTCGGTGATCCCGGCGCCGACGCAGGCGAAGCGCCGTCGGCCCACAAAGTTTGATCCACGCATTCAAAACCAATCCATAAAACTCTGTTTGGAGACTCCATGCTGTTCAAAAAAGCCAGCCACAACGTCAACACGAACGTCCGTTTCATGCTCGGCGCAGTCGCTGCCGCAGGCGTCAGTCTGACCTGCGGCGCTGCACATGCGCAAAGCAGCGTCACGCTGTACGGGATTGCCGACGTTGGGATCGAGCACATCAACAATACGAGCGCTGGCGGCGCACAAACGCGCGAAGTGTCGGGCAACCTGTCCGGTTCCCGCTGGGGACTGAAGGGCGTTGAAGATCTCGGCGGCGGCATGAAGGCCATTTTCCAGCTGGAAAGCGGTTTCAACATCAATGACGGCACGACCGCTCAATCAACTAAAGGTCTCGGCGCTAACGCTGCAACGACCACCCGGTTGTTTGGCCGACAGGCTTGGGTCGGTCTTTCGTACAAAGGTCAGCAACTGACGTTCGGCCGGCAGAACTCGCTGCTCTACGAACAGGCCGTTGCGTTCGATCCGATGGGCGCATCGTCGCGCTACTCCGCGCTGTCGCTCGACTACGCGATGGCCGGACGCATCGACAACTCGGCGAAGTACACGGGCGTGTTCGGCCCGCTGACCGCGCAGGCGATGTATAGCACGCGCTACGACACGGGCTACGGCGCCGAAGTGCCGGGCGCGGAAATCACGGGGCGCTTTTTCAGTGGGGCCGTGACCTATGCGCAAGGCCCGTTCGCGGCGAGCGTGTCGTACGAGCAGCGCAACAGCAACACGATCGCGACCAACACGGGCACCGAGCGTCGCGCAACGGCAGCGGCTTCGTATGTAATCGGACCCGTGAAAGGCTTCGCGGGCTATCGCTATCTGCGTGCGTCAAATGCGTTCCTGCCCGTGAACCCGATCGTCGTTGCAAACGGCTCGCAAGCCAGCGCTGCAAACCTCTACTGGGCGGGTGCGCAGTACAACGTGACGCCCGCTTTCGTTGTGACGGCCACCGGCTACTACCAGGACGTGCATTCGACGGGTGCCGACCCATGGCTCGCGGTGCTCTGCGCGGACTATTTCCTGTCGAAGCGCACTGATCTTTACGCAACCGCGGGCTTCGCTCACAACAAGGACAAATCCACGCTGGGCGTCAATGGCTACGGTACGGTCGCGCCCGGATATAACCAGACGGGCATCACGATTGGCATGCGCCAGAAGTTCTGACGGGAGGGCGTTGTGCAGATAGTCCATGCGCCCCATCTGCCGGTTCGAGAAAAGTGGCTTGCCCTGCGAAAGGAGCCTGTTCTCGAGCCTGATCTGCCGATTGTCGATGCGCATCATCATCTGTGGGACCGCCAGACCGGGCGGTACCTCGCGGACGAATTCCGCAACGACGTGGCGAGCGGGCACCGGGTCGTGTCGACGGTCTACGTGCAATGCCGTTCGATGCTGCGCGAGGACGGTCCCGAGGCGATGAAGCCCGTTGGCGAAGTGGAGTTCGCCAACGGCATCGCCGCGATGTTCGCGAGCGGCGCGTACGGACGGGCGCGCTGCTGCGAAGCGATCGTCGGCGGTGCGGATCTGATGCTTGGTGCGGAACTCGATGCGGTGCTCGAAGCGATGTTGCAGGTATCCGGCGGACGCCTTCGTGGCATCCGTAATCCGCTCGCGTGGCATGCGAGCCCGGAAGTGAGTTCGAGCCCCGTGACGCCGCCGCGCGATCTGATGACGAATCCGGTTTTCCGGCAAGGTGTCGGGGCGCTCGGCCGCTTCGGGCTTGCGCTTGACGCATGGGTCTATCACACGCAACTCGACGATCTGTATGAACTCGCGCGTGCTGCGGATCACGTGACGGTCGTCATCGATCATTTTGGCGGACCGCTGGGCGTGGGTCCGCACGCCGGTCAACGCGCGGCGGTTCACGCCGAATGGCAGCAAAAACTCGCGCGCCTTGCGAGTTTGCCCAACACGCGCATCAAGCTCGGCGGCGCGGGCATGAACGTATTCGGCTTCGACTTCGCCGCGCGCGAAGTGCCGCCTTCGTCCGAGGAACTGGCCTCTGCATGGCGGCCGTATTTCGACACCTGCGTCGAACTGTTCGGCGTGAATCGCTGCATGTTCGAAAGCAACTTTCCGGTCGACAAAGGGATGTTCAGTTACGGCGTGCTGTGGAACGCCTTCAAACGACTCGCGTCCGCGATGTCCGCCAATGAAAAAGCCGCCCTGTTCAGCCGGACTGCGGCGGCAACCTATCGCCTCGCGATTGCCGGAGACAACACATGAAGACGAGTCCAACGATTGCAGCAACCGAATTCGAGGACGCTGCGGATGCCAGGGGAGTCAGGAATATCACAGGTACCGAGTGGCGTTCGCTAACACTTGCGGGACTCGGCTGGACGTTCGAAAGCTACGACTCGTTCCTGCTTTCGCTTCTGCTGCCGACGCTCGCCCTTCAGTTCGGCTTGAGCAAGGCGCAACTCGGTCTGTTCACAAGCATCACGGCGGCCGGGCAGATCGTCGGCGGGATTCTGTTCGGATATGTGTCGGACCGGCTGGGGCGCGTGCGAACCGCGTTGCTCTGCGTTGGCATTTATTCGCTGTTCTCGGGTCTGCTTGCATTTGCGCCGAACGAGCACTGGTTCGCGACGTTGCGCTTCTTCGGCGCGTTGGGCATGGGCGGCACCTGGACGGCGGGCGCCGCGCTGATCGCCGAGACATGGCACGCGAGCCGGCGCGGCAAGGGCGGCGCGCTGATGCAGATGGGCTTGCCCATCGGCGCAATCCTCGCGATCACCGTCTCTGGTGTGGTCAGCGGCGTGAACAATGGGCTCGGCGGAAATAGCTGGCGCCTGCTGTTTCTGATCGGTGCCCTGCCGTTCTTTATCCTCTTCTGGGTCACGCGAAAAACGCCTGAATCGCCGATCTGGCTGGAGCGCAAGCACGCGAAGGCGTCGATACAGCGCACTGCGGCGGCTAGCGGCGACAAGCTCAACGTACGCGGACTGCTGACGGCATTCGGTTTCATCTTCTTTCTGCAGTACCTGTACTGGGGCGTCTTTACGTGGACACCGACGTTCCTCGTCACGGTGAAGCATCTCGACTTCGTGCATAGCCTGAAGTTCGTGCTTGCGCTGCAGTTCGGCGCGATCACCGGTTTCCTGCTGTTCTCGGTTTTCGTCGACCGGCTTGGCCGACGGCCCATGTTTCTGGCCTACCTGCTCGTTGGCGCTGCCGCCGTGGGCGTGTACATCGTGTCATCGAATGCGCTGCTGCTCATGGTCGCGATTTTCCTGACCGGCTTCAGCGTCAACGGTATTTTTGCGGGAGCCGGTCCGTTCCTCGCGGAGATCATCGGCAATACTGCGTCGCGCGGATTTCTGATGGGCCTCGCGTATAACGGCGGCCGGTTGGGTGGCTTCATCGCGCCGTTGATCATCGGCGCGCTCGCATCGACGTCTGGCGGATTCGTGCTCGGACTCGCGACGACCATCGTCGCGTTTGTCGCCGCCGCCGTCGTCGTGTTCTTCGCACCCGAAACGCGCGGCAAGGCGTTGTCATGAGCATGGTCGCGCAAACCGGTTTCGTCAGCAGACTGTTTCCGGCGCTTGCCGAGGCGTCGCTGCGACGCTATCTGAGCGGACAGGTCGCGTCCGTGCTCGGTAGCTGGACGCAGAACGTCACGCTGAATCTGCTCGTGTATCACCTGTCGGGGTCGGCGGCCATTCTCGCGCTGCTCAATTTTTTGCTGTACGGACCGCAACTGATCGTCGCACCGATCGCCGGCTCGCGGATCAGTTCGGCCAATGCGAAGCGCGCGACGCTGTGCGTACTCACGGCGTCGCTGGTGCTGACGGCCAGTCTCTTCACGCTGTCGCTGGTCGGCGTGCTCGGCGTGAAGCTGATACTCGCGCATGCGCTCGCCATCGGCGTATCGAGCGCCGTTGAGACGCCCGCGCGCCAGGTTCTGCTGCTGACGAGTCTCGAAGATCCGACGCATACGTCAAACGCCGTGGCGATGAACACGATGGTCTACAACGTCGGCCGGATGGTCGGTCCGACGATTGCCGGTTTCGTCTATCCGACGCTCGGACCGAGAACATCGTTTGTGATTTATGCGGTGGCGCTCTGCTTCATGGCGACCTGCGTGCGTTCCATCAGAACGGCCTCGGCGGCTCGGCCCGCGCGCGCGGACAGCAGCCTGCGCGACGCAGTCGGCTACGTGATGTCCGATGCGTTTTCCGCGCGCTATCTGCCCATTCTTGCGTGCATCGGTTTGTTCGCCGGCAGTTACCAGACACTCGTGCCGCTGCTCGCGGACCAGGGGTTTCACGACGCGGCGCGCTTTACGGGCGTGTTCTTCGCGTGCGCGGGCGCGGGTTCGCTGAGCGCCGCAATACTGCTTTCTTCAGCGATCGGCACGTGGGCGTCGCGAAGATTCATCGCGTGGGCGCCGTGGACGGCCGTCGGCGCGCTCGCGTCGCTCGCCGCGACATCCGAGGCGGCAGCCACGGTGCCGGCGTTTTACGCACTCGGTTTCAGCCTCACGTTCGCAGCCACGTCGACGAACGCGACCATCCAGCGGCAATGCCCGGAACATGTGCGCGGCGGGCTCGTCGGCATGTACGGGATGGCCTACAACGGCACGATGCCATTCGGCTACCTGCTCGTCGGGACCGCGCCCGAAGCGCTGGGCGTACGACACACATTTGCAGCCATGGCGGTGGTGCTCGCCGGCGGGGTCATCGCCGTCATTGCATGGCAACGATTCACGAATCAGCGCGCAGGCGCACAATAAACGGAGACAACGATGCAAACTGGATTTATGGACAAGTCCCCGATCGAGCGCCGGACGATACGAAAGGTCGTCTGGCGCCTCGTTCCCTTTTTGATGGTGTGCTATCTGCTTGCCTTTATCGACCGGGGCAACGTGGGCATGGCGTCGCTGCAGATGAATCATGATCTTGGCATGTCGGCGAAGGTGTTCGGCTTCGGCAGCAGCCTGTTCTTCATTTCCTACTTCCTTTGCGAAGTGCCGAGCAATCTTGCGTTGGAAAAGTACGGCGCGCGTATCTGGATCGCGCGGATCATGATTACGTGGGGCATCGTGTCGGCGGCGACCGCGTTCGTGCATAACGCGACGTCGTTCTATGTCCTGCGTTTTCTGCTCGGCGCCGCCGAAGCGGGCTTTTTCCCTGGCGTGCTGCTGTATATGTCGTACTGGATTCCGGCCTCGTATCGCGCTCGTATCGTCGCGACGTTCATGGTCGCCATTCCCGCCGCGAGCTTCATCGGCTCACCGATTTCGGCGTTGCTGCTGCAGATGGACGGCTTCTGGGGCCTGCGCGGCTGGCACTGGCTGTTTATTCTCGAAGGCGTCCCGACCGTGCTGCTCGGTGTCGCGTGTCTGTTGATGCTGGCCAACAAGCCGGAGAACGCGAAATGGCTCGACGATGACGAGCGGATGTGGCTCGTCAATGCGCTCGTCAGCGAGCAGAAGGCTCCGAAGAAAGTGCCGTCGCTGCCGCTCGCACAACTGTTCCGCAATCGCTATGTGTTGTGTCTCGCACTCGTCGATACGTGTGCGTCGGCGGCAGGCAGCACGCTGTCCGTGTGGCAGCCGCAACTGCTCAAGTCGTTTGGGTTGTCTGTCATGCAGACAGGCTTGCTGAACTCCGTACCGTACGCGGTCGCTTCCATCCTGATGGTGTACTGGGGCCGCCGCTCGGACCGGGTCGGCGAGCGGCGCTGGCACACGGTAGTACCGATGCTGCTGATCGGTGTGGGTCTGTTCGCGACGTCGCTGAGCGGCTCGCTTGTACCGACGGTCTGCATGCTGTGCGCGGTGCTCGTGGGCGCCTATTCGTTCAAGGGGCCATTCTGGGCGCTCGCGACAGACATGCTGTCCAACAGTACCGTGGCGGCAGGCCTCGCGACGGTCAACGCGATTGCAAATCTGCTCGGCGGCGGACTGATGGTGAACGTATACGGATGGGTGAAGGAGGCGACGGGAAGCTATGCGCTGGCGTTGATGCCACTCGCCATCCTCACGCTCGTCAGCGTCGCGACCTTGTTGCTGTTGACTCGCAACGGTTCGGCAAACCGTCTGGTTAGCAAGACGGGGACCATCTGATCATGGCTGTTTCCACGAGACGCGAGTTCCTCCAGTTCGCGGGCGTTGCACTCATGTCCGCGGCGATGCCTGAATTGGCAAACGCGGAAGAGACGTGGTCGGGCGGCACGGATCGGCCAACGTTCAGGTTGCCCGAAGGCGCCATCGACTGTCACATGCATATCTACGACGATCGCTTCCCGGTTGCACCGGGCACGACCCTGCGTCCGCCGAATGCGACAGTCGCGCAGTACCGGCTTTTGCAGACGCGCCTCGGGGTGAAGCGCAACGTGGTTGTCACCCCGTCGACGTATGGAACGGATAACCGCTGTACGCTCGAAGCCGTCAGGCAGTTCGGCGGCAACGCGCGCGGCGTTGCCGTTATTGACAGTTCCGTGACCGATGCGGAACTGCAGAATCTGGATCGAGGCGGCATTTGCGCGATCCGCTTCAACCTGAGCTATCCGGGCGCCACGACGCTCGACATGCTTACGCCACTTGCCGCGCGCATAGCCAATCTCGGCTGGCATATCGAACTGGTTGTGCAGGGCGCGCGACTGCCGGTGCTCGAGCCGCATTTGTCGGCACTGCCCTGCCCGCTCGTCATCGACCATATCGCGCATGTTCCGCAACCGGGCGGCCTGTCGTCGGACGCTTTGCGCACCGCGCGGCGCCTTGTCGACAAAGGCAATACATGGATCACGTTGTCGGGGCCGTACGTCGACAGCAAGGCGGGCGCGCCAGCATACGAAGACGTGGCACCTGTCGCGAAAGCGCTGATCGAGATGGCGCCGGAGCGGATGCTGTGGGGTACCGACTGGCCTCATCCGACGGAGAAGACTCATAAGCCGGATGATGCAAGCTTGCTGGACACGATCGCGGATTGGATCGGGCGGCCGGATTGGCAGCATCTGATATTCGTCACTAACCCTACGAAGTTGTACGGATTCGCATAGCCCGGCGAAGATGTCACGAAAAGAGGGATCAACGGCAATATACCGAGTCGAAACATGCATCGCTTTAGCGACCGCGGATGGAGACTCAAAAGTCAGCTCCAAAGACAGTAGCGGCCCCTTACACATCTAGCTGACCGGTCACATCGTCGGTCAGCGCATTGTTAGTAATGACTAGCGCGAACGGATATTTGCGGTTTGCGCCTGGCACGAATCTGCGGGCAGATCGAATACTCGCGGCCCTCGCTGATGATCTCCGGCGCCCTTGCCAAACCACAGGAAATCGCTTCGTCAATTCGCGCGGTCCCGTCTCTTCCCGAGGTGAGCAGACACTGGACATTCCGCGATCCAGGTAAGCAAGGGCTATATCGACGCCTCTGCCCCGCGGCATCCGTCGATGTTCGCTGCCAATGCCGCCAGTTGAACCAGTCGTGCTGTTATCCGTGGCACGCGAACCCCAAAAAAAACCTTGACAATAAGAGCATATGCTCCTAACCTCCAACACAAGAGAGCATATGCTCTCACTTTCGAATGGAGAAAAGCGATGAACGAGGCTGAGATTCTTGTAAGCGGTGCGACCGGGCGGACCGGAGGTTTTGCCATTGACGAACTGCTCAAGATGGGCAAACGCGTGCGGGCCTATGTGCGCACAGATGACGATCGGGCGGCAGCCCTGAGGCGGCGCGGTGTCGATGTTGCGGTCGGGGACTTCACCGACATCGACGACATCCGGGCAGCGATGGAAGGCATCCGGTCGGCGTATTTCCTTCATCCAATCGCGCCGGGAATCATCGGGGCCGCGGCCTATTTCGCGCAGGCAGCAAAGGAAGCGGGCGTCACGGCGATCGTCAACATGTCGCAGATTTCTGCACGCCGGGAGTCGGCGAGCCACGCGGCACAGGATCACTGGGTTTCCGAACGGGTCTTCGATTGGTCGGGTGTCGCGACTACGCATTTGCGTCCCACCTTCTTTGCCGATTGGCTCGTCTATCCGCATTTCGCGAGGGAAATCTGGGCCACGAAGAAAATTGAATTTCCCTTCAGCAACGGCCGTCACGCCCCCATCGCCAGCGACGATCAGGGACGCGTGATCGCCCATCTCCTCGCCAACCCCGAAGGCCACGAGGGCAAGACCTACATGCTCCACGGCCCCGTCGAGATGAACCACGTCGAGATCGCAGCCGCGATGAGCGAGGTTCTCGGTGCCCGGATCGAATATGCCCCAGCATCCATTGAGGAATTCCGGATCAAGATGGAAACCCTTTACAAGTTTCCGCCGTTCCTCACGCAGCATCTGGTCGAAGTTGCGCAGAACTACCGCGACGGCATCTTTTCAAGCACCAACGATGCCGTCGAGAAGATCACTGGGCAGCCGCCGCTCTCGGTCCAGCAGTTCATTGCCAGGAATCGGGCCGCATTCGTGTGAACACGTCCTTAAAGCGAATCGAGGTTTGAAAATGTCACCCACCCAACCTGAGCGTCACCCGTTTCTCGATGATCTGACGGCCGACGCTGAGCTGGTCAGCTCGGTGTTGCGCGCTCCCGTTATCGGGCGCGACGAAATCAGGCTCGCCGTCGGCGCCGTTGGAACCTTCTACGTCTCACAGACGCCAACGTTCGTTCAAGCCGTCGGCTCGCGGCTTTTTCTGGAATACGAGGCCGTTCTGACGAGTGGCGAGGCGCTGAGCGCGGTCGTGGTTGTCGACCGCAACGCCGACGGCTCGGTGCCGCGAGTCAGCGTGCGGATGAGCCCGCTTGGCGCTGTACTGACTCTCGCCACGCGCCTGCGTGAGGCGCTTTCGAAGCAGTTGCCAGAAAACATCTTTCTATGAACCAGAGGCACCCGCAGGCTAGTGGCGGGAGTTGACTCTCCCCCGTCTGCGGCTTTTGAAAAAGGAGCTTGTCATGGATATCAGGAACGCTACCGTCTTCATCACCGGTGCCAATCGTGGCTTGGGCCTGGCTTTTGCACGAGAGGCACGTCGGCGCGGCGCGGCGAAAGTATACGCAGGCATGCGCAACACCAGCGGTTTCGACGAGTCGGGCATTGTGCCGGTCAGGATCGATGTCACGGATACGGCGTCGATCGCCGAGGCCGCGAAACTGGCGGCGGATACGACCGTGCTGATCAACAACGCGGGCATTGCCGCGCTGATCGACGGGCCTTTGGCGGCCGACGTGGAAGCGCAATCCGCCCGCATGTTCGATACCAACTACTACGGCGTCATGCGCGTCACACAGGCCTTCGAACAGATATTGGCAGCCCAGCCGCATGCTGCCATCATCAACGTGCTTTCCGACATCGTGTGGCTTCCGCGACCCTATCTGACACCGTATGCCGCATCGAAGGCCGCAGCCTGGAGTTACACGAACCAGCTTCGCTTTCACCTGCACGAGCGTGGCATCCAGGTTTTGGGCCTGCACGTCGGGTTCGTGGATACCGATCTGACCAACGGCATTGACGTGCCGAAGGCCAGTCCCGAGGACGTGGTGCGACAGACCTACGACGCTCTCGCCGCCGGCAAGAGCGAGGTTATGGCCGACGAGGGGACAGCGGTGCTGAAGAGCACGCTTGCGGCCGAGATACCCGGCTACATCACACCGCCTGCAGGGCTTTGAACACCGAGATGACACCGGTCGGTTTCGGCAGCGAGACATAAGGTGCGCAGGCCGCCGTATGCCAGCGCTGTCGCTCCCGGTTTCATCGAAACATACCGCAGTATATTCGCGCGACGCGCGCGCAGCGTCCGCGCAATTAACCAAAATCAGGAGTGAAACAGATGTTGCCGGTCAATCAGCCGCTTGGAATCGATCAATGCAACTGCTTCGCCGTCAGGAAAGCAAGCAGGCAAATCTCACGACTCTACGACAGCCATCTCGAGCCGGCGGGTCTGCGCATCACGCAATTCCTCACCCTGGCCGCCCTAAACGAGGTGGGAAGTACCCCGGTCAACGCCCTTGCCGAACGGCTCGATATCGAACGAACGGCTATGGGAAAAATGGTTGGCTTCCTGGAACGCGACGGCTTCGTCACGATCAAGCCCTCGCCCACCGACGGCCGTAGCCGCCTTGTCGAACTCACCGAGGAGGGACGGCGTCTGCACGAAAGGGCAGCGCCTCTCTGGCAGGCAGCGCAACGGGAGTTCGAGCAACTGAACGGAGTGGACAATGTTACGGCGTTGCGGGAGGGGTTGAGAGGGGTGGTCATCGGCGACGTGTCGATGCGCTCGTCGCAAGACTAAGCCTCCGGATGCATTGCGGCTGCCCTCGGATGGACGAGATTTCTCCCCAGCTCATCGACGATACCCTTGCGCTCCATCCGCGGCTCGCGTTCAAGAAAGCGTTCACGCAGGCACTAGCCGAGGTCGCCAGGCGGAAACCGCATACCGCCATTGGAACCGGTCTGGCTGACATCGGCCGCCGTCTCTTGCCTGGTCTCGACATTCCCAACGTGGGCGACCTGCTGCCTGGCGCGAGCTTTGAAAGCTAAACGTCTCACGTGACGCACATCTCCACTAGAGCTGCATAAGCGTCCAAATGTCTTCGAACATTCGCGAGCTGGCTATGTCCACTCTCGCAATTGATAGCCCACGTCGGATCGCGGGCAACGGTAACGCAGCGCAAGACGCAACGACCGGTTCAGCTCGATACCAAGGAGCAGACCGAGGTCTGACGGCAACTAGCCGGCGAGCGGACGCTTGCCGGCCAATTTCGGCCACTCGCCAGAGCAATGCGATGGTCACTCGGACGGCTGGTCCGCTCGAAGTCCTGCCCGATGCCCGACACGCAAATGTCGGCCGAAGCGGGCCTCGTCGCGGAGCCCGCGTGGTTCATGAAGTGAGGGGCAGGCTCAAGTCGGGTTGCCCCACAGATCGTCAATCGCGCGGATCGCTAGCAAATATCCGTTCGCACCAGCTCCGCAGATCACCGCAGTCGCCGCCACCGAGATGGTCGAGTGACGATATTCTTCGGAACGCTGGTGGATGTTGGTGATATGCAATTCCACTACGGGCCGGCGGATGAGCTTGACTGCGTCGAGCACCGGAATCCGACCGAACGAAAAGCCAGCCGGGTTGATGATCAACGCCGCGTCCTGCAGGAACGCTTCCTGGATCCAGTCGATCAGCACGCTTTCGCTGTTGGTCTGACGGAATACGCAGTCGAACTTAAGCGTGTCGGCCAGCGTCAGGCAGTTCTCTTCGATGTCCTTGAGCGTGGTGGTGCCGTAAATGTGAGGCTCCCTTGCGCCCAGCATGTTCAGATTGGAGCCATTGAGGATGTAGAGTTTGCGAGTCATGGTATCAATGTGTAGAAGAGCGTTCCAGGGACGTGCCTTTGGTTTCCTGGGATATTGCGATCATCAGGAAGGAAATCAGGTTCAGCGAGCCGCAAACCGCTACGATGGCCCACGGGGAACCGTTAAAGGCATTGAGCAACGCCACGGCGACGATCGGCATCGGGCCGCCCGTGAGCAGGTTGGCTCCCGAGTACGACAGTGCGGAGCCCGTGTAGCGCGCGTCGGTCGGAAAGGACTCGGCGAACCAGACCGGCTGGATGCCACTCTGGAACTGTGTGAAGCCGAGGAATACGCCCATCACGGCCATGGTCATGACGATTGAGTTCTGGTTGAGTATCGGGAAGTAGATCAGGCAGCAGATCAGCGTGCAGAACGAGCCGATCATGAGCGCACGTTTGCGTCCGATCCGATCGCTCAGATAGCCGCCCGCCAACGCCCCCACGATGGCACAGACATTTGCCACCATTAGCAGCATGAAACCCGTCTGCCTGGGTACGCCGAGGTGTTTCGTCAGGTAGCTGAGCGAGAAAACCACGATCAGATAAAACAGCGCGGCCGGGCCGCAGAAGAACAGCGTCAGGCGAAGCGCGGTGCGCCAGTGGTATCTGAAGACGGTGCCAAGCGGATTGGGCGCGCGTGTGGGAACGCCAGTCTGCTTGAGCGCCTCGAAGGCCGGCGTCTCGCTGACCTTCCTGCGGATGTAGATGCCCAGCAGCACCAGGACAAAGCTTGCGAGGAACGGGACTCGCCATCCCCAGGAATCGAAGTCGTCCGACGAAAGCAACGCGGCCAGCGTAAAGAGCGAGAAATTGGCGAGAATCTGGCTCAGTGGCGAGCAAATGCCAAGCAGACCTGAATACCAACCACGTCGGTGAACAGACGCATGCTCCACCGCCATCAGCTGCGCGCCCGTCGATTCACCGCCAAGCGCGAAACCCTGAATGATGCGCAGCGACACCAGCAAAGTCGGCGCGAGGATGCCGACCTGGTGGTAAGTGGGCAGCAACCCCATAAGGAACGATGACGCGCCCATCACCGACACGGTGATAAGCATCAGTTTGCGCCGTCCCCAACGGTCACCGAGCATCCCGCAGATCACCGCGCCGAGCGGGCGAGCGGCCAGTCCTGCCCAAAAGCTAGCCAGTGACGCCAGCAGCGCGGCGGTCGGGTCCAGCGACGGGAAAAACAGCTTTGGAAAGATCGTGGCCGCGACCACGCCATACAGTGCGAAGTCGAACCATTCGAGCGCAGTGCCGACGGTTGCGCCTGCCACCGCCCGGCGCGCCATCAAGTGAGCCTGCGCGGACTGTTCTTCCGCGGCAAGATCTGAATCAGCAAAAAATGACATGTTGTCTCCGAATTCCCGATATGTTGAAACGTTCGTTTCTGGCGACGAACAAGTGCTATTGTTTGCGCTACAAAGACAGGCTGTTCCGCACCGGAACTCCATTTCATATTGTGAAAATAGACAGAAAGTGTCGCTCAAAAACGGGCTGAAAATTCTCGATCTGCTCGCGTCGCAAGGCGAAGGGGTAGGCCTTGTTGCCATTGCTGACGCCTTGTCCCTGCCGCGCAGCACGTGCCACCGCCTGCTCGCTGAACTCGTTGAAAGCGGGTATGTCAGGCAACTGGTCGATCACAGCCGGTACATCCTGACAATGCGCATGACCTCGAACGGACTCGAATTCTTGAGCCTCACGGGCATCGCGGATATCGCCCAACCGATCATCGAGCGCGTCGCCGCGCAAACCGGTGAACTGGCACGGCTGTCGTTGGTGGACGGCGAAGCGATTATCTGGGTGGGCAAGGCGGACGGGCATCGCATCGGCTTCCGCTACGACCCCGACATGGGCCAGGCCGCGCGACTTTCATGCACGTCGACTGGACACGCGTGGCTCATGACGATGACCGACGAACAAGCGATTGCACTGGTTTTGAAGCAGGGCTTCGGACCGCCGAATGAGTTCGGACCCAATGCGCCGACGACACTCAAAGCGCTGCTGGGATTCCTCCACGCTGCTCGCGTACGTGGTTACGCGATGATCGACGAGGTGTTTGCCCCCCGCATGTCAGCCGTGGCGGTGCCCGTGGTAAGTGGTTCGCGTTGCGTCGGCGTTATCAGTTTGGCCGGTCCGCGGGTGCGGCTGACCGCCGAAAAGATGCACGAGTACTCGGTACTGCTGCGCGAGGCGGCGAACGAGCTGGCTCAGTTGAGCAATATGGCGGGATTCCCCAGTCGGCCACCCCTCGGCAAGGGATGAGGAGGGACCGGACTCATGCCCTCCGGGCGGAGGAACTGGTCCGCTTCGACCGAATTGCCGTCTCCGATACGTCGGTGCGGATGACCGAACGTCTCTGTCAGCGGCCCATTGCCCCCCCACTCCATTGCTCCGCGAGATCAACTAGTCGTTTTGCGCGACTTTGACGACGTCACGTCGTGCGCGATCTCGGAGAGTCGCTTGTCACCAAGCAATTGAAGTAGCGTATTTTCCGCTGAACCCAATACCTCATTGATGTGGCGATTTACCGCCGCCTCCACCGGACAAGTGTGATTGTCGTCGGCCACGCAGATCACAAACGGCGCGGTATGTCCAATGGCCTCGTAGACATCTCTCACCGTAAGATCGTTGAGGTCACAGGCAAGCGCCCAGCCTCCGCCCGGACCACCAGTCGACTTTACGTACCCCGATTCGCGTAGCGCAGCCATCGTTCGACGGACAAAGACGGGGTTCGTATGCAGCATCAGCGCAATCGTCTCCGAGGTGGTCGCGCCTCCTCGAAGATGCATGTGAATGAGGACGTGCAGAAGTCGAGCCAATCGGGTATCGCGTTGCATATTCGGAAGCTTGGTAATGCGCAACTTTTGATGTTACGCTATCTCGGGATTCTTGTGTGCATCCATCTCTGCCAGAGCAACCATGACCGCATACCGTCAAATCTTTGTTGAAGCAAACGGAATTCGCCTGCATGTCGCTGAACAGGGCGATGGCCCGTTGGTGCTCCTGTGTCACGGCTTTCCTGAGACCTCGCATGCCTGGCGCCATCAACTGGCGGCACTTGCGCACGCCGGCTTCCACGCAGTAGCACCGGATCTGCGTGGCTACGGATCAAGCGAATGCCCGACGGCAATCGGACAGTACACGACGTTAGACGTTGTCGGTGACCTGGTGGCGCTCGTTGACATTCTCGGAGAACGCGACGCCGTTGTTGTAGGAAACGATTGGGGTGCAACCATTGCCTGGCAAGCCGCGTTGCTTCGGCCTGACCGCTTTCGCGCTGTCGTTGCGCTCGGGGTGCCGATGATGGGCCGCGCGCCCGTGACGCCGAGCCGGCTTTTTCCGCAGACCGAGCAGATGAGGTTCTATACGCATTACTTTTCCGAACCTGGTTTGGCCGAAGCCGAACTTGAGCGGGACGTTGCCACGACATTGCGCAAGATCTATTACTCCGCATCAGGCGACCTCGGAGCCCGCGATGCGAATACGCCCAATCCATTCGGACTTGTGCCGCGCAACGGTGGACTCCTTGACGCTCTGATTGATCCACCTTCGTTGCCCACGTGGCTCGCACCCACCGACCTCGACAAGTTTGTACAGGCATTCAGCATTTCTGGCTTTCGCGGTGGATTAAATTACTACCGCAACCTCGATCGGAACTGGGAAATGCAATCGGCTTTCGAGGGCTTGCTCGTCGAGGTTCCCGCCCTGTACCTTGTCGGCGAGCGAGACACCGGTCTGGCAATGCCGGGCATGCACGAGATTATCGATGGCATGTCCCAGATCGTGCCCAAGCTGTCGGCCTCTCGAATCGTTCCACAAGCAGGGCATTGGCTGCAACAGGAGGCGCCGGATTTCGTCAACGCGGCATTGATTGAGTTTCTCCGCGATCTTTGACGTACACGGGCGCGATCTGACACGGACGGTGAACGCGTGCCTGCCCGATCGGCAGATTGTCCTAATCTAGAAAGACCGTGTCGACGAGATGTGGGAAATGATCGGAGGAATTCATGGCAGTCCTCAAACGCAAGCAACGCGGGGAAGAGGTAGGCGACAAGGCGACGTCGTGCGTCACGTGTGGCCCGCCCGTGGTCAAGCGGCAGACCGGCGTGGGAAAAATGTTGGGCGGCTGGGGAATGCTTATCGTCGGTTCGTTGATCACCTGGGGTTGCGCTTCGGACAGCGGCGCCAGGTACGGCAGCGACGCAGCGAATCAAGTCCAGCCGTGCCGCAATGACGATCTGCAGTGTCTAGGCGATAGAGGGAACGCTGCGGCCAGCATCTATTGCCCGGGTCCGATCGAGCGACTGGCGACGCACACCGTCAGATGGATGGGCGGCCCCTATGAGTTGAAGTTCAGTCGCTATCGCTGGACCGATAGCCCGGGCGGCCCCATCACATACATCGGCGACAAGGCCGAGTTCCAGAATGACATCGGCGTCTATACGCCGATCATTTACGAGTGTGGTCTTGCCAGTGACGGCAGAACAGTTCTCGCCGTCAGCGCGACCGCAGGCAGATTGCCGCCCTGACGCCATCCCGATCCAATCGGAGAATCGAATCACCTCGCTCGATCGTAGGTGTCCGTTGTCATCGTTTCCTCGGGCGGCTCCAAACCTCAAAGCTGCGAATCGAGCAGGGCGACAACCCGTTCCAGCAGCTTTTCAAGCAGCGGACGGCGGCGCCAGTCGTCAAGCGTGATGCGTTTCGCGTTGACAACGTCACCGTCGAAAACGGCCGTCTGCCGGCGCGCGAAATCGCGGTCATAGATGTTGAGATTGGCCTCGTCGTTGAGCTTGAACGAGCGGCTGTCGAAGTTAGAGTACGCACTCGCCAGGTGGATGGAATGCGTTGCCGCGGTGATCGCCATGAGGTACATCAGCTGCATGTCGTCGCTGCCGCCGGAGGGCGAACTGCTGAACATGTGCGCGAGGCCTTCGCCTGCGGCGTCGATCTCCGGAAAGTATTGCGGGCCGTGAAGCACATTGCCCGTCGACTTGATCCAGTTGTCCATGAAGACCGCCTGCATCTGCCCTACCGCCGGGCCTTCGACGCGAAAGTGCATGTCGCGCCAGTGCTTCTCATCCTGCGCGTGCCCGCTCCACTCGTCGGCAATACCCACGCCGCCCGTAAAGCCGATGTGTCCGTCGATCACGAGCAGCTTGCGGTGCGTGCGGTCGTTCATGCGACCAAGACCGGTCCAGTGCGGCTTGTGTAAGCGCAGCAAAGAATTCAATAAGGCGAGTCCTGTCAACGGCGGCTAGCTCAAAGCCTGCGAGACCGTCGATTGCGAGCCGCGACACGCGGCGCGCCTTCACAGTTTCGCCTAAGACTCGAGTTCCCCATCCGAGCAAACGAATGGACGGGGGCGGTTGATTCGGAGCGGTTGCGACAGACATGCCGTATTACAGGCGTCGCGGATTCACGCGGAGTGATCGACTCGTCGCCCCCGGACTTACTCATCCCGGGCAACGGCAACAGGGTGGAGGACCGCAACCATTGGCGCAGCCAGCAACCATTCGCCGGCCTGCTCCCGATACCTGACGTAATGGGCGCTCTCACGGTGCGCTTCCAGCGCGGCTTCGTCCGCGTAAACCTCGATCAGATGAAACGTGGCGGGTCGTGTGCTGTCGCGGTACAGGTCGTAGCGCCGGACGCCCGGTTCCTGCCTGCTATGCGTGAGCAGCACGCGTAGCGCTGCCTCGACGTCGGTTTCCCTTTCGGGGCGGGCCTCTAGCGTGGCAATGACTTCAATGGTCATAACGGTTCCTTTCTATCTTACGGTTGAACTATGGGACAAGTCTGGTGGCGGCTCAAAGCCTGATCACCACTTTGCCCTGTGTGTGCCCTGCTTCAGCCTCACGCAATGCCGACGGCACCTCGTCGGCGCCCAACGAGCGGACGCGGTCCATCGAACGTGATGCGGTTGCGAGGACGCGCGCGCCGGCCTGGCGTGGGGATAAGAACATTCGCCAGCTCCAGTGTTTAGTCCGGTCCTGCGTGTTGAAGAAGCAGAGCTTTCATTGTGTGATTCATGCGATGGCAGTTGTGATTTTCATGGCGCGCTCCTCAAAATCTCAAAAGCCGGACAGCACGATCTTGCCGCGTGCCTTGCCGCTCTCGATCAACGCATGGGCACGGCGCAGATTGGCCGCATTGATGGTGCCGAAATGGTCCGCCAGCGTCGTGCGCAGCACGCCGGCGTCGACCAGCCTGGCAACCCGGGCCAGAATATTGTGCTGCTCGATCATGTCCGGGGTCTGGTACATCGATCGGGTGTACATCAATTCCCAGTGCAGCGAGATGCTCTTGGGCTTGAGGATCGGCACGTCGAGCGACTCGGGGTCATCGATCAGCCCCAGCTTGCCCTGCGGCGCCAGCATTTGGGCGATTTCGGCCAGGTGCTTGTCAGTGTGGGTCAGGCTCGCCACGTAATCGACCTCGTCAATGCCAAGGCCGCGCAACTGCTCCGGCATCGGTTGCGTGTGGTCGATCACGTGATGCGCTCCAAGCTCGCGCACCCAGTCGCGTGTTTCCGGCCGGGATGCGGTGGCGACCACGGTCAGGCCGGTCAGCTGGCGCGCCAGCTGGATCAGTAT
Organism: Paraburkholderia sp. BGA-UO-ETr-F12; assembly: GCF_059567945.1. Classification (NCBI taxonomy): domain Bacteria; kingdom Pseudomonadati; phylum Pseudomonadota; class Betaproteobacteria; order Burkholderiales; family Burkholderiaceae; genus Paraburkholderia; species Paraburkholderia sp. BGA-UO-ETr-F12. Next base: position 271,962 of record NZ_JCAQOZ010000067.1, on the reverse strand, counting down.
CGAGCCGACGCCACCGGCAGCGCCAATGACCAGCAGCGTCCCGATCGGATTGTTGCCTTCGCGCACTTGCAAACGGTCGAACAACAACTCCCACGCCGTGACCGAGGTCAGCGGCAGCGCGGCCGCTTCCTCGAAGCTGAGGCTCTTCGGCATCGGCCCGACGATGCGCTCGTCGACCAGGTGCAGTTCGCTGTTGGTGCCCGCCCGCAACAGCGAACCGGCGTACATGACGCGATCGCCGGGCTTGAACAGGGTTACTTTGTCGCCCACGGCGCGCACCACGCCGGACGCATCCCAGCCCAGCACCTTGGGGACCGCTGGGGGCGGCAGCACGCCGCCACGGATCTTGGTATCGACCGGGTTCACCGAGATCGAATGCACTTCCACCAACAGGTCGTACCCGGTTGGCTCAGCCTCGGGTAACGTGGTGTCGGTCAGGGCATCCGGAGAACCGAGCGGAACCGACTCGTTATAGATAACGGCTTTCATATGTACTCCAGAAAAATGACGGTTTAAGTTACAGCGGGCCGGTTTATTCACTCACTTATATCGTCAGGAGCGCGTAGGGAAATGACCCTTACGCCGTGAATGAACTGCATGCCCTGCACGGACGCTCAGAAGTAGTGGCGCAGGTTGATCATCGTATAGGCGGGAGTTGTGAATGCGGACTGGACCGGCCCACGCGCTGCACAGGCTATGTTTCTGGTTAAACATAGGTATTTGGATGAGATGGTGTGCTCGCATTCAGCGTCGACGGTCCAGGCATGCGAGGTGGCTGATGGCTTCTACGAGCAAGTGAAGGGGTCGGTTTGTCCGTCTACGCCGGCCTTTCAGTGGGTGGCATCTTTAATGCGTTCTACGAATCAGGCTGCCGGATGACGGCCTTCAGTGGAAACTCCCACAAACTCGCGGCGTGCACCAACACGCGGCGCCGCGCGTTCGCGCGTAGAAGGCAAATCAGACGTGCCGTCTGCCCCGCTGCATCAAGCATAGGACAAACGGCACATCGGTACACCAGCACATCAGTACAAAAGGAAACCGACGCGCAAACTCACGCGACCGCGTAGCGTTCGAGCCAATGCGCGTAAGGCGCCGGCAATGTCCACGACGGACGCTCGATACCCAGCTTCTTCGCCGCATGGTACGGCCAGTGCGGATCGGCCAGATGCGCGCGGCCAACCATCACCAGATCCAGTTGCCCGTTTTTCACCGAACGGTCCGCCAGTTCCGGCGTATCGATGCCCCATGCCGATGAAACCGGAATCCCGGCCTCGCGGCGCACGCGTTCGGCGATCGGCGCGAGAAACGCCGGCGCCCACGGAATCGCCGCGGTCGGCGTGGAAAAGCCCACGCTGACGCTCAGCATGTCCAGTCCCTCGCGCTTGAAATTCTTCGCAAGTTCGATCGACTCAGCTAGCGTTTCCTCGTCGCGGCCGTCGTACTCGATCACGCCGAAGCGCGCCGTCAACGGCAGGTGCTCCGGCCACACCTTGCGCACCGCCGCGAGCGTTTCCAGCAGGAAGCGGCTGCGGTTCTCGAGACTGCCGCCGTACATATCGTCGCGCTGATTCGAGTGGGTGGAGAAGAAGCTCTGGCCGAGATAGCCGTGCGCAAAGTGCAGTTCGAGCCATTCGAAGCCCGCGTCGCGCGCTCGCTTCGCGGCGGCGACGAAATCTTCGCGAACGCGCGCGATATCGTCGAGCGTCATCGCTTTCGGCACCTTGGGCAAATTGCCGCCGAACGCGATCGCCGATGGTGCGATGGTTTGCCAGCCGCGGCTGTCGCCATTAGCGATATGATCGTCGCCTTCCCACGGACGGTTGGCGCTCGCTTTGCGGCCCGCGTGCCCGATCTGGATGCCCGGCACCGAGCCGGCCGCCTTGATCGACGCGACGACCGGTGCAAAAGCCTGCGCCTGCTCGTCGGTCCAGATCCCGGCGCAACCCGGCGTGATACGGCCTTCGGGCGACACGGCCGTCGCCTCGACGATCACCAGCCCGGCACCGCCGCGCGCCAGACCGGCCAGGTGCACACGGTGCCATTCGTTGATCAGGCCGTCTTCGGCGGTGTACTGGCACATCGGCGGAATGGCGATCCGGTTGCGCAAGGAAACGTCTTTGAGCTTGTAGGGCTGGAACAGTGCGGACATCGGGTGAAACTCCTCTGGACTTGCTTGTACGTTAGTTCGATAAACATCGAATAACCAAGTATCGCAGAAACCTTTATCATTTGCAGGATGCGTACCTATAACCATCCTGCCGCTGAGGACTTCACGCTCGGACGGCTCTTCCATGCCCTGAGCGACCCGGTTCGCCTCGAAATCGTCCGTCGGCTGTCGTCCGTCGACGAGGCGACCTGCGGCGAGCTAGACGGCGGCCGCCCGAAGTCGAGCGTGTCGCATCACTTCCGGATCCTGCGTGAGGCGGGCCTCGTGCGCACGCGTGTGGCCGGCACCGTGCATCAGAATTCGTTGCGGCGCGCGGAACTGGACAGCCGGTTTCCGGGGTTAATGGAGGCGATACTCAAGCAGATCGCCGCGGAACCGGCGTTGAGCGAGCCGGCTTAGGGCTTCTGGCTTGTCGTCTCCGGCTTGTCGGCTTCAGCTTCGGCCCGCCTGCCCTGTGCGCCGATGAATCGCGCGGCAGGCGCCAGGCTGGCCGAATCAGCCGGCACGACACGGCGTCGATCTCAACCCGGCTTGCCCGCCGGTGAATCGCGAAGCTCGTGCACGAGAATACGCGCCTTGCCCGCGACTTTCGCACGATACATGGCGGCATCGGCCGCGCGTAACAGGGCTTCCCCACTCAAAGACGGTGCCTCGCCGCGCAGTAGCATGCCGATACTGGCCGATACCCGCACGACCTTCGCCCCGAACGTTATGGGCTGGCTCAGTGTCAGCAGGATTGCACGTGCAATTCTCTCCAGTGCGGCACGATCGACTGCAGGACCAGTCAGCAGCACGGTGAATTCATCCCCGGCATGTCGCGCAACCAGATCGCCGGCACGCACGCAGCGACTTATCCGACGCGCGGTTTCAATCAGCACTTCGTCGCCGCACTGATGCCCGTATGTATCGTTCACGGCCTTGAAGCCGTCCAGGTCGATAAACATGATGGCAGCCACGCCTTCGCCGCCTGCCGCGCATGCCTCATCCAGCCTCTCGAGGAAGGAGCGTCTGTTCGGCAGGCCGGTCAGCGCATCGTGGAACGCCTGATGCCGCAGCCGATCGAGCAACGCCGTTCGCTCCGTCACATCGCAGAAGCAGCTCGCGATTGTCTGGACTTGCGTCGGACGCTTCGTGAGCAGGTATCCCGATCACCCGAGAACGCATGCTTCACTGCTTCGGCTCCATTGGCTGGCCAAGCACGAATGGGCCGCCCTGGAAGCGTTGTGCGGGATCGTCGCGCGAGTCGCTCGGTGCGGTCGCGGGGAAACGTTCCGCGAACCGCGCAGCGCTGTCGCGCGGGTTGAACCCGAGGAAGCTGGCTTTCGTGTTGTCCCACCACTTGACCGGATTGTTCGACGCGCCGTACACGACTGCGTGCCCGACGCAATGCGTGAACAACGAGCAGCGCACCAGTTCAATAAAGTCGCGATAGCTCAGATACGTGACGAGCATGCGCGGGTTCTTCGGCTCTTCGAACGACGAGCCGATTCGCAGGCACACCGTCTCGATGCCGAAACGATCGTAGTAATAGCGCGAAAGCGCCTCGCCGAAGCACTTCGTCACGCCGTAGAGACTGTCCGGGCGCTGCGGCGAGTCGGCGTCGAGCACCTGGGTGACCGGATGAAAACCGATCGCATGATTGGAGCTCGCGAACACGATGCGCTTCACGCCGTGCTTGCGCGCTGCCTCATACACGTTGTATGTGCCGACAATGTTCGCGCCGAGCAGATCCTCGAACGGGGCGTCGACGGAGATGCCGCCGAGATGCACGATCGCATCGACGCCCTCGACAAGTTGCATCACCGCCGGCCGGTCCGCCAGATCGACGATGCTCGTTTCCTCGTGCGGCGCAGGTTCTCCGAGCTCCGAGATGTCGCTCACGCGCACGACATCGGCCCAATTGGCGAGCGCGCCGCGCAGCTGGCTGCCCAGGTTGCCGGCGGCTCCGGTCAGAAGCAGGCGCCGGAACGGCTTGAACGACGGCACGACTGTTTGGCTCATAAAAACTCCTGAAAGATGACTGACGGAAAACGTTTTCTATACGAGAGCGATGGATGAGGTTCAGCATCAAATGCCGGATGCGCGGCCATTAGACGGCGCTTACGCCGAATGGCATTCGCCCCCCTGACCGCGCTTTCTGCGACAATCGGTAAACAAAAGAGAAAACGTTACCTTTCGCATGAAAAAACCTTCCCCAACTATTCGCGACGTCGCCGCAGCCGCCGGCGTGTCGGTCGCCACGGTGTCGAAGTACATGAACGGGGCGCAGCGCTTCTCCGCACCGGTCGAGGCTCGCCTGAAGGCTGCGATCGAGGAACTCGGCTACCGCTCGAATCCGCTTGCGCGATCGATGATCACCGGCCGCTCCCGCACCATTGGGCTGACCATTCTTGACATCAGCAATCCGCACTTCACGAACGTCGTGAAAGGCGCCAACCGCGTCGCGCTGCGGCACGACTACACGCTGCTGCTCGTCGACACCGACGAAAACCAGGCGCGTGAGCGCCCGCTGATCGAAGCGCTCGCGCAGCGGGTCGACGGCCTGATCGTCAGTTCGCGGATGCCCGACAATGACGCGCAGTGGTTGCTCGATCTCGGCAAGCCAGTCGTGCTGTTGAGACGTAGCGATGTGCTGCAGATCCCGAGCGTCGGAATCGACAACCGGCTCGCAACCTACATGCTCGCGCGGCATCTGCTCAACCTCGGGCATCGTCACATCGCCTACCTCGGTTTTGGGAAGGCACGCATCAACGACGAGCGCATTCGCGGCGCGCGAGAGTGTCTGGAGGAGGCCGGCCTCACGCTCGACGTGTACGACGCTCACGCGCCGACGGCGCATGCAGGCGAAGATGCGTGCTCGCGCGTGATGCTCGGTCCGCGCAGGCCGCAGGCGGTGATCTGCTACAACGACCTGATCGCGCTCGGCTTCATGAAAGAGGCGGCGTCGCTCGGCATCAGGGTGCCGCAGGAGCTCTCGGTGACCGGCGTCGACAACGTCCCGTATGGCGAGTACGCAGCGCCTGCGCTCACGACCGTCGATATTCAGAGCGAGAAGATGGGCGAACTCGCGATGCAAAAGCTCATCGACGCGCTCGCGGGCCATGCGGAGGCTGGGCACTCGACGTTCGAGCCGAGGCTCATCGTCCGTGAGTCGACAGCGGCCCGCAGCTGAGGCGCCTCGTGCTTTCACGCGTCGAGCTTCGCGGGCGTCATGCGCGGCGTCAGCATCTGCATGACGCCAAGCGCGACGAGATAGGCGAGCGCGCCGATCGCGAACAGTACCCAGTAGTGGCCCGTGCGTTGCAGGACCTGTCCGATCACTTCCGAGAACAGCACCGCGCCGATCGAGCCCGCCATCCCCCCGACCCCCACAACCGCGCCCAGCGCGCGCTTCGGAAAGAGATCGGACGCGGTGGTGAAAAGATTCGCGGACCAGCCTTGATGTGCGGCTGCGGCCAGTCCGACGATCGCGACGGCGCCCCACAGGTTATCGACTTGGGAGACGAACGCGATCGGCAGCACGCAGCACGCGCAGATCAGCATCGCTGTCTTGCGCGCGGCGTTCACGCTCCACCCGGAACGCAAGAGCGCCGAAGAGAGCCAGCCGCCGCCGATACTGCCGACGGTCGTCATCGCATAGATGCAGACGAGCGGCAGGCCGATGTGCTGCATGTCCATGCCGCGCGACTCGTTAAGCCACTTCGGTAGCCAGAACAGATAGAACCACCACACCGGGTCAGTCAGGAACTTGCCGATCAGGAACGCCCACGTCTCGCGCTTTCGGATCAACGCGCCCCAGCCCGGCGCGCGGGCGTTCACGTTGACGGCATCGAGCGTCTCGGCCTCGTCCTGTCCGCCCTCCCCCGAACTCGTGTCTGCGGACCGGTAGAGCGCGAGCCATACGGCCAGCCAGACGAGGCCCACCGCCCCGATGATCACGAACGCCGCACGCCAGCCGAACGCCAGCGCAAGCGGCGGGATGATTGCGGGCGCGAACACTGCGCCGATATTCGCGCCAGAGTTGAAGATGCCGGTCGCAAGCGCACGCTCGCGCCGCGGAAACCATTCTGCCGTCGTCTTGATGGCAGCCGGAAAGTTACCCCCCTCGCCGATGCCAAGCAGCGCACGAACTATGGCGAAGCCGGCCACCGAGCCGACCGCCGCATGCAACACCGCAGCCGTGCTCCAGATCAGCATCGCAAGCGCGTATGAAATGCGCGTGCCCAGCCAGTCGACAATTCGGCCGAAGCACAGAAGGCCGACCGCGTAGAACGCCGAGAAGGCGATCACGATGCGGCCGTATTGCACCTGGGTCCAGCCAATGTCGTGCTGCAGCACCGGCGCGAGCAGACCGAGAATCTGGCGGTCCATGTAGTTGATTACGGTGGCGAAGAAAAGGAGCGCGCAGACCGTCCAGCGGTAACGGCTAGCGGCGGTGCGCGCGGGTCTGATAACGGCGGAATGCATGTAAGTCTCCGTTGCGCGGCGGCGTTCGTCGCGTCGCGCTATGTGTCATTGAAGGCAGGGAGCGCCGAGGGTCGCTATGCGCCGCAGCAGGTGCGCCACGTCACGGGCACGTCAATTTAGGAAAACGTTTTTCTAGGATAGAAGCATTGTGACTCTCTGTCTAGTCCTTGGTTTACCTGGTCTTGTGCTCTGCAATCCAATGGTGGGACCATCTATCCCCGAAGTAGGGTTAATCGTTTTCGTTCATATGCGTAGCGGCCTCTCGGCAGGTCGAGACGGCGCGGAGGTCAGGCGGACTGGCGGGACGCGGGTCCGTCGTGTTTCAGCATCGATCCACTTACAATCAGGAGACAAAAATGCATTCGTCAAGAAAATCAGCCGTTATTTTCGCGGCCAGTACACTGACGTTCCTTCTCGTCAGTGCCTGCGGAGGCGGCCTGAACGATGGTCCGAAAAGTCCAGTTTCTTCTGCGTCGACCGTGTCTCTCCACGGAATCGTTTATGGAGCGACGGATACGAGCGTCCCGCCAGGAGCAGGCGTGTCTATAACCATGATGGGGCAGATGAGGGCGCTCTTTGATCTCATCAGGAAAGCGCCTGATTTCACACAGGTGGTGATGGACCTGGGCGACGGCAGTCCGGTCCATGTACTCGATACGAACACGGGCGATAAATTTCTTCCAGGCAAACTGGCGCTCGGCCTGTCGTACATATTGATCGATATGAAAGCGAAAGGGGATCCGAAATACGCGGATTACCTCGCAACGTATCAAAAGATAACAACCGCGATGATGACGCAGACAAGCGGCGCGAATTACACGTATGCGAATACATCCTGGGGCGAGTACTACTACCTCGTTGCGCTTAATAATTTCAAAGCGCATGGCATGCTCAACGAGGTCTTCAGCGACGCAATGCTCGCTACTCTTCAAAATCGCCTGAACTTCTGCGATATGTTTGGCGCCGATGCAAGCGGCTTGAAGAATACGTGCCCCGCCACAGGTACGCCGATCGACGTTGCATCGCTTAATACCGCTCAAAACTACTATGCGGTTTCTTACGGTATTGCGGGACTAAGACAAAAACTGGGATGGAGCAATCCGACTTTCTCTTCCGCCACCGACCCGACTGTGGCATCGATGGGTGCGCGGGACGCGCTTCTGTACACACTCACGAATCACATTCGGAAAGACTCGTCCGGCGGTTTTTCCGACGAGGCCTCGAACACCCATACGACCTATTATGATCAGGCACGCTTCGATCGGTACAGCACGTTGCTAATTGGCGAAGTCGTTGAACGAACTTTCGAAATGGGCAATGAGGCGAATCTCACGCCCGAATTGAAATCCTATCTACGCAAGTCAGTCGACCTCATTCTTCCGCAGCTCAACGCAGATGGCCAGGGTTTCAATTATGGCAGGTCCATCGGGCCGTACGGGGACTCCGCCTTTATGGAAATCCTGACTGCTGCGGCAAATGCCGGCGTACTGTCCGCTCAGGAGATGGAGGTGGCCTATTCGTTCATCTACAAGGCGGCCTATCGTTTCGACACGTTCTGGTACGACCCGACCTTGCCGACTCCCTCCGTGAATATGTGGGTCAAGGGCCGCGGCACCGACGCGTATCGCGGCAAGCCTCGCGTGATGGGCGAGAACTTCAGCCTGCTGCACCAGTACATGTATGTGAACGCGTGGTGGGACAAGCTCGGTTTCAACGGCAAAGCGCCGATGTCCGATGCCGACCTGCAAGCGTGGCTGAATACAAAACCGCATTACACGCTCACCTGGTACAACTTGCCCACCGATACCGCGCATCCGTATAGCGCCGCGCTCATCACCGTGCGCGACGGCAAGCGGGTCATCAATCTGAATCTGAGCCAGGCGCCCGACTACAATTCGTACACGCCCTATTACCCGACGCCGTTCTCCGACAACCTGATTTACGGCACAACGGATCTGGGCTATGCGTTGCTGATTCCGCAAGTTTCCTATAACGGGAAAACCTACATTCCGGTCACGTATTATAAGAACCTGAATGTTCAGGAAAACAACGGCCAGGTGGCCGTCTCTTTCGACACGACCAAGTTCCGGCAGGCCGTTAAGAATGCGACCTATGCCACGGATATCGACCTGCAGGTCCACACGGTTCTAACGTTTGGTCAAGGCACACTGACGCGAACCGATACGCTGAGTTCCGGGACGTTGACCGGCCCCATCGCGGTCGAGACAGACTTCACGTCCTTTGCGGATTTCCCGAACACCACAGCGAATAGCGATGGATTTTCGGTTAAGTACGCTAATAGCAATGCGACCAGCTATGGCACGATGGGTTTTGACGGTTGCGCCCTGTCTAACTTCGAAATGGCGGCTGGGGTAACCAATCCGTTGTCGACCACTCCGATCGGGCAGCTGCATTCGAACTTTGCCTGTACGACACGCCCCTTCGCACTCAACGCGGGAAGTAGTCGTACGTTCAGCTGGACGCTGAAGTACGCCGTTTCAAATTGATCCTATGAAGTGCGCCGGCCTTTTAAGGGCCGGCGTTGCCTCGCAAGGAAGTCTATGAGCTGAACTAGCTGTGCGAGTCGAAAAAAAACCCATCCAGACGGACGGCCCTCGTATTCCCACAACGTCTCGCGCCTCTGTGAACCGATTGCCTGTCGGCCGAACCTCGGCTTGCCTTTACCCCTGGGATACGCGACATTTCTGGAATCGCCTGTAGCGAAGCAGAACACCCTGATCCAAGCCCGCTCGCAACCTCTGCATCCAGGAACAATGCGCATCCCACCACTAAAAGCCATCATCGCGTTCGAGAGTGTCGCACGCACGAAGAGCGTCAATCGGGCGGCCGATGAATTAGGGTTAACGCCATCCGCGGTCAGCCATCAGATTGCCAACCTCGAATCCATCGTGGGAAGGCCCTTGTTCACAAGACTGGGACGGGGGCTGGTTTTGACGCCCACGGGTCAGCAATATCTGGCCGATGTCACCGGATCGCTCGCCGACCTGAGCCGCGCGACGGAACGCGCATCGAGCCAATCGGGTGTCGAGATACTTCGCATTCACTCGAGTCCCAGCTTTGGGTTGATGTGGCTGCTGCCGCGGCTGGCTTTGTTCCAGGAAGCGAACGGCGACATTCAGTTGAATCTCGCATGCTCATATGAGGATGTATCGTTCACCTCCGGCTTCTATGACGTCGACGTCCGGCATGGCTACGCTCATTGGACCGATGGCGAGATCAAAACGCTACGCAACGAGTTCATCGCGCCTCTTGCATCGGAGGAATACCTGAGAAGACACCCGGTGCGTACCCCCGAGGATCTGCTCGAGCGGCGCCTGATCTTCTCGGAGACGCCTCTCGTTCAGTGGAAGCAATGGTTCGGCAAGTTCGGCGTCGCGGTGTCGCCCAAGGCATACGATTTCGCGTTCGACCGCTCGTACATGTCGCTCGAAGCCGCGGCGTTGGGACACGGCGTCGCGCTGGAAAGCACGATGCTCGCATCGGTCCACCTCAAGCGCGGTTCGCTCGTACCGGTCTTCGATCGCACGTATGCGGTCGAAGTCGGGGCCCATCACCTCGTTTACCCTTCCCAGAACGCGGACTTGCCGCGCGTGGCCAAGTTTTTGACCTGGGTCGAGCAGGAGATCAGCCGCAACACCTGAAAATTCTTCAGCAATAGTTGAGCCGAACTGCATTGATCGAGATGGTTGAAGCGCTGAAACTGCGTCTACCAACTAACGTGATCGATGGAGACAAACATGTTGCTCGACAGCCAGGTAGTAATCGTAACCGGCGCAGCCTCGCCGCGTGGCATTGGCAAGGCAACCGCAAAAGCGCTTGCTGCGCAAGGCGCGCGGGTGGTGATTCTAGACCTTCGCAAGGAAGACGCAGAGAGTGCCGCGCGTGAACTCGGCGAAGAACACTTCGGCCTCGCCTGCGATGTGACCGATAAGGCCGCATGCATGGCTGCCGCCAAGGCGGTCATCGAAAGGTACGGCCGTGTCGATGGTCTTATCAACAACGCAGGTATCACCCAGCCGTTGAAGACAATGGACATCGGAGCCTACAACTTCGATGCGGTCATCGACGTGAACCTGCGCGGCACGCTCTACATGTCGCAAGCGGTTATTCCGCAAATGAGAGCGCAAAAGAGCGGCAGCATTGTCTGCATGTCATCCGTGTCCGCGCAACGCGGCGGAGGCATCTTCGGCGGACCTCATTACAGCGCTGCAAAAGCGGGCGTACTCGGTCTCGCGCGTGCCATGGCGCGCGAACTCGGGGCGGACAACATCCGCGTCAACTCGATCACACCGGGCCTGATTCAGACCGATATCACCGGAGACAAGCTCACGACGGAGATGCGCGCCGACATCATCAAGGGCATCCCGCTCGGCCGACTCGGCGATGCGGCCGACGTCGCGAACGCCTGCCTGTTCCTCTCGAGCGATCTGTCGGCCTATCTGACCGGCATCACGCTCGACGTCAACGGCGGCATGTTAATCCACTAAGCGCAACATCCGTCGCGATTGCGGCGGATGAGTCAATGCACCCGGCGGTAAAAGCCGGGGCAATATGGCCGCAATCATCTTGCATGGGGCCAGACTAAGAGCTTTGCATGGGATGCAGAGTAAGCGCTAAAGCGCGAACTCTGATCGACAGCTAAAGCGCTAACTCTGGCCGACAGGAGACAACCATGAAAACGAAAGCCGCTGCGCCGTCTATGACGGGCGATGTCACATCGCTTGCCGATCCGGCGAGCTTCGAATCAAAAACGTATGCGAAGGTGGGACGGCGCTTGATACCGTTCCTGATGCTGTGCTATCTGGGCGCTTATCTCGATCGGGTCAACGTGGGCTTCGCGAAACTGCAGATGCTCAACGACCTGCGATTCAGCGAAACCGTGTATGGCTTCGGCGCCGGCATTTTCTTCCTCGGTTATTTTCTCTTCGAGGTACCGAGTAATCTCATGTTGCACAAAGTGGGCGCGCGAAACTGGCTCGCTCGCATCATGCTGACGTGGGCGGTGATCTCGGCCTCCTTTGTCTTCGTCAAGTCGCCCACCACCTTCTATGTCCTGCGCTTTCTATTGGGCGTGGCCGAGGCAGGGTTCGCGCCAGGCGTCATCCTGTATCTGACTTACTGGTTTCCGTCTGCGCGGCGCGCCAAGGCGCTCTCCCTCTTCTTCATGGCGATTCCGCTGGCCGGCATTGTCGGCGGGCCGCTGTCCGGTTACATCCTGCATGCATTCCAGGGCGTACACGGTCTCGCTGGCTGGAAGTGGCTGTTCATCCTCGAAGCGCTGCCGTCGCTGCTCCTTGGCGTCGCCATCCTGCTCTACCTCGACAACGGTATCGCTGCCGCAAAATGGCTCACTGATCCGGAGAAGGCGCTCCTCGCACGCAACGTGGCGAGCGACAACGCCCACAAGATCGCCCATGTGTCGATCAGATCTTTCATCGGCGATCGTCGTCTGTGGTTGATGGCTGCCATCTACTTCTGCGTCGTGCTCGGTCAGTATGGGCTGACGTTCTGGCTGCCGACGATCATCCGCAAGTCCGGCGTGGCCGACCCGCTGTGGGTAGGCATCTTTACGGCCGTACCGTACCTGTGCGCCATCATTGCGCTGCCGCTGGTGGGCGCGAGCGCTGACCGCCACCGTGAGCGTCGTCTGCATCTTGCGATCCCGATGCTCGTCTCGGCAGCAGGCTTTGCAACGCTTCCGATGCTGGGCGGAGTCGGCGCGTCGCTGGTGTGTGTCAGCGTGGCCGCCGCCGGCATCCTCGCCTCGTCGTCGCAGTTCTGGTCACTGCCGACCGCGCTTCTCGGCGGCATGTCCGCCGCGGCGGGTATCGCCGCGGTGAACTGTTTCGCCAATCTCGCAGGCTTCTTCTCGCCTGCCATCGTGGGCTGGTTGAACGACCTGACCGGTAAATCGACGGCCGGGCTCATCTTTATCTCTGTGGCGATCGTCATGGGTGCCGCGCTTGTGTTCCTCGTGCCAGCCAAATCCGTCAATCGCTGACACCGTTTGCCGCAAAGACTCATTTTTCAATCAAGGAGAGATCATGAACAGTCCGTCATCAGATGCGGTGACGCTCGCCGAGCGCGCCTATCGGATTCGCAGAAACGCCTTGCTGATGGGCGAAGTGCAGGGCCAGGGCTATATCGGCCAGGCACTTGATATCGCCGATGTACTCGCGGTTGCCTACTTCGGTGCGATGCGTTACCAACCCGACAACCCCGACTGGGAAGGCCGCGACCGCTTCCTGCTGTCCAACGGCCACTACGCGATCGCGCTTTACGCCGCGCTTTTCGAAGCCGGCTTCCTGCCCCCGGAAGAACTCGAAACCTACGGCAGCGACGACAGCCGGCTGCCGATGTCCGGTATGGCGAGCTACACGCCCGGCATGGAGATGTCCGGCGGCTCGCTCGGCCACGGTCTCACGATCGCGGTGGGCCGCTGCCTGGGACTGAAGCGCAAGGGCTCAAACGCCTTCGTCTACACGCTCTTCTCCGACGGTGAACTCGATGAAGGCGCGATCTGGGAGGGCCTGATGTCGGCCGCTCACTGGAAGCTGGACAACCTGATCGCCATGGTGGACGTCAATAACCAGCAAGCAGATGGTCCCTCCTCGAAGATCATGGCGTTCGAGCCGCTCGTCGAGAAGCTCGAAGCATTTGGCTGGTTCACGCAGCGCGTGGACGGCAACGATATTGACGCGGTGAAAGCGGCCTTCGATGCTGCACGCAATCATCCGAAGGAGCAGCCACGGATTATCGTTTGCGATACCCGCATGGGCTGCGGCGTGCCGTTTCTCGAAGAACGGGAAAAGAACCATTTCATCCGCGTCGATGCCCACGAGTGGCAACTGGCGCTCGCAGCACTCGAAGCAGGGAGACAAGCATGAACGACACCACTCTTACCGCGAAGCCGCGCCTGAAGACCTCGGCGATGATCGCTTCCATTGCCGGCGAAGGACAAGTCACGCGTTCGGCGCCGTTCGGCCATGCATTGGCCCAACTGGCCCGGGAGAAGAAGAACGTGATCGGCATGACGGCCGACCTCGGCAAGTACACCGACCTGCATATCTTCGGAAAGGAGTTTCCGGACCGCTACTATCAGATGGGCATGGCCGAGCAGTTGCTGATGGGCGCGGCCGCAGGTATGGCGCATGAAGGGGCGCAGCCGTTCGTCACGACGTACGCCGTATTCGCAACCCGTCGCGCGTATGACTTCATGCACCAGGCCATCGCAGAAGACAACCTCGACGTGAAGATCATCTGCGCGCTGCCTGGGCTAACGACCGGCTACGGTCCGAGCCATCAGGCAGCCGAGGATCTTGCGCTCATGCGCGCAATGCCGAACATGACGGTCATTGATCCGTGCGACGCACTCGATACCGAGCAGATGGTGTCCGCGATCGCCGCGCATAACGGCCCGGTGTATGCGCGCCTTCTGCGTGGCAACGTTCCGGCCGTGCTAGACGAATACGACTATCAGTTCGAGCTGGGCAAGGCGAAGCTGCTTCGCGACGGCGCCGAGGTGCTGATCATCTCGTCGGGCATCATGACCATGCGCTCGCTGGAGGTGGCGAAGTTGCTGGAAGCGGACAACGTGGGAGTTGGCGTACTGCACGTCCCGACCATCAAGCCGCTCGACACTGAGACGATTTTGCGCGAAGCGCGGCGCACGGGTCGCATGGTGGTGGTCGCCGAGAATCACTCGGTGATCGGCGGCCTCGGCGAAGCGGTCGCGACCACGCTGCTCACGGCGGGCGTCACGCCGATGTACCGCCAAATCGCACTGCCCGATGAGTTTCTTGGTGCGGGCGCGCTGCCGACCTTGCACGATCGCTATGGCATCTCGACCAACGTCATGGCCGATACCATCAAGGGCTGGCTTCGATGAGCCCACGGTGTCATTCAGACGCAGCCGCACGGCGGACATCGCTCCGCCTGCGCGTGAAACGAGTCGTCTGCTAGTTTGAAAGGGGGGTGCGTCAGTTCCGTCGACGCACCGCCATCGACTGCCAGGCCCGTGCGTTGACGAAACCTGCTACGCGTTAGTACTGGCCGTCAACGCTGAAGCAACTAGCCGCGTGCTTGTCCGCAATCCTTTGGTTCCCGACAACCCATCGCGTCCCGCCGATGTCTTATCCAATTGGCCAAACGCAAACACTTAGCCCGCCTGGTTGATCGCTGCACCGTTGCCATGACTTATAATCATCAAGCCGTCGGGAAACACCCGGTGGTCAGGTGTGGAAGCCTGCAGTCAGAAACCGCACCCCCGCTCAGGCGGGGCGTGCGTCTACCTCTGCACGTCTATATTTCAATGGGCGGGCTGTGGTGGGGGAGCCGCGAGGCTCGCCGGCATGTTTCTGACCCGGTCTTCCAAACCCGCCACGTGCCCGCTCACCCACTTCCCCAAGCAAGCGAGTGTCGGGCGATCCAGGAAGTACCAGGGAGGTCGCACCATGAGCAGCAAACCTACAAAACAATCTCAACCCGCTTCACGCCCGTCTGTCGACGCGCCCCAGTACGAAAAACTTGCGCTCTCCACCTTCGATCTATGCAACCGGCAGTTGAGCCAGCTCAACACATTGATCACACTTGGGTCCTCAATATGTAGAAATCCTGCCATCACGGGTGACGAAAGACGACGTCAGCAGACCATGCTTGAATTGCTCGTCGATACGGCAGAGCAATATCAGCGGGAGCTGGAGTGTGACCGTGAGCTATATCAGGTGATCGCACTCGACGCGAAGGGCATCCCTCAAAGCCGCATCACCGCGAACCGTGCAATGCGCCTTCTTGCAGAGGCATCAGAAATAGCGGCGAAGGAAACACCAGCAGCCACAAAGCCGAGCCCGGGCAAGCAAACGTCCACCAGACCCACGACGAGCGCATAAACAGACGCGGCGGCCCGAGCATCGGTTCCTGCGCAGCACTAACCATCAAGAAGGTGGGCAACTTCAGTTGATCAGATTTGCAGGATGCCTGCCCTCCGTCACGAGCACGGGCAAGCGCCGCAAGCAAATGTGGACAGGCATCCGCGGGAGCTTTCCGGCGGTTCGTGCGAACGCGTGCTCCCGGCCACAAACAGCCGCTCACATGCGTCATCGCCCGGACGTTCGAGCGACGGTTCCACTCCGTAACGGCCATCCAATCGTCAAGGACGAACGCTTGGTCATCGGCCGGAGCCGCCATTGGGACAGGCCGGGTTCTTCGTCGCCAAACGTGGCGGATTGCCGACGTTGGCGGCCTGGATCAATCCGGCGGCAGCTTTCCTTATCGACGGACTCACACTCTCGACCCAAACCGATCATAAAACTTTTTCGTCAGCGGTCATTCGCTCGCCCCGTCAGACTAAACGACGGTGCGGATTGTGTTCGGTGCACTTGGGTTACACGGGGTTATTTCTGATTGAGTATTTCTTACTCAGATCCTTCACAGAGAACGCTAAGGCAGGCGGTAAGCGTTCGAGAAAGCGGATCTGATGCCGTGATCGGGGCGCAGGGCTACACGCGGGCTAACGCATCTCCAATAGGCACGTCTCCTCCTACAAAACCAATTACCTTGTTGACCAGTCGCGCCTTGAGCGCATCGAGAACGACCTCGGCCACATCTTCACGCGCCACCGGGTCGCGCGGAGAGTCGGCATCCGACACGATCTGAATGGTTCCCACTCCCGGCTCCATTGTCAGCGTGCCGGGGCGCAGCACAAGGTAATCGAGCCCGCTAGCAATCACGTAGTCGTCCGATTCGCGTTTCATTTGCGCGTAGTGTTGTAGTGCTTGCTGCGAACGTTCCGGCGCGTACGCAAGCAATGCACTGATAACGACAAAAAGGCCCACGCTGCTTTGCTTTGCGTAATCGACCGACTTGATGATCGAGTCGCGGTCGATCAGGCGTTCCTGCTCCGAGCCCTCGGTTTCTGCCGAGCCGGCGGCGTAAATGACAGTATGTACGCCGCTGAATACATGCGAGAAATCGCCAGTCAGGTCGGCAATGAGCGGTCGGACGCCGAACCGCTCGAAAGCATCGCTTTTTGCCGCGTTGCGTATCAACGGGCAGAACGGGATGGCGGCGGCATGCAATTTTTCGGCTATTAGCCGCCCCGTTCTCCCGCTTGCGCCAATTAACAGAACGTTCATGACTTTTCTCCTGGAACGATGTGCTACACAGCAGTCTGTATTCACAGTCTAGTATCAGAACGCGAAAGTTTTCTGCATCCATCAGGCTGGGGGAAGTCGCAACGGCGGGCCCAACCGCTATTCCTCGTCACCGAGTTTCCCTGCGTCCGTAAGCGCAGTCTTCCGTACAGTGTCAAACTTTGGAACCATCGTCGTAAGCGCGCTGTGGAGGGCCGGTACGGACACGACCGCGGACAACCGGCCCGAGCCCGTGAGAGGTGCTTGCTGGCCGGTAGTACGCGTTCGCAGAAACCGCAGGTAAGGAGCCGCCGAGGATCCAAATGTCCGGTCCGGGGACGATCGTCGAACTGGTGCAATCGGCCACTTTCGGACGTTCACGAGGGGCCGCTTTTGAGCAACTCGCTAGGTTGGCGGCACTGGTTCGCGCAGGCGCGTGAATCGATTTGAATTATTCAGTTCCCGTTCTCCGGCTTGCGCAGCGGGTGTTCTGTCAGAATTTCGCGGCACTGCGAAATGATTGTCGGTAAGAACGTTTGGTCAAGTGATTCATTGAACTCATGCCTCTCCAACATGTGGTTAGGCGAGAGGTGAATCCGCACATCGATGTGCCCGTTTGTCTTGGCCGTCAAAGTAACGCCGAGGTTTGGCTCCATGCAGTCAAGCGTCGCAGTGCCCGATAGGGACTCGTAGAGTCGCTCGCATTCCTCGAGGAGCTGCACCAACTCACCTAGATGCACAATGGGGCCGACCGTCGAAACGGTTGAGCTTGCGGAGTCGCATCGTGCGGTCACTTGCAGCCAGTTTCCATCCCAGTAATCTTGCGCCAACGGAAATTGACGACCGTGGACCCAGAGTTTCAACCCCCCAATCTGTAGGCTGGGTTCATCCAAATTCACGTGAGGTTGCTCGGACATTTAATCGGATTCGGTTGTTATGGGTGCACATGGTGCCGATGCGAAGTATATCGGCTAGCCGTAGAAGTCCGCGAATGTCCGGTTTCTGGCAGCCAATCAATGCTCTCAAGTGGCAGAAGCGGGTCGCGTGCTGCCGATCGCAGCGAAGCGAGGGTGAAGCGGCGCATGCTAATTGCATGAGGCGACACGCGGCCAGGAACGGCCGTTCGACATCACGTTTAGATTGTTGACAATCAAGCGTTTTTAAACAATCCTGGTGGGACGGCGAACACCCGCCGCCCGGTACTCACCGGCTGCCGCGCATGCTTGCCTCTTCGAAAATGCGAGTCGAACATGCGGTAATGAACGTCGCGAATCCGATTCAATCCGCTGCGTTGTTTACGAGCGACGTAAGTACGTGGTCGGCCCATACCCCGTTGATTTTTAGGTAGGACCGAGCCAGTCCTTCGCGATCAAAACCTAGCCGCTCCAATAGCTGTGCGCTACGAACATTTTCGGACCTAAAATTCGCCATTATTCTGTGCAATCTGACGTGGTCGAAAATATACGAAATGGCGGGCGTCAATGCTTCGCGCATCAGACCTTTTCCTTCAAACCGCTTTCCGACCGAGAAACCAAGGTGACACGCTTGGAAAGGGCCGCGCACGATGTTGGTGAAATTGCATTCCCCCATCATTTCTCCGCTTTCCGGGGAAATTAATAGAAGATGCACAGCCTGCCCTGAAGTGTTGTTATGGGCCATCGTGGAAAGTCGTTGCGCGACTGATTCAGCTTCAAAAAAGCTCTCGGCTCGAAGCGGCTCCCATGGCTGCAAATGGGCGCGGTTCTCAATACTGTATTCTCGAAGCTCTTGCACGAACTGGCCACACGCCGGTACAAGTTTTAGACGTGCGGTAGAGATTTCTTGATGTAACACATCGAAGCTGGCACTCGTCACATCGCTCTCCGTTGACAAAGGCGTGCGAGTATGTCTAGTCAAGAGTCTTTCGTCAATAGTTCGCCTGACGACGCGAATGTCAATGTCTGCTGCAGGGAAAACCGAACGTCCCCTATGGGTCGAAAGTACGCATTCGTTGGTGCCATAGCTGCCCTTCGCGGTTGCCGCTGTCGAACGACCGCCCTGCTGCCGCGAGCGGGCATGTCAGCGTCGACATGCGAGCGCCGACTAAGGCCAACGAAGCAACGTTCAACATCGCGAATTGGATGGCCGCTTCCTTAGTGAAACCGATGCCTGAACGTCCGGGCGACGGAGCGGACGAATGACGCTTCATGGTCGGACTGAATCCGATAATGATCGGCTCAGTTCTACCCTCACCAGCCATTCGACCTTCTACTTAAGAGACGTTCGCGTGCCTCGTACGCCAACCGTCGAAACCCGCTTGAACGGTTCCAGGCAAGCCCCGTTCACTGCGACTAGACGCCCATCGAAAAATTGAATGGGGCAGGTGACCGCGCGGTAGATCGATGCCCTACCCGCACGCGGAGCGTTCGAGCCGCACGTTCCGAGAGGCCGGAGGTCGTCACTGTATGATGCGCGGACAAGTCTCCACGGATAAAACTTGATGGATCAGCAGCCCGTTACAGTGCCACGCTCCGGCCGATTAATCGACGTGTTCGATGTTCTCAAGGTCTTCCTTAAATTGGGTCTGACGTCATTTGGCGGCCCGATCGCTCATCTCGGCTATTTCCGTCGTGAGTTCGTCGAAAACCGGCGTTGGCTCGATGATGAGGCCTACACCGACCTCGTAGCGCTGTGCCAGTTTCTCCCTGGCCCCGCCAGCAGTCAGGTGGGATTTTCGATCGGGCTTATGCGAGCGGGATGGCTCGGCGGTTTGGCCGCGTGGTGTGGCTTCACCTTGCCATCCGTTCTCTTGCTTATCGGCTTTGCTGCGCTCGCTCCTGACCTCGGCAATGCTGCGGGGCAAGGCTTGATCCACGGCCTGAAACTGGTGGCAGTCGCGGTGGTCGCACAAGCAGTGTGGGATATGGCGCGGCGTCTGTGCCCGGATCGTCAGCGAGCGGCCATCGCCCTTATTTCCATCGCAATGCTTGCCGTCTTGACGACGGTGTACGCCCAATTGCTGGTGATCGCACTCGGGGCGCTGCTCGGTATCGTCTTTTGCAGGACTGGAGACGCGCAACGGGGCAGCGAACCGCATCCGGCGCTTACCGCGTTGCGCATTTCACCCGTGATCGGATCGGCCGCGCTGGCGCTTTTCTTCGTTATTCTGCTTGGACTCCCCGCTTTACTGACGCTACATAACACGCGTGGCATTCAGATGTTCGACGCTTTCTATCGCTCCGGCGCACTGGTGTTCGGCGGCGGCCACGTCGTCTTGCCGTTGCTGCAACAGCAGACTGTCGCGACAGGTTGGATCGCGCCGAGTGATTTTCTGGCCGGCTACGGCGCGGCCCAAGCCGTGCCGGGACCGCTGTTTACATTCGCAGCCTTTCTCGGCTGGATGATGCCCGAGGCACCGCGTCACTGGGTCGGCGCCGCGCTGGCCACCGCCGGTATATTTCTGCCGGGTCTGCTGCTGGTCATAGCCGCCCTGCCTCACTGGCAATCCCTGCGCTCGCGCCCTGCCACGGCAGCGATGTTGAGCGGCGTGAACGCGGCGGTCGTCGGCTTGCTGGCTACAGCGCTTTATTCGCCGGTATGGGTCACTGCGGTGCTTTCGAAGGCCGACTTCGCTGTCGCGGCGGTCTGCTTTCTATTGCTTACCCGGTGGAAGGTACCGCCATTCGCGGTCGTCGTGGTGGGTGCGCTCGCTAGCATAGCCGAGTTTGCTTTACGTTGAACCGATGTCCGGACAAGCTCCGCGCACCTGCCCCACTCTGCGCATCGTCGGGACAAACGGTAACCGCAGATCGCAAAACTACCGGCACGGTCCATCCGGCTATCAACTGCAGGTTATTAACCGGCTGCTGCGATAGCAAAGAGTATCGACAGTCTGCGTGAGTAGGTCGAGCGCCCGGGACCATGCATTGCTTACCGGCACAATAAATTTCTTGCCGCCGGGCGCGTTGATCTAATCTACAAAGGCCGTGTCGACGAGACGTGGAAACTGATCGGAGGAATTCATGGCGGTCATCAAACGCAAACAACACGGGAAAGAGGTAGGCGACAAAGCCGAGTTCCAGAATAACCTCGGCGTCTATACGCCGATCATTTACGAGTGTGGTCTTGCCAGTGACGGCAGAACGGTTCTCGCCGTCAGTGCGACCGCAGGCAGATTGCCGCCCTGACGCCATCCCGATCCAATCGGAGAATCGAATCACCTCGCTCGATCGTAGGTGTCCGTTGTCATCGTTTCCGCGGGCGACTCCAAACCTCAAAGCTGCGAATCGAGCAGCGCGACAACCCGTTCCAGCAGCTTTTCAAGCAGCGGACGGCGGCGCCAGTCGTCAAGCGTGATGCGTTTCGCGTTGACAACGTCGCCGTCGAAAACGGCGGTCTGCCGGCGCGCGAAATCGCGGTCATAGATGTTGAGATTGGCCTCGTCGTTGAGCTTGAATGAGCGGCTGTCGAAGTTAGTCGAGCCTACCGACACCAGATACTCGTCGACGACGATCAGCTTGCAGTGATACATCGTCGGCTGATACTCGTACATCTCAACGCCCGCGGCGAGGAGGTCGCCCCAGCACGCGCGCGACGCCTCGCGCACCGTGTGGGTGTCGATGCGTTTGCCGGGCGTGATGATGCGCACCTTAACTCCGCGCTTCGCTGCCTCGACGATCGCGTTGATCGTCAGCTTGTCCGGCACAAAGTACGCACTCGCCAGGTGGATGGAATGCGTTGCCGCGGTGATCGCCATGAGGTACATGAGCTGCATGTCGTCGCTGCCGCCGGAGGGCGAACTGCTGAACATGTGCGCGAGGCCTTCGCCTGCGGCGTCGATCTCCGGAAAGTATTGCGGGCCGTGAAGCACATTGCCCGTCGACTTGATCCAGTTGTCCATGAAGACCGCCTGCATCTGCCCTACCGCCGGGCCTTCGACGCGAAAGTGCATGTCGCGCCAGTGCTTCTCATCCTGCGCGTGTCCGCTCCACTCGTCGGCGATACCCACGCCGCCCGTAAAGCCGATGCGTCCGTCGATCACGAGCAGCTTGCGGTGCGTGCGGTCGTTCATGCGACCAAGACCGGTCCAGTGCGGCTTATGGTACCGAACGACTTCCGCACCCGCCTCGCGCAGCATCCGCAAATAGCGCCTGTCCATCTTCGACGAGCCGACCCAATCGAGCAGCACATGCACCGCGACACCCGCGCGCGCCTTGTCGGAGAGAGCGCGCGCAAATTCCTCGCCAATCGCACCAGACCAGTAAATGAAGGTTTCGAAGGTGATCGTATGCCGCGCCGAGCGGATGCCCTCCAGCATCGACGGGAAGATCTCGTCACCGTTGAGGAGCACCTCGAAGCGGTTGCCCGGGACGACGGGCGGCCCGAGCAGCAGCCCCATCGAGCGAATGAACTGCGGATCGTCACTGGCGTAAAGCCGTTCGATCTTGTGCTCGAGCTTCTTCTCGCCGCTCGTCAGGTTCGCGATCACCAGCACGACGACGAGCGTTACCACGACCGTCAGGACAATAAGGGCAATCGTCGGCATGCGCGGGCCTCGCGTAGCGGACACTCGTCCGGAACCGTTAGTGTACGGGTATTCGGGACCGCGGATAGATCAGCGCTTCTCCCCTTCGTCGGCATGTTGCTGGGCGCTGCGCATGGAGAGTCAGCGCAATTCACTACGCCATCAAGAGAGTGCTAATGGGAACCAGAGAAGCTCGCCGGATTATCCGCAGCCTTCTGAGCCAAGATGCGCCGGAGTCGCTGAACCTCGTCATGCGCGAACAGGACGCGCTCGTCCGTCAGGAGGATTGAAATGACAGATGACCTGCGACGACAACCCCGCAAAGTTGAGCAAGCCCTGGTGGCACTTGAGGGCGTGATTGCAGTGCGGCGGGAGTACATCTCGCTGCTTTAGTGTTTGGGAACGTGTGACAAGAAGCTAACCTCCCTCGACGCACTTATAACGGCCAGGCCAGGTCACGTCCGCAGCGCAGCGAGACTGCGTTGCCGCGACTGTCGCCGGTGGGCCGCAGTGATACCGCCGCGGAATGTCCAGGTCGCATGTCGGTCGATATCGATTGCGGTTGGGCGCAAGCCGATCGCCTACGCGCCCCAAGGCGATCTACCGACGTTTGTGACAGAGTTCGCGCCCCGCATAGACGGCAGAAAACAGGCCGACGATAACGGCCGCTACGGCCAACGATTCATCTTGTCGTCCGGCGGGGGCCTGCGATGTCGCATAAAACCACAGGCCTATCCCGACTGCCGTCATGAACATGCCAAAGACAAGCCCCCACACCGGCCCCGCCGTATCGGGGCTCCCTAATCTGTGAGACATTTTCATCGCTATACTCCCCGTCCCGCACCGACATTTCCTGATTGCCAAAGCCTGCGAGTTCCGCATTGGCACGATTTTACGGTAGCGTACGCGGCCAAAAAGACGTCATCAACACGCTAAATTATGATTGAGGTCTTTTAGCGCTTTGCGATCAAACGGACAGACATCCATGAAAGAGAGGGCAACCGTTTTATGTGTCCGGGACAACCGTGTCTTGCTGGTTGCCAGGCTGAGATCGCGATGGGCGCTTCCGGGCGGCCGAATCCGCCGAGGGGAAGCACCTCACGAAGCCGCACTGCGTGAGCTGGCGGAGGAAACGACACTCACCGCGACCGAATTGACTTACCTTTTTCAGTTCAGCGGGTTCAACACGCTGCACTATGTATTCTTCGCCGACGTGGCGTATGAATCGGTTGCGCAGGCGAGCAACGAAATCACCCGATGCAAATGGTTCCCGCCCGTCAAGATTGGGACGCTTTCCGCGAGTGTGCCGACCCGGGGAATCGTTGAGCTTTTCCTTGGCCGCGTGGTCGCTGCTGAACACGGCGGTTTGCAGCAGATGTCGGAGCAAGTCGAGTGAATAACCTCAACGCCACCCGGATCCGCCGAAAAGAACAGCGTCCGGCGCCGTGATGGCGCAGGACCGTGAGCGCACAACAGTCCCTCGACTCTTTCGAAAGAGACGTTCGCGCCAGCCACAAGACATTGAGCGCGCGGCCGCTTTGGACAGCCGCGCACCTGCCTGCAACGTCAGACAGCTTGACCCGCGCCGAGGTCTGCCCCTGTTGTCGGATCCGAGCTCGTATCCGACGCAGTTCGCGACGCCATCGACTGCAGCACCTTTACATCCCGCTTCGATACATTGACCGTGGCCGTTCCGTCCCCTCCATCCACGGCAGGCGCCGGGGAGGCGACGAACTCCCATTCTGGCCCTTCATTCCACGGTCCGCGCGGTGCGTCCTCGCCTTCCGACATCTTGTAGTACACGCTGGTGTACTGCGGTACGCCAGGCAGTTTGCCTTGAGGAAAGTTGGGCTGGATCGAATGCAAAGCTTTCTCGAACGATTTCTGGTGGGCAATTTCGCGGGTCATCAGAAATCCCAGTGCTTCCTTGATGCCCGGGTCGTCGGTGACGTTAATGAGGCGTTCATAGACAATCTTCGCGCGAGCCTCCGCCGCAATGTTCGAGCGCAGATCGGCCGTGGGTTCGCCGATCGTGTCGACATAGGACGCGGACCAGGGGACACCCGCCGAATTGGTGAGGGCTGGGCCACCGCCGTACAGCAAAGCCGTCGTGTGCGAGTCGTTTCCGCCACCGGTCATCGAACGATATAGCTCGGCCTCCGCTTCGACGGCTTCGGCCAGTTGGCCCTTCGCACTTTTGTTCAACATCGCAACGATCGACCCGACAATCTCCAGATGGCTGAGTTCTTCGGTTGCGATATCGAACAGCATGTCCTTGCGCCCCGGGTCATCTTCACTGACCGCCTGGGTGAAGTATCGGCACGCGGCACCCAGTTCTCCCTGGGGGCCGCCGAATTGCTCGAGCAGCAAATTCGCAAGACCCGGGTTCGGCGCGGCAACCCGCACGGTGTACTGAAGGCGTTTGTTGTGGATAAACATGAGACTTCTCCGGTGACTGGCCGAAGCAATTCCCCCTGTGGGGTGCGAGGAACGGTTACGTGCCTGTACCCGCGTGGAATCGCGTACGACCGTGGATTGATCAACCCGGACGGCGGCACAGCCAGACGGCTGCCCGCACCCAACGACGGGCGCCCGGCTCTCAGAGCGGACGCTCTGGCGGATGCCCGGCGAAATTGCCGAGCATGGCAACACAGTGCCGCACGAATCCCAGCATGCGCTGTGCCCAGCTCACCCATTTAGTCAACACACCGACAGTGGGCCGCGTGGGGCGACGCTTAAGCAAGTTCAACGATTCGGCGGTGCGCAAAACTGTAATACAGGGCCGTTAGATCGTAATTTTCGACGAACAGACGGGTGCCGTGATCATCCGCCAAATCTCCCCCACCAAGCCTTTCCGGATTGTCTGCAAGCGCGGGCGCTCGTCAGAATAGTCTGGCGCAACGTAGTGGATGCGCCATGCATCGGGCACGGCATGAATGTGGAAGGACTGTGCTGAAACTGAGCTCTCAGACTGGCTTCGCCCCTGTCATTTCCCTTGAACCATCGCCGCCCCAAAAGACCCTCCAACTTGATTTTAAACGGCCCGGTTCGACGCCAAGGCGTCATTGCGACTCGACGGTTGGACGACCGCTTACCCTCAGCACACAACCGGCGACGACCGACGCGGGAGGCACTCAGCCTCGTCGCAATGAACCAGCAACGTCTTATCCGGATTCGCCAGCACGCGGGAGCGACACTGAAAATGAGGTCTCCGTCTCGTCGGAGCGCGCTTCGATCGCACCATTGTGGGCCTTGGCAATTTCGCTCGCGATATACAGGCCCAGTCCGAGATTACGCGCCCTGTCGTCTTTGCTCTGCTGTTCGTCCCCCCGCATCAGGGGATCGAAGATACGCGCCAGCGTCGCGCGCTCAATAGCCGGTCCACGGTTGCTAACGTCGATACGGACATGCGTCACGTCGCACGTCACCATCACGCGCACCGGAGCGTCCTGTGCCCCATACTTGAGGGCATTGAGCACGAGGTTTCCGAGCAATTGCTGCAGGCGCTGGCCGTCCCAGACTCCTTGTGAATCCCCCGTCACGTGCAGCTCAATCTGCCTGTCCGGATGAATGGCTCGCAACTCTTCCAGTTCTTCAGCAAGCACGTCCGCGAGATTGACACGCTTGGGTATGACGTTGATGCCCAAGCCCAGCCTGGTCCGATTGAAATCGCACAGGTCATCAAGCAACGCCTGCATCCGGGCCCCGCTGCGTATCAGGCGACCTGCTGCGTCCGATACCTGCTCCCCGGCGTTCAGTGCTTCACGATACGACGCAGTCATTTGAATCGCCTGGAGAGGGCTGCGCATGTCGTGCCCGAGCATGCCAAGCAGCAAATTACGGCTCTGCTCGACCTGCGCGCTGAAAAAGTCGACCGATTCCGCAAGTGCCTGATCGATCGCCTCATTGAAGCGAATGACGTCGTCCAGATGAGGTGCGTCGGGCGCGCAATCGTCCATCCACAGGCGGAGTACGCTTGCGCGCAGCGCGCGATATTCGGCCGTGAGTTGCTTGATGTTAAAGCCGGATCGTGCCCTGAGAAGGGCGTGCGTTTGCGCGGCGGTTTCGGTCGCATTGATTGGAGCGGGGGCCCGCCCGACTGATTTTTCGTACTGTGCTTCCCTCGTCTGTGCAGTCTGCAGGTCTTTTGCCACCGCGCGCAGGATCTCTGGCGCATGGTCTCGCAACGCCGACGGTTCCATCATTGCCGCAGCCGGCACGAGGGAGGCGGCGAACGCCTCCCATTGCGCCAGAATTGGCTCTGATTGCCGCAAGATAAAGTCAGCAAGTCGCATAGAAGCGTCTCCAGGGCGAGTCGGATATCCGCACAGCCGCCCCTATGGTACGCGCAAATCAGGGACGAACATCGATCGAAAAGGCGGGAGCGGCCGTTTGCGCGACGCAGCCGAACGTCACAAAATGACCAAACCCGGAAGCCCGGATCGTTGATCAAGCTTCGGAAGACTAAATACGCCGCGGTATAGCCTCTGCAAAAAAATCGGTGACTTGTCGCACACGCGCCGGTACAAATCGGCGTCTTGGCCAGATGAGGCTTATGTCTCTGGCGTCGCCTATAAATTCGTCGAGAACGGTGATGACGTCCGGATGTCGGAGGTCATCGGCAAGCGAGATCCTGGCAAACAGGCCGACTCCCACGCCGGCTAAAACACCAGCGCGGATCGTTTCGATACTGTTGGACGAGAGATTTCCGCGCACGGACACGCTAAATCTACCCTCTGGCCCTACAAAAGGCCAATGCGTCGGCTCCGTCAAGCCGCGATATACAAGGCAATTGTGGTCAACGAGTTCGGCCGGCGTCTTTGGCATTCCGCGTTGCTCGAAGTAGCGACGGGATCCGACGCAGACGAGAGGCGTGCTGGCTACGCGCCTGACGATCGCGTCAGGATCGTTCACGGGCCCCACCCGGATCGCCAGATCAATCCCATCTTCCACCATATCTCGCACGAAGTCCGAGAGAATGAGATCCACCTGAAGGCCAGGATTGAGTGATAGCAGATCGGGGATAAGCGGCAAAACATGAAGACGGCCAAAAGTACCTGATGCGGCAATCCTGATCGGACCCGAGACACTATGCGTGCTGCTGGTCAGCTCGCTGTCGGCGTCATCCATCTCGTCAAGCAGCGGTTTGGTCCGGTCATAATATCTCTGCCCCTGATCCGTCAGGGTCACGCTGCGCGTACTTCGGATAAATAGCGCCACCCCGAGGCGTCTCTCGAGCGCGCCGATAGCCTTGCTGATGGCCGACTGTGAATCGCCGGTTCTACGCGCGGCGGCGGTAAAACCGCCTGCTTCAACCACGGCTATGAAGGCGTTTAACTCCTGGAATCGATCCACCTCCATTCCTCCCGGGAATTAATATTATGCAAAATTGAGTCATTATCATTGATTCCGACATCACCCACAATCCAGCTTTCTCCACACGTTGAAGGACTGGTGTCATGAATATCGATCTTACTGGCCGCAAGGCGGTCGTTACCGGGTCAACGGCAGGCATCGGCCGAGCCATTGCAGAAGGACTGGGGCGCGCGGGCGCCGCGGTCGTGATCAACGGCCGCACAGAGAAGCGCGTCTCCACGGCACTTCGTGAGCTTCGCGAACTCTTGCCAAAGGCGGAGTTTACCGGCGTGATCGCGGATCTTTCGACCCCGGAAGGCGCGGCAAAGTTGTTCGCGCAGGCGCCGGATGCGGACATTCTCGTCAACAATGTGGGTACGGGGCGTCCGAAGTCCTTCTTCGAAATTGAGGACGGCGAGTGGATCGATCTCTTCGAACTTAACGTCATGAGCGGCGTTCGCGCCGCCCGCCACTATGTGCCGAACATGACGAAGCGCGGCTGGGGACGCGTCGTCTTCATCAGTAGCGAGTCCGCGCTGGCCGTCCCCAAGGACATGATCGACTACGCCACGACCAAGACCGCTCAACTCGCGATTGCGAGGGGCTTGGCCGAGGTGGTCGGCGGAACGGGCGTCACCGTTAATTCGGTTCTCCCTGGTCCGACGAATTCGGAGATCATGGGCGGTTGGGCGCAGGCGAACGCAGATGCGCAGGGCATTTCGCGTGAAGAAGCCGAGCAGCAGTTCCTGAAAACGAATCGCCCGACCACGCTCCTCAATCGCTTCGCGACGACCGAAGAAGTCGCAAACCTGGTCGTCTATGTCTGCTCGGAGCAGGCGTCGGCGACAACGGGGACTTCCTTGCGTGTCGACGGCGGTGTCGTTCGGACCATTGCATAGGGCGCGCGCTTTTTCGCTCGTTCAACGCGGCTTCGGGAAGGGCCAAACCATCGGTTCCTTCCTGGAGTAGACGACAGCCCAAGTTGAATGTGGCAGCTTTCGTACGAGTATTACCAAACAAAATAGCCGCCCGGAGTTGCCTTAATCGCGCCGACCGGTTGATGCATGGTGACACGTCGACGCCACGACAACCGACGTCGCGTGAAACGTCAGCGCAGACTGCTGAATAGCCGAGCGACCAGATCGCGCAGCCAGCGATTTCCCGCTTCGTGGTGATAGCGCGCGTGCCAGTGCTGCCGCACCGCAAATCCCTCCACCGGTATCGGACACGGACGCACCGACAAGTCATTCACCTTGGCCAACGTCTCGCCGATATGCCGAGGCAGCGTGGCAATCAGATCGGTGCTCCTGATGATGGCGCCGAGCCCGAGAAAACCCGGTAACTCGAGTACGACGTCCCGTTCAACCTGTTCGCGCACAAGCGCCTGCTCCAGCAGTTGCGCCCCGGTCCCCGCCGCGATGGCGACGTGCCCTTCCGCGCGGTACTGCTTAAGCCCCAGTTTCGCTCGCACCCGAGGGTGATGCTTGTTCAGCAAACACACCCAGTCCTGCGTGTACAACTGCTGCTGGTAAATGCCGCCGCCGAGCCAGGGCACATGACCGATTGCAAGGTCTGCCTCACCTGATTCCAGCGCGCGTTCGGTATTGCCGTCGATTCTGGCCGCTTCGAGACGGATCCCAGGCGCCTGCGCGCGCACGTGCGCCAGCATGCGCGGAAGAAGCGTTATGTGGCTCGCGTCGGTCATGCAGATGCGGAACCGCCGCTTCGCGGTGGTGGGATCGAATGCAATCTCCCACGCAGCGAAGCGCCGCAGCGATTCGAGAATCTCCCGGCACGGACCGATCAGCGCATCGGCTTGCGGCGTCGGCGCCATGCCGCCAGGGGTACGTATGAACAGCGGGTCTTGCAGATGCGCTCGCAAACGCCCGAGCCAGATGCTGATCGTCGGCTGACTTTGGCCGAGCTGCTCCGCGACGCGCGTGACGCTGCGGACATCGTAGAGAAGATCGAAGAGCTGCAGCAGCTTCAGATCGGGGAGTTCTGCCGGGTTCATAGCAATATTGTCTGGCGCAATAACGTCATTGTATCCATTGCATTGCGCATATGAGCACCAAATCATATCGTGGTCTTCAGATCAAGGAGACGGCAGTGAAGATTGCGATTTTAGGTGCGGGTGCTCTGGGCTGTACCATCGGCGCCGCGCTGACCGAAAGCGGCAACGAAGTCTGGTTGCTGAACCGCTCGGCGGCCCATGTGGAGGCCATGCGGCGCGACGGTCTGTGCGTGGACGACGCGAATGGCTCGCGTCGTGTGAGGGTACAAGCGACGACACGCGCCGCCGAAGCCGGCGCCGTCGATCTGGTGGTCGTGCTGGTCAAGTCGTTTCATACCGATGCAGCGATGCGCGGCGCGCTGGACCTGATCGGACCCGACACGCTGGTCCTGTCGTTGCAGAATGGCCTTGGGCACGAAGATGTGCTCGCCGACATCGTCGGGCGCGAGCGCGTGCTGGCCGGCAAGACGTACGTCGGCGGCGTGATGCGCAATCCAGGGCATATCGAGTCAGGCGTGGCCGGCAAGGCGACCTATATCGGCGAACTCGATGGCCGGATAACGTCCCGCGTGACGGCGATTGCTGAAACCTTCAATGCCGCCGGACTGGCCACCACGGTCAGCGACAACATTGTCGGCACGATGTGGGACAAGCTACTGGTCAATGTCGCAACCGGCGCGCTGTCCGCCACCACCGGCCTGACCTACGGCCAGCTATACGACGAACCGCTTCTGAAGGCGGCCGCGCTCGCGGCGGTCGCCGAAGCGATCGCGGTCGCCCACGCCGCCGGTGTGACGCTCTCCACAACGGATCCTGAACGCCCGTGGAACCTGGCAGGCGAAGGACTTTCGTCGAGGTTCAAGACCTCGATGCTGCAAAGCCTCGAAAAAGGCTCCATCACCGAAATCGACTTTATCAACGGCGCGGTCGTGCGCCGGGGACAACGGTACGGTGTGCCGACACCCGTCAACGCGACGCTGGTCGCGTGTATCAAGGGCATCGAGCGCGCCATGACCGACCGACAACACAAGGAGACAACCGCATGAACGGTAGCAAGGCTTATCTGGAGCATGTCGCCATCTGGGTGAAGGACATTCACTGGCACATCCGGTTTTTCGAAGACGTTTTCGGCATGACGATGCGCGAGGTCGACGGCACCGTCGACGAACCACGACAGTACTGGACGCTCGGCGGTTTGCAGTTCATCCATAACCCGCAGCATGACGCGCCCGAAGGCCGCCTCGGGCACCTCGGCGTGATGTGTGAGGACATGGAGGCCGCGCTGGCTGCCGCGCACAAGTATGACGTCAGCGAAATGCCACAGGGACGCAACTGGTTGCGCCTCCCGGACGGCCTCGCCATCGAACTGATCCAGGCCCGGCCGGCATCGTGCGTGGCGCGGGCGCTGGACATCAATCCCCGCTCGGAGGTTTGAGATGCCGATCGTCGATAAGTATTGGGACGATGCCCGCGAGGGTGACGAGTGCGTGAGCCCGAGCTACACGGTAACGAAGGAGCGCATTCTGGCCTATGCAGACCTGACAGGCGATCACACACCCGTTCACGTGGACGAGGAATACGCAAACGCGAGCCACTTCGGTTCGATCGTTGCACACGGTCTGTTTGGCCTGTCTATCGCCGACGGGCTCAAGACCCAGAGCGACTACCGCTTCCTGCCGGGTATGTCGCTTGGCTGGACGTGGGACTTCAACCTGCCGATCAAGGTCAACGACGTGCTGCACGTGAAATTCCGTGTGGGCGCGATGCGCGCGAGCCGGAGCCGTCCCGACTGGGGGATCGTCGTACTGCCGTCCGAACTGATTAATCAGGACGGACATGTCGTCCAGCATGGCGAGCATCGTCTGATGGTGCCGCGCCGCCCGGGAGCATTCTGATGCAAGCACGTCCTCTTGAAGGTATTCGCGTCGTCGATTACAGCCATTTTCTGGCCGGTCCGTATGTGGGGCGCTGTCTCGCGGCGCTCGGCGCCGAAGTCATCAAGGTCGAGCGGCCCGGCAGCGGCGATGCGGGTCGTCAGCACGCCACTGTGCTCGACGACGAGCAGAGCGGTTACTTCCTGCAACTGAACATGGGCAAGCGCGGCGTCAGCGTCGACATGCGGGACCCGCGCGGCAAGGCGTTCATGCAGCGGCTGTGCGATTCGGCGGACGTGTTTGTCGAGAACTACCGGCCGGGTGCGCTGAACAAACTCGGGCTCGGTTATGACGAACTGTCCGCAAGAAATCCGCAACTGGTGTACTGCTCGATCTCGGCCTACGGCCATACGGGACCGGACGCGCATCGCGCCGGTTTCGGTCTGATCGCCGAAGCGAAGAGCGGAATCATGCAGATGATCGGCAATCCCGGTGAGCCGCCGCCACTCATGCGTATCTCGCTTGGCGACATGTACACCGGCATTCACGCGGTGGCGGCAATCAATGCCGCGCTGCTCGGTCGCGTGAAGAGCGGCCGCGGCCAGCACATCGACATGGCACTCTACGACACGCTGGTGTCGATGCACGAATACGCGGTGCAGTGCTACACGATGCAAGGCATCCTGCCGGAGCAGACCGGTCACGACATGCCCACGTCGACGCTTTATGGCGTGTTTCGAGCCGCCGACGGCGACCTCGTGATCGCGGCCCAGGTGGACGATGCGTGGAAGCGCTTCGCTGCGCTGGTCGAGTCGCATGGAGGACCAGCCGGTTTCGGCACCGACACGCGCTATCACACCGGCGCGGGACGCAATGCGAACCGGTTGGACATTCTGTCCGTAGTAAAGCCCTGGGTGGCAAGCCAACCGGTCGTGCAAGTGCTCGATCTGCTGGATGGTATCGAGGTGCCTTGCGCGAAGGTGCAGCGCATTGACGAAGTGCTTGCCGATCCGCAGATCGTGGCGCGCGGCATGGTGGTCGAGCAGGAGCATCCGCGCTACGGCAAGTTGCGCCTGCCGAACCTGCCCTTCCGTTTCTCCGATTGCGACACGACGATCAGCGAGGTCGCGCCCGATCTCGGTCAGCACAATGTGGAAGTGGCGCAATCGCTTGGCTTCGGCGCTGCCGAGATCGACGCGATGCAGACAGCAGGTGTGCTGTATTCGAAAGTGAGGTCACGATGACTGACCGGTACGCGGTGATCGGCAACCCGATCGGCCATACGAAATCCCCGCTGATCCACGGTCTCTTCGCGCAGGAAACACGGCAGGACATGTCCTATACGGCAATCGAAGGACCGTTGGAGCCGCATGACGCGTTCGCCGCGACCGTGCGCGCGTTCATCGCCGCGGGCGGCAAAGGCATGAACGTGACCGCGCCGTTCAAGCTTAAGGCGTTCGCGATGGCCGACGAACGCAGCGAACGCGCGGCACTGGCCGGTGCCGCCAATGCGCTGAGCTTCAGCGACGGCCGCATCGTCGCTGAGAATTTTGACGGTGTCGGTCTGGTGCGCGACATCGAAGTCAATCTGAACCTGCCGATGGCCGGCAGGCGCGTGCTGATCCTCGGCGCCGGTGGGGCGGTGCGTGGCGCATTGTTGCCATTCCTTGCCGCGCAACCTGCTGAACTGGTCGTCGCCAACCGGGACATTGCCAAGGTTCGGGCACTGGTCGAGCAAGTCGCCAGCAGCGGTCCGCTTGCCGCGTGCGGGTACGCCGACCTTGAGGCGATGGGACAGTTCGATCTGGTGGTCAACGCGACGTCGGCCAGCCTTACCGGCGATCTGCCGCCTGTCCCACCGAGCGTTTTCAGTCCTGCGGGCTCGGCTTACGAACTCGCCTATGGCAAGCGCTTGACGCCCTTCCTGAGACTCGCGCGCAACGCGGGCGTACTGGGTATCGCGGACGGTGTCGGCATGCTGGTGGAACAGGCGGCGGAAGCATTCGACTGGTGGCGAGGCGTGCGGCCCCAGACCCGTGCGGTGATCGACCGGCTCACGGTACCGCTTGATTGAAAGTGCAACGGCGTGGCGCAAGCTTGCCGCTGGCGGTCGCCTCTCACCACTTCTCTAGATTTTCACCGGACCGGAACGCTGCGGCTTCCTGCGAAGATAAAGTGCTTGAGCGATCAGCCCCAGAACAAGCGCGACGAGGAGCGCGGCTTGGGCACCGAGAAGCAGTGGCGACTTCGGATCGCTGACCAGCGGATGTCCGTCGGGCACACGCTTCAGCGTTTCGGTAACCGTGGGGACCATCAGCACGAATGCTGTCAGCGTCAGACAGAAGGTTTCCAGATAGATACCGATTCGGCCGGGCAGACGCAGAGGCAGATACGCAACGCCATATCCAGCCAGCAACAGCACGAGCGCTGCGACTCCGATGACGTAGCTGATACCTTGATGCGCGATGACGAACACGGTCAGAGAACCAATCAGCATGGCGACGAAGTACACCTTCCCAGCAACTGAGCGCGGAACGATCCTGCCGTAACGCGCGAACATGTACACGGCCATGGGGATCGCGGGTAGACTGCCGAGAGTGTGTATCCAGCCGAGCGGCGAAATTCCAAACATGGTTCCAATCCTTTCGTTGCGTGGTTTCGTTGGTTGTCGGCGCTTACTTTAGGCTCACGAAACCCGAATTGACATGACTGAACCTGGGAAAAACTTGACCATTTTTCCGGATCGGACGCTTGCAGGTCTGGCTAACGGCGATCTCCTGTCTCAGGTTCTTGCGCGCATGCGCATGACAGGCGACCGCGTCTTTTCGTCGATGCTGCTGCCATTCGCGCAGTTGGACACGTCAGCGCAGGCAGCGCACGCGTACGCAGTCATGGAAGGCGCGGTGCGAATTGCCGGCAATGAGGCAGACGCTTGCGAGATTCGAGCCGGCGAACTGCTCTTGTTGCCGCGCGGACCTGGCAGCCTGCGCATTGCCGCCCTGGACCAACCGGCGAACGTCGTCGCCTGCCACTTCTGGTTTGATCCGGCCAGCCAGCCGGAGCTGCTTCTGACGTTACCCGCCATGATCCACCTTCGCGAGGCGGAGACATGTGACTGGCTACCGCACATCATGCAGTTTCTTCTGCATGAGGCGGACAATGACGAGGCGGGATCCGCCTTGATGGTCTCCCGCATGATTGATCTCGTGGTGGTGCGTGCGTTGCGTGCCTGGGTTCATCATGGTCATGCATCGAACTGGTTGGGCGGATTGGCAGATCAGCGTATTGCCCGCGCTTTGAAGGCAATCCATGAGCAGTCGCCACGTGGTTTGACAATCGATAGTCTCGCTTCCGTCGCCGGCATGTCCCGCTCCAACTTTTGCGAACGTTTCAATGCGCTCGTTGGCAAGTCTCCGGTGCGTTACCGCAACGAATGGCGCTTGAGCGTCGCCCGGGACATGCTGACGAAAGGTGACGCGCGCGTGGGCGAGGTTGGAAGGTCGGTTGGTTATGAGTCGGAGGCCGCTTTCAGTCGTGCCTACAAGGCCTACTTCGGCCACGCACCTCGAGAAGCGAAGCCGTCTCCCTGAAGTCAACCGGGCCGAACGCAACGCAGCCGACCGAAAGTCATTCACCCCGACTCTGGCTACCGAAAAGCGGC
Organism: Paraburkholderia sp. BGA-UO-ETr-F12; assembly: GCF_059567945.1. Classification (NCBI taxonomy): domain Bacteria; kingdom Pseudomonadati; phylum Pseudomonadota; class Betaproteobacteria; order Burkholderiales; family Burkholderiaceae; genus Paraburkholderia; species Paraburkholderia sp. BGA-UO-ETr-F12. Next base: position 236,770 of record NZ_JCAQOZ010000067.1, on the reverse strand, counting down.
CGACCTACGCTGACGCTGAGCCGCAGACAGAGGTTCGCCTGCGGACCTCGGCTCGAGCGCCCGGCTGGATGCGGTCCACGCCTCGCGGAAAACTCCGACGAAACTCGGTCACCCTTGTAAGGCCTGTTGCTCTTAATCGCTAGGCCACAGCGTCAAGTAGTAGTAGGCTCATCGTTACATCCTGGTGCGACGGTGCTTGTAATCAATGCGCTGTTGGCGACAGTTTGGGCGCGTGCCACGCACGCGTGAAGAGATCATCGGGGCGTTCCCGTCGGTACCCGCAGGCGGCATCAACATGGAGGCAGGCATGGTCAAGAAAGCGTTGTTCGTCCGGCTCGAAGCGAAGCCGGGCAAGGAACAGGAAGTCGAAAGCTTCCTGATGGGCGGACTGCCGCTCGTCGAGCAGGAACCCGCAACGATCGCGTGGTTCGGGCTGAAAATCGCGCCATCGGTGTACGGCATATTCGACGCGTTCCCCGACGACGCCGGACGCCAGGCGCACCTGGCGGGCAAAGTAGCCGAGGCGCTGATGGCGAAAGCTGCGGATCTCTTCGCTAACCCGCCGGAAATCATGAACCTCGATGTACTCGCGGCGAAGCTGCCGTCGTAGCCGCGCCGGCTTCCGGCGCGGTTTTTTTTGTCTATGCCATTCGCTGTTTCAAGCAATGCCGCGTCGCCCGGCAGCCGGCAACGACACGTCCGCCGCCCGGCCAATTTAAGGTATTTTTAAGTTTTCCCCGACATATTTATCGAGCCTTCACGCATCCGCGTGCAAGGCTCAATCAACGGAGGATCAGATGCGTTTTCGCAGTCTTATTGCCGCGGCCGCCCTGGTGATCGCACCGGCCGTCACCTTGGCGGCCCAGCCGCTTTTCGTCAATGTCGACGGTCACGTTGTTCAGGCCAAAAGTGAGACCCGCCTGATTCAGACCTCGGCCGGCCCGGTGAAGGTCAGCACGTGGAGTTGGCATAGCCCAAACGGCGCCAGCAGCATCGTGGTGCAGTCGAGTAACGGTGGCGCGCCGCCAGCCTGGGTGCTCGCGCAAATGCGCGCCATGAACACGCAAATGCAGGCAATGCAGATCCAGATGCAGCAACTTCAGCACGCTGCGTTTGACAGCCAATTTGCGCTGCAACAGCCGATGCCGGTGCTATTCGCCGTGCCCGCATGGGCGGTGCCCGGACCGGTAATCGTCGTCGGCCAAAGTCGTGCGCCGGTACCGCCTGCCCCCGCCGCGCCCTCAAAGGCGCCGGACGTGCATATCTAGGCGCGAGTTATCGTCGGTTTCAGGTCTGGATCAGCAAGGAGAGAGGTCGCCGATCAAGCATCCGCCCCAGGCGACAGCAGTGCGGCCCCTCCTTCATGACGCCCGCTACCCGTGCGGTGGCTATCGGCGTATCAGCGTTATACCGGCGACCCGAGAACGTGGGCCAGCGCGCCGTCTCCATACGTCCGTATGACCTCAGAAATAATCACCTGATAGCCGGCCAACCAATTTGACTGCGCGGCCTTCGCCTCGATATGAGCAGGATGTTGGATCAGCATTTGAAGCGCTTCGAGCGACTCCCAGTAGTACACATTGGACGTCAAACCGGTGGAAGCGTTTTCCCACGCTTCTTCGCCCAGGTAGCCCGGGATTGTCCTGGCAGCTTCTGCGATTGTTTGATCAAGCCGATGAAACTCATCGTCGAACTGCTTGGTCGCAAAGATAAACGTGGAGGAATACATTCTGTTGATTCAATTCGAAAATTACTGGTTCGACAACGGATAGGTTTCTCTACGTGATCCGACTGGCAGACGATTCGAGTCGTCTTCTTTCCGGAGCATTGCCACCGATTATCGACGATCTATCGCACAGTGTAGAACGTATCAAGCCGGCCGGCTGAACGAGGGCGCGCCTCGAATCGCAAATCCCCTACTCCTTCACACCCATCCTCACCAATTCCCGCCTCGCCAAGGCCCTCTCAATGAAATCAACCGGACACTCCGCGCTCGCCGCCTCAAACCTCTGCTTTGCGCCGAGCGCACCGCCTTGAGCCAACCGCCACTCTCCGAGATAAGCGTCTGCTTCGCATAGCTGAAGTTTGCGTATGCAGAAAGACTAACTGCCGACAGTGAGAAGAGTAAGGTTCGGTGGATTTTCACTATTTTTGACTGTTTTACGTGCCTCTTCATATTGGCGGTCGGTTCCGAGTCTTTATCGCGGAAGCAGAGAATCCTCAGCGAGAACGCAGTCGCCGGATGTGCCTGCCATCATGCCGAAGCCTTATCCAATCAGCCAGACGCAAACTCTTAGCCCGCGTGGTTGATCGCTGCACCGCTGCCATGACTTATAATCATCAAGCCATCGGGAAACACCCGGCGGTCAGGTGTGGAAGCCTGCTAGCTAAACCCGCACACCCGCTCAGGCGGGCGTGCGTCTACCTCTGCACGTCTATATTTCAATGGGCGGGCTGTGGTGGGGGAGCCGCGAGGCTCGCCGGTTTGGTTTAGCGCCGGTCTTCCAAACCCGCCACGTGCCCGCTCACCCACTTCCTTAAAGCAAGCGAGTGTCGGGCGATCCAGGAAGTACCAGGGAGGTCGCACCATGAGCAGCAAACCTACAAAACAGTCTCAACCCGCTTCACGCCCGCCTGTCGACGCACTCCAGTACGAAAAACTTGCGCTCTCCACCTTCGATCTATGCAACCGGCAGTTGAGCCAGCTCAACACATTGATCACACTTGGGTCCTCAATATGTAGGAATCCTGCCATCACGAGTGACGAAAGACGACGTCAGCAGACCATGCTCGAATTGCTCGTCGACACAGCAGAGCAATATCAGCGGGAGCTGGAGTGTGACCGTGAGCTATACCAAGTGATCGCACTCGATGCGAAGGGCGTCCCGCAAAGCCGCATTACCGCGAACCGTGCAATGCGCCTTCTTGCAGAGGCATCACAAATAGCGGCGAAGGAAACGCCGGCAGCCGCGAAGCCGAGCCCGAGCAAGCAAACGTCAGCCAAACCCAAGACGCGCGCAGAAACAGACGCGGTGGCCCATCAACCGGCTCCCGCGCAGCGCTAACCATTGAGAAGGTGAACGGCTTCAGTCGATCAGATTCGCAGGATGCCTGCCCTCCGTCACGAACATAGGCGAGCGCCAACGCATAGTTGAGACACGCGCCCATGCCCTCATCGGGCCCAGAAGAAATCCATGGGGATAAGCTCGACGGCCCATCCCCCTTCTTCGCCCAGCGTGGCCGCCGGGTGCATGGAGGCGATGCGCAACGCCTCGTCATGGGTATCCGCCTCGATGATGAACAGGCCGCCCACGACTTCCTTCGACTCGGTATAGGGCCCATCGGTGACGTGCGTCTTGCCACTGCGCGGGCGCAGCGTCCGCCAATTGTCCAGATCGCCAAGCGATGCGGAAATCAATACTTTGCCGGTTGCCCGCATCTTGTCGTCCAATGCGGGGCATTGGCTCACCAGGTTCTTGACGTCGTCTGGCGCCATCGCGGCGAATTTATCGGGGGTGAAGTAGGCCAAGCCGAGGTATTTCATGGGAGATCCTTTCGGTGTGAATAACCTGACGACGAAGCTGATGACCGAAAATCGACAATCTACTGAAAAAATTGTAGCGGGTCTCGCCGGATTGTCCCCTTTTTTGCGGGCGCGATGCCGACCCGCCGGGCTCGTGCTGCACGTGCGGATCGCGTGAGGCAGAGGTCGGCCATCTCCAGCCGTTCGCCGACGCGTCAGAGTGGACATTCGAATGTCGGCTTCGGTCAAGCAACTGACTGTCGTGCGCGAGTTGTGTCAGTCGCGTCGTTGCTCTTTTCGGCCATTGGGCCGACCGTCGCCAAAAGTTACTATGTTTTGTTCAGCGGGTTGTACGACCTGCTGCTTCAAATGACGGCTGTTCGCTCCCTCAGAGGACGGCGCCGCCCAATAGACCATCAGGTTTATGGAAAGCGGCCCTCCTGCGACAAATACTTATCCTTATTCGCTGCAATACGCTCTAAAATCTGTTCTGTAAGTTATGCCGCGAAAGCTGATTTAGTTGAATGCGGGCGATCTCACTCCGTATTTTGAATAAACAATATTAGATACTATTATTTTCTTGAACATGAAAAATATATTCGAAGTGACACCTGACGGTGCAGCCATTATAAATAATACAAGATACGTTGTCCCGGGCTATCACCTAGAACAGGTCCTATCGAGCGGGGCCAACGGGGTTGTATTTCTCGCATCAAGCATCTTGCGGCCCCAAGTGGCGCTGAAGATCTGGACGAAGTTGCGGTCAGGCGACAAACGCGACAAGCAAAAGCAAGCCCTCTACGAAGCCCAAAAGGCATGCGAGGTTGAGATCGATCACAGACATTTCGGAATTAGAATTTACGATGGTGGGCCTATTTCGAACGGCTTTTATATGGCGATGGAATTTTTCCCCGGCGTAACTCTGAATTCATGGCTTACAAGTGAAGTTCAGTCCTTGGCGGTGCGTTGGGCGCTGGCAAATCAGCTAGTCGAGATTCTCCATCGCATCGCTTCACTTGGAATTTTGCACGGCGACATGCATACAAAGAACATCTTAGTGCGAGAAAGAACGATAACGTGGACGCCGACCGGGGCGCCGCATTTTTATGACGTTCAGGCCTGCCCCGATTTTCGAATAATTGACTACGGCACATCTTTTTTTAACGAGGAAACTTCTCGAGAGCGTCATTGGCGGCTGGTTAAGGAAACTTTCGATGAAATTTTGTTTCCGCTCACACATGAAGCGCTTGGTGTGCCATACATAACACCGGAAAATGAAACTCCAGATGTACTCAATGCCTGGAAGGCGTACATATCGCATTATTTGTATTATGCTAGCGGCATAATAGAGCGCCTTATGAAACTGGAGTCCGGCCAAAAAAAATCAATAAGAGAATATAATTTTTCTAAAAATCTAAGCGATGACGAAATTTTCAAATTTAAAGACCTAATTAAGAAATGTAGCAAAGGAAAAGATTACACGAAAAATCTTGGAAGCATGGATGAATGGGTTTTCGTACACAGCCCATTCGTGGAATTGAAATCCGAATCTGGGTTCGACGAGTGACGACGCGTGCCGCGGATTCAATTCGGACTATCCGCCACTCCCGTTCTTGCCGGTCTTTGATGCAATAGCGTAGGCAGGATTGGGAAGAACGTTGCTCGAGTATTAAACGACGACAACGATGGTCACGCAGCCTCAGCGCTTCCGTCGACGTGCGATTGGCGGGTGTGGAACTGGTCACCTCCCCCAACCAAAGCTGACAGTCGACCGTCGACTTTGGTGGAGCCCCACCTGTCGAAGCCGCTGCGCGAATGGCCGTTGTACATCAGAACTGCCGTTGCGTCCGAACTTGCGTGAGTGGCCGGATCGGGTCAACAAGGCAAGTTCGCCTCGAGGTTGGCAGGTGACTGACGACCACGGGCCGAACTTCCGGGTTCGGCCAACAACGGCCTGTTGTGAAGGGCCGCTTCGGAGTAGCCTGCACGGAACCCCAGAAGTCTCATCGGACACGAGCATGCGCCACTACAACGGACGTTGGGACGAAGATCGCCGTGACGAGTTTGCCTGTAGGGAGCTTCCGACTGCGCGAATCGCCACCCGAGAGGGACCGCGCTTGGGGCCAACTGGCGTATAGGTTTCGACTTCCAAATCAAGGTGATCGCTCCTATCCCAACGGGAAACGATTGATCGGGATTAAGGGGCGCGTAATGCGGCAACCATCAAAGCCTACTGCCCCGTAACGCCCCTTAACGCCGGTGTCAACTTTCTGGCCCCGCGTTTCCACGCAGCGGTTGGAGCACCAAATCGGCCGCTTCCTCAGCATCTTTTAGGAGCGCCTTGCGCGGCATGCCTAGCTGCGCACGCATGGTCAGCCCACGCGCTAAATCCGTGACCTGGGTTGCGCGCGCGGCGACGGGAAAGTCAGATGGGATTTCTCCCGCGCTGATTGCGTCCCGGAAACGACCTTCCACCAGCGCGGTGCCACCGGCGGCCGCGTTTTGCAGGAACTGCCGGACTTCAGGGTCGTCCACAAGCGGCGCGACGCATATCAGAAGACAGCCCCGGGCGGACCCCTTCTCGGTCGCACTTTCGACGGCGTACCTTAGAAAGCCCGTGATCGAGTCGCGAAGACCCTGCGGTGAGAGGAGTGCCTTCGCGGCTGATGCGCCTTTCCGTTCTACGTACGCCTTGAGGACCCGCAAGAATATCGTCCGCTTGTCCCCAAAGACGGCATACAGGCTCGGCCGTCCCACACCCATCCCGGCGACGAGATCGTCAATCGTCACTCCGTCGTAGCCTTTCGACCAAAACACCTGAGTTGCCTTTTCCAGCGCTCCCGCCTCGTCGAAGCTGCGCGGTCGACCCACTGGCCTGGCAGTATTTTGAATCATTTGGTTCAAAACTCCTTGACAACTTTTGCGGTACCAATATATAACCGAATAGTTCTAAATTAACAAGCCGTTTCTGGCCCTGCGGGGCCTCACGACTCGGCCTTCACCCTTCACCACTGAGACGCCCATGGAACATTCGATTGCGCTCGTCACCGGCGCCACCTCCGGGCTCGGTTATGCGGCTGCCCGCATTCTTGCCGGAGAGGGCTGGCGCGAGATCATTATCACCGGACGCAGCCTGGCTCGGGCCAAGGAAGCGGCCACTCAATTCGCAGCGGAAACTAAAAGACAGGCCTTCACGCCGCTGGAGCTGGAGTTGGACACGCCGGCCAGCGTCCAGTCCGCGCTCGCCGAACTGGTCAAGCGAGGTCGGCCAATTGATTTCCTACTGCTCAATGCCGGGATGGTCCCAGGTAAGCAGCGGGTGATCACTTCGGCGGGCGTCGAGGCTTCTCAGGCCCCGCTCATCGGTCATCATCAATTGACTGTCGGATTGCTCCGCGCGAACCTGCTGAGTCCCAACGCGCGGATTGTTATTGCCAGCGCGGAACCTGCCCGAGGGGGTGTACCCATGTTCAAGTACACCGACGTGGATGCACTCGCTGCCAAATACCACCACGGCGACCTGACCGCTGCGATGGAAGCCCTGATTCGCAACGGGCCGAACGTGAAGTACGTGCCCAACAATGCGTATGCCGACGCGAAGCTCTTCGTTGCCTGGTGGGCCGCAGCGCTGGCGCGCCGGCTACCCGCAGGCATGGCCGTGTACGCTGTCTCGCCCGGTGCGGCGACTGCGACCAACGTTTCGCGACAAGCCAGCCTGGCCGTGAAGTATCTGTTTATCCCAATCGCGAACCTCATTCCCGGCATGAATCAGACGCCGGAGACGGCAGCGGGCCGGTATATCCAGGCCTCGAAGTTCGGAACAGAGGTCTCAGGGCAATTCTTTGCCTCCGCTCAAGGGAAGTTCTCAGGTCCAATTGAGGCGCAACTCCAGCCACACCTGCTCGATGGCGCTAATCAGGAAGCCGCGTGGCAGGCCGTCGTCAACGTCTCTGGCGTCAACTGGTCGTACGCGGAATCCTTGCGCGCGGTGTCCTGAAGGAGCGGCCGTCGCGGCGAAATCGGTCGCGTGATCAGAATCGGCAGGCGATTGCGGAGTTACACGATCGCCCACAGGGCGTACGATGTTTTTTAAATTAATAGTAGTACCAAGTAGTTAAATATCGGCAAAGCAACCCTAACTCTCTCGAGGAGCATACCTATGAACCGGTACCAGGATAAAAAGGTGGTGATTATCGGCGGCACGAGCGGCATGGGGCTCGCGACAGCCAAGATGCTCCTCGACGGAGGCGCGCGCGTTTTGGTGACCGGTCGCTCGCAGGCGGGCTTGGAGTCGGCGCAGCAAGAGCTTGGGGACGGCGCGATCGTAGTTTCGAGCGACGCGCGGTCGCTAACCGACATCGACGCCCTCGCCGCTCAGGTTAAGACCGAGTTCGACACCATCGACCTGCTTTTCGTCAACGCCGGGTTCAGCATTCCAACGCCTCTCGGCAGCGTGACCGAAGCCATCTATGACGAGATGTTCAATCTGAACGCCAAGGGTCCCTTTTTCGCGGTCCAGAAGTTCGCGCCGCTGATCAATCGGGGAGGCTCTGTCGTCCTCACGACCTCTGTCGCCAACGTCAAGGGACTGCCGGGCCAAGCCACATACGGCGCCGCCAAGGCTGCGCTGCGGTCATTCGCCCGGGTGCTCGCCACCGAGCTGCTTCCTCAGGAGATTCGCGTAAACGCGGTGTCGCCCGGTCCCATCGACACGGGCATCCTCGAAAAGGTGTTCCCTACGGAAGAGATGCGTACACAGGTGAAGGAACACACCGTCGGCATTATTCCCATGAAGCGCTTCGGGACGTCGGAGGAAATCGCCAGGGCCGTCCTCTTCCTCGCGTTCGATGCGACCTTCACGACCGGCGCTGAACTACCGGTCGACGGCGGTTGGTCGCAATTCTGAGCGGGGTACAGGCCGCACGCGTCGCCAGACGAGACTTTCACGATGAATCGGTTGGAAGCCATCCGCTGCTCGACCGGATGAGCGTCCGCTTCCAGGCGCTCGGTCCGGCCAAGCCGATGGCAGCTTCGGGTCGAAGACCGGCGCTCTCGCAGACCACACGGATTGCTTTGTTGCAACTGTCTGCTTGCCTGCGGTTGACGCACCGACCATTCGCAAAACAACGGTCAACAATCATCAAGCGACTTTATTCAGGAGAAGGTGGGACTGCAGAGTTCGACGATCCGCTTTCGTCCGTGCGTTCGTTAGTATCTGGCGCGATCCGTCGACGCGCCCGCCGTCTTTGCGCAGACATCTGCCCTGTGAAGCGGATTGAGCGCAGCCGGCATGAGGTGTTGAATGAGTTCATCAACGTCACACGCTTTTGAGGCGTCTGGCGCGTTGCAACGTTGCCCGTATCGATGCGATTGCCGGGCATCGTCTGGAGCACGCTCACGCTGGCGGGGGCAGCAGATAGGGATCGCGGGCAGACGCCCCTGCCTAAGGCGATTCGACGGCGTCCTCACGTGATACGGTTTGCTGCCTGCCCACTTGGGCATCGATAAATTTAGCGCTGTCTGCCAGTACAGGCGCGAATACTCGCAGCGGGGCAGCGAGGGACGCCACCAGCAGCACATGCCCGATAAACGGATAGTGCTTCACTTCGACGTTATCGCCCGCTGCCCGCAGTTTCGCGGCCAGCCGGTCGGTATTGCCGGGGTCTACCGTGCTATCGCGCTTGCCGGCGGCGAGGAACATCGGCGGCTCGTCGCCGCTCACGAAGTTGATCGGCTGGCTCGCCGCACGCAGCGAGGCCGGAAACACGTCCTTCAAGACCGGATCGGTAAGCGGCAGGAAGTCGTAGGGTCCCGCGAGACCGATCACGCCGCTGATGTCGCGTTTGCTCATATGTTGCGCGGCGAGGTAATGACCGTCGGTGGCCAGCAAAGCGACGATATGCGCGCCCGCCGAATGTCCCATCAGGAAAATCCGCGACGGATCGCCGCCGTATTCAGCGGCGTGGTCGCGTGCCCAGCGCACTGCAGCAGCGGCGTCTTCCATGAAGCCGGGGAACCGGGTGTCCGGATAGGTTCGATAGTCGGGCAGCACGGCAACGAAGCCACGCGAAGTCAGCGCCTGACCGACGAACAGATAGTCGCTGCGCGCGCCGTTCTGCCAGCTCCCGCCATAGAAGAACACCACCACGGGCCGTCCGCGAGAAGCCGCCGTGGCGCTTGTGTCGTCGGGTTGGTACACGTCGAGTTTTTGCCGGGGGGCGTCGCCGTAGGAAATGGCGGTGCTGGCGCGGAACGTGTGATGCGGTACCGCGGCGTTGAGCGCGGCGGTTCCGCTGCAGCCGCCGAGGGCGGTGAACGCCAGCGTGGCGGCCAACGTGAGCAGGCGTCGAGGCATAAGCGATCGGATTGGTCCGGTGATGTGTCCAGGGCTATCTACGTGCGTCGCTTGCCGACGGATGCAGAAACAGGGGGGAATGTCCCGCTCGTTGCGATTTCGTCTTAGCCCCAGGTCATAACGACATCCCCGCCGTCTGCAGCAACAGCAAGACATTCAATGCCAGTACAGCCGCCATTCCAGCGATGGCAGCGAGATTCGTCAACGGGCGATTGCGGTATGCCCCCATCGGATCGGCGCGCCCCGTGAACCAGACCGGCGCGATCAGGGAGACCTTGGGTCATTGGCGCCGTTCGAGCCTCTTGCAAAACCCGCGGTCAACGCCGCGATTCACGACGATGCTGACATGACCGAGAACGTGGGTGTACCTAATTGGCCAGGTGTTCGATGACAATATCCACGAATGCGCGCAGGCGGTGTAACCGCCTTAGATCGCGGTGATAGCCCATCCACATCTCGCGATGCGGTGGCTCTTCGCTAAGCTCGAGCCTGCGAATTGTACCGATCTGATCTCCAACAGGCCGCGGCAGTACAGCAATGCCCAAACCTATCCCACACATCTGAGCTTGCACATTACGGTTGTTCGACTGCAATACGACGCCAGCGTTTGGAAACCGGTTTTTTAGCCATTCGATATCAGGAAAGCTGCCCGTCGACGTATCCATTGCAATTAAACGGTTCCCCGTGCCGTCACCTTCCGTCGGATCGGCGCTCGCGTGATCCACGTAGACGCCATATCGCATCTGGGTCAACCGTCTCTGCACGATGTCCGGCCCTTCGAACGGAACAATACGGAAGGCAACGTCCGCTTCACGCTGCGCGAGGTTGAACAGGCGTGTTCCCGTAAGGACCTCGATCTCAACATGCGGATACTCGCGCGAGTATTCAACGATCACGGGTGGCAGGACATAGGCGCCAAACCAGTCGGCCGATGACACCCTGAGCGTTCCTTCCAGTTGTTGCTGTTCACCGGCTAGCCGCCGCTCCATGGTTAGCGCGCTGTCTTCCATCTGCTCGGCGAGAGGCAGGATCGCGGTGCCCTCCTCCGTCAGCACAAAACCCTCAGTTGTTCGCTGAAACAGCACTTGTCCGGTGGCATCTTCCAGCGCGCGAAGCCGTCGTCCAATGGTTGGATGGCTAAGGTGCAACAGCCGTGCAGCCGCGCCCAATGTTCCAGTGCGCGCTACGGCAAGGAAAATCCGGACGTCGCTCCACTCCAATATCCACCACCCACAAAAATGAACGACGATTGTTCATTATATTGGATTGCCGAACAATGGTGAATGCGCGAAACTTCGCTCCGTCCTACGTCAAAACGCCCTCGTGGCTAGCCTGATTGGGGTTCCAGATGCCGGGCCGGGACAGCTCGGGAAACATTGGCAAAAGGGAGATTTTCATGTCGCAACCTGAATCGCCGACTGTGTACGTCACCTACCAAGGTGCGCCAGACGACCGTTTTGATCGGAGCTATTACATCGAGCGTCACCTGCCGCTGGTGACGCAGGCGTGGCAGCGCTACGGCCTTGAGAGCATCGCGGCTTTCTTTCCGCCGTTGACGCATGTCGGCACGCTTGTGATCTGCGAATGCCGCTTTCGGGACGAGGCGGCTATTGCAACCGCCTTCGGATCTCCGGAAACCCAGGAGGTCATGGCCGACGTGCCGAGTTTTACGGACCTCGCACCCACACGCTTGCGCCTCACTTCGCTCTGAGGAGGCAATTCCATATTGGCGCTACACGCCTCTCACTTGCAAACACTGGAGAAACAACTTGGCCTTCTGGAAAAATTCTGCCCTCCGCACCGTGCGTCGCGGACATATGTGGATTTCGGGCGACCGCATCGAACGAGACGGACAGACCCACCAATGCGGACCGCTTTTCGTTGAGTGGGAGGCGCCGGAGGAGGTCACGCGCCCTTGGCCGATTGTGCTCGTGCATGGCGGTGGCTACCAGGGAACCGAGTGGTTTGACACGCCGGATGGCCGTCCGGGCTGGGCACAACGTCTGGTGGAAGCGGGCTACGCGGTGCTGGTGGTCGATCGTCCTGGACAAGGACGATCGCCGTACCACGTCGAGACGATGGGGCCAATGGGGCCCGGGTTCTCCTATGAGCACGGCCGCGACATCTACTTCCCGACAAAATATGAATCTCAACACACCCAATGGCCATTTGCCCGGGACGACGAGGCAGCGATGGACGAGTTCATTGCCGGCTATGGGCCGCTTCCTGCAGACCTCGCGTTTTCCGAGGACATGGAGGCGGACAGGATCGCAAAGCTGCTGGACAGGATCGGTCCGGCGATCCTCCTGACGCACTCAGCGTCGGGACCAGTTGGTTGGCTTGTAGCAGACCGCCGGCCCGGGCTGGTTAAAGGGATCGTCGCCGTTGAGCCGATGGGCCCGCCATTCGCACATATTCCCAATATCGGGTCGCTCGCGTGGGGCCTCGCGGCGGCCCCGCTTAGCTGGGAGCCGCCCGTCGCGACGCCTGAAGAGCTGCGGGCGGCTCTTCCTGGCACACACCGGCTGCCTGCGCTCGCCGGTTTGCCGATCGTCGCCGTCACCGCGGAAGCGTCAGCCTTCGCCGCGGCCAGTCGACCCGCTATTGAGCAACTGAAGGCGGCTGGCAGCCGGGCGGAAGTGTTGCATCTTCCCGACCACGGTGTGTTCGGAAACGGCCACGGGCTCATCTACGAAAAGAACTCGGATGATGCACTGGTGCCGGTGTTGAGGTGGCTGGTCGAGAACACGGAAAAACCCAACTGAACAAGAGGCTCAACATAACAACGACCTGGTTCATAACCAGTTCCTCTAACGGCCTCAGTCAACATCTCGCTCTCCGCGAGGACATTAACGCATGGCGCGGACGTTTGCCGGCGTGGTCTGAGAGACTGCATTGGGTCGCACGCGGACTCTCGCCTCAACTCGATGTGCGCCACCATATGCGATGCGCATGAGTCGGCACCCGGCCAACAAGCGACAGTCACGCAGTCGGATACGAATGGCCGATAACGACACCAAAGGTGCCGCATTTGTTCGACGGTGTTCATGGTCGCTTTCTCAGCGCCGAGAAAGGGGGCGCGACGGTTCGAAATACGGCCCGCTTTTGCTTGATTCGAACCAAACGTGCGTCACAGTGCAGAGACAGGAAACATCAGCACATTTTCCCAAACCGGAGTTCGCATATATCGGGCGACGACCTCGCTTGACCCGATGCTGAAACTCGGCTGAGGCGACGACGACACCCGGTTACGCCTTAGCCGTTCGCCTGACTCCGCGCAGCACGCCGAACAGCTTGAGGCGGCTGACCGAACGCCCGCAAAAACGCACGACGCATCCTGTCTGGATCAGCAAAACCGGTCTCTCGCGCAATAACGTCGATAGGCAAACGGCCTTGCTCAACCATGAGTCGCGCTGCTTCCAGCCGCAAATTTTGCACAGCCTTCGCGGGCGATTGTCCTGTCTCCTCACGGAACGCCCGGGTGAACTGTCGCACGCTCAAATTGGCGGCTTCGGCAAGTCGGTCGACCGTCAATTGAGTGTGCAAATTACTCTTTGCGAATACCAACGCGGTCTGGATTCGATCACTTTTGGCATCGAGATCCAGCAATGTCGAGTGTTGAAGCTGTCCGCCGGCACGTCGGTGGAACATGACCATCCGCTTGGCGATGGTGCTGGCTACCTTTACGCCGAGGTCGCGTTCTACCATGGAAATCGCCAGATCGGTCCCCGCTGTCATGCCCGCGGATGTCCATACGGGGCCATCGACAATGAAGATGCGATCTTCTTCAACATTGATTCTCGGGTAACCAGTCTGCAACGCGCGTGCGTGCGCCCAATGGGTCGTGGCGCGCCGATCGTCAAGAACGCCGGCTTCTGCCAGGAAGAATGCTCCCGTGCACATCGAGGCTACGCGACGAGTGTTTTTCACCGCGCTCTTCAGAAAGTCGACCAATGCTGGGCTCGGCTCATACACGCCGTCGATAACGCCGCCAATGATCACCGTATCAAAGCTGCCCTCATCGAAACGGTCCGTCATGACGGAGTAGCCGAGAGAGCTTTGGACCGGCCCACCGCTTTCGGATATCAGATGTATTTCGTACTGCGGTTCTTTCGTCAGACGGTTTGCCATCTCAAACACTGTCAGGCCACCAAAGATCATCACCTGGAAATTCGGGACGACGATATAGCCAATACGTAGCATGGCAGGTCCTCTTGGGAAAGTTCGGTAGCCGAACATGCTTCTACATGCGGGCGAGGTGCGCGGATGTTCCAACCATTGTCCTGCCTGTATCTGCCTTTGCGGCTCAGTTTGACACGGCCTGCGATTCTAACTGCCGATACTGACGTCATGCAGGTCCCTGCGCAAGTATGGCCAGAATTGTCGGATATACGACGCGTCGTACCGGGTCCGGGCTTCTACTATTTGCGGGTCCCTCCGAACTGACGCGTGACTAATCGAGACTATTCTATGGATAGCAATATCACCGCACCTGCATCTGCTTCAACACCGCCACCCTCTATTAACCGTCGCACGTTTCTCGCCAGTGGGACGGCATTGGGCGCAAGTCTGCTACTGGATCGCAGGGCGCACGCGCAAAATCCCCCGACCGGCGGAGGTCATACGTTCAAGGAGTATGACATCAGCACTAATGGCATCACCTTGCACGTAACCGAGCAAGGTGATGGACCGGTCGTTCTCTTTGTTCACGGATTCCCGGATACGTCCTATACGTGGCGCCGACAGATGGAGGCGATATCGGCAGCCGGATACCGGGCAATTGCTCCGGACATGCGCGGCTATGGCCGCAGCTCGGCTCCCACGGACGCTGCGTTGTACACGCCGCTGCACACGACAGGCGACCTGATTGGGCTGCTCGACTCGCTGAATATCTCCAGTGCAGTACTGGTGGGCCATGACTGGGGGGCGACCCATGCATGGAACGCCGCGCTGCTGCGTCCCGATCGATTTGCAGCGGTGTTCTGCCTGAGCGTACCCTACGTTCCGCGTGGGGATGTGAGCGTATTTGAGCGCATGCGGAAATCGGACCACCAGAACAGCTTTTATATGTTCGAACAGATCCGGCCTGACGCTGATCAAATCTGGGCTGACGCCTCGGTCACCATTCCCGGAATTCTGTATTGGGCCTCAGGTTCCGCTCCGGCCGACAAGCGTTGGAGTCCCATGGATCCTGCCCGAAGTCTCCACCGCGCTGCGCCCACACCGATACCGTCGTGGGCGGAGCCTGATTATGTCGCTTACAACATCGCTGAATTTCAGCGCACTGGCTTCCATGGCGGCTTGAATTACTACCGGGCCGCTGAACCGTATTTCTATCTGTCCGCTCCATGGAAGGGCGCAAGGATCAGCCAACCCTCATTTCTCATCTGGGGGAAAGCGGATGGATTGCACGAGCTTTATCCGATTACGGCGACCCAGATGCGTGCCGGTCTTCCTGGTCTCATGGGGAGCCTTGATCTCGACAACGTGGGCCATTGGGTACAACACGAAGCCACGGACGTGGTCAATGACCAGCTCGTCAAGTTTTTGCGGACCGTCAGCCCCGCGTGACATCAACCTGCGCTCTTGCTGCGACCATTCAAATTACGTTCGTTCAAATAGACACAGCGGCGCACACGACATTCAATTGAATTGGAATCGACGATGGCGACATTTAAAGGCCCTGCTATCAAGTTGAACAATGGAATCGAGATGCCTGGCTTTGGACTCGGGGTGTTTCGCAGTGAACCGGAAAAGACCGTTGCTGCCGTGCAGTCCGCACTTGCTCACGGGTACCGTCTTATCGATACGGCTGCGGCCTACATGAATGAGCAGCAAGTGGGCGAGGGCATCCGCGCATCCGGCGTACCTCGCGAGGACGTTTTCGTTACGACCAAGGTGTGGATGACAGATTACGGTTACGACCAGACGCTCCGTGCCTTCGATAGAAGTCTGCGCAAGCTTGAACTCGACTATCTGGATCTGTATCTGACTCATTGGCCTGTCCCTTCGGCCTTTGATGAAACGGTAGCTTCCTACAAAGCCTCGATGAAGCTTCTGGCGGACGGGCGCGTCCGGGCGATTGGCGTGTGCAACTTCAGCGCCAGTCATATGCGCAATCTCATCGAGCAAACCGGTCATATTCCGGCTGTGAATCAGATAGAGGTACACCCGTTCTTCATTCAAAGTGATCTTCGCGAAGCCGACGAGGCGCTAGGAATCATCACGCAGGCCTGGTCTCCGATAGGCGGTATCAAACGTGACGGGGAGAAAGCAAAGACTTCGGGGAATGTGCTCGATCCGCTGTCCCATCCGAGCGTGGTTCAACTCGCCTCGAAGTACGGCAAGAGTCCCGCACAGATCGTCTTGCGCTGGCAGATCCAGCTAGGCACCTGTCCGATTCCGAAATCCGTGCGTCCGGAACGAATCGCCGAAAACATCGATATTTTCAACTTTGCGCTTGCGGCCAACGAGGTCCAGGCAATCAGCGCGCTCGACACCGGAGAACGTGGCGGCCCGGACCCGGAACTTGTAAGTCCTCAAACCTTTCCGGTGACCACCCACCCATGACTGAACTGAGAGCGCGCACCTTCACATCGCCGCGTCACACGACACATTACTGGGAGTGCGGCCCGGCCGATGGGCCGCTTATGCTTTTCATTCATGGCTGGCCGGAAATAGGCCTGATGTGGCGCGCCCAGCTCGAGGCGTTTTCGGCCGAAGGCTGGCGTTGCGTCGCGCCAGACATGCGCGGCTACGGTGGTTCATCGAGCCCGACCGCTTCCGAAGCCTACGCCCTGAGCGAGATCGTTCAGGACATGGTCGAGCTCCACGATCATCTGGGAGGGCGTCCGGCAATCTGGATTGGGCATGACTGGGGAAGCCCGGTGGTCGGGGCATTGGCCGCACAGCAAAGCGGCCGCAGTCGCGGCCAGGTGCTGATTTCGGTGCCATATTTCCCAGAAGGCTTCGCGCTGCCAAATCTTTTGCCGCTAGTCGATCGACAACTATACCCATTCCACCTTCATCCCGATGGACAGTGGGATTACTATCGCTTTTACCTGACCCACTTTGAACAGACGGTAAGCGACTTCGAGGCAGACATCCCAGCGGCGCTGGCGTCACTTTACCGGCCAGGAAATCCTGCGTCTGCCGGCATGGTCTCTCCGTCAGCCTTGATCACAAATAACGGAGGCCGCTATGGCTCGGCTCGTCGCGCCCCGGCCACGCCTCCTGACCCGACAATGTGGCCACTTGCTGACTTCGATGTTTTGGTCCAGACGTTTCGCGGCAGTGGATTCCACCCAGCCAATGCGTGGTACCTGAACGACTCAGCCAACATCGCCTACGCTTCAACTGCACCCGACAACGGGCGTCTGCATCAACCCGTGCTGTTCGTGAACGGCGATTGGGATGCGATCTGCGACATCAACCGCAGCCGGCTTGGAGAGCCCATGCGTGGCAGTTGTACGGACCTTTCCGTCGCGAACCTTCCGGCTGGACATTGGCTCCCACTCGAGCGCAAAACCGAGCTTGTCGAGTCGATCCGTGCGTGGCTAGAGGCGAAGGCGCTATAGCGCGAGCTGTCGGGGAAATTTGCGAGAGGGATGCTCACCAATTCGAAGGATTTTTTGGGAGACGTTGCATGACTGATCGGACAATCTTTGTAGCCGGGGCGACAGGCGATACCGGCGGAGCGGCTACAGATGCGCTACTAGATGCGGGTGAGCAAGTGCGAACATTGGTCCGGAAGGAAGATCACCGGTCCGAGCGGCTAAAGGCGCGGGGTGTCGAGGTAGTCGTTGGAAATCTTTCGGATATCGACGACGTCTGCGTTGCGCTTGAAGGAATCTATTCGGCCTATTTTGTGTTCCCTATCGAGGCAGGTGGCGTCTCGGCCACCGCCTACTTTGCGCAGGCTGCGCGCGAGACGGGAATCCGTGCAATCGTCAACATGTCACAGATTTCCGCGCGTCGCGAGGCGAAGAGCCACGCCGCACGCGACCACTGGATTTCCGAGAGGATCTTTGACTGGTCTGGCACGCCGGTCACACATGTTCGCCCTACCTTCTTCGCGCAATGGCTGACCTATCCCGGACAGGTGGCGAGCATCAGGAAGGATGGTGTGCTGCAACTTCCCTTTGGTGAGGGGCGACACGCGCCTATTGCGGCGGAAGACCAAGGTCGTGTTATTGCCGCTATCCTCAGAGACCCTGTCCCGCATTCAGGAAAGATATATCCGCTGCATGGCCCCGTAGAGATGAATCACCACGAGATTGCTGCGGAAATGAGCAAAGCTCTGGGGCGCGAAGTGACATATCGGCCGATCGACCTCGAACTGTTCAAGAAGCGCTTGGACAGCGATGCAAAGTTCAGCGACACGTTCTCGCAGCACCTGATGTCTGTCGCAGTCGATTATCAGAATGGCGTGTTCGCAGGAACGAATACGTTTGTTGTGGACCTCACTGGAACGGCTCCTATGACGGTGGAGGCTTTTATTCGACGGCACGCGTCTCTGTTTAACTAACTAAACCGACCGACTGGAGTGGAAGGAGCGGTACACATTCGCAGTTTCACAATGGCGGGGCACATCTGGTCTGGGCGGATGGTCCGCCGGGCATCAATCGTTGCTGATCCATTGTCAGCAGTCCCGCATGAAGCGGACGGTCAAGGCATGCGCCGTAATTGTCCCCTGTGGGTCGACCTGAGCCGGTCGTGGTCGTGGTCGGGCTCGGTTCGGCCATCTCCGGCCATTCGCCCACGGGCTCAGGGGACGCTCGAGCGTCGGCACCGCACGAGGTAGCGCACCTTGGCGCAGGGAACCTGTCAACCCGTCGGTTTCCGGACGCCGTGGGCGATGCTGCAGATAGAGGCAGGACTGGTGCCAGCACCATATCAACACCAACAACCCCGCCGACAAGAGATAGTCCGCCTCCGTCATGCAGAAACTTTTCCGTCCGCATGCATCGCAGACGGCATCGCGGGTCCTCTCGGCAAGGCGATCCTGCAACGTCATTGCGGCTATTTGTCGATGGCGTGCAGCACGTCACGCGCGTTCACAACTTTTTCGACCGGACGAATGGAATAGTCGCGCGTGTTGTTCGTTGCACACCATTCGCTTTTATCTAGCCAGTTCAGTCATTGCAATTGCACGGAGTCGCGCACGAAATAACCCCTTCGTCGCGGGAATAAACGCCGGGTCCTCCTCGTTCTATGACCGTTACGGTCTTTGAATCGAACAAGGGGTATGGTCATGAAATCTCTTATCGAAACGTTCTGCCTCCTGGCATGCGGAGCGGCCATTGCCACTCTCGTATCATGCGGCGGCGCCGGTTCCAATAATTCAACCCCACCTATGCGGTCGTCGTTCACTGTGACGCCCCTTGTATCGGATGGCGTGGTGTCTAGCGCGCACACTGACGCTAACCTGAAAAACCCATGGGGCGTCGCCTTCAATCCGAAAGGCTTTGTTTGGGTGGCGGACAACGGCACCAATGTTGCGACGCTCTATGACGGCAACGGCCTGCCGCAATCGCTGGTCGTCACGATACCCGATGGCAAGAACGGTTCAGCTTCGCCCACGGGCATCGTCTTCAACAGCACACAAAGCTTCACCGTCACGGAAAACGGCAAGTCCGGTGTCGCTGCCTTCATCTTCGCGGGCGAAGGCGGCACCATCACTGCCTGGGCGCCCACCGTCGGACCGACCAATGCGTTCGTGATGTACGACGACGGAACGGGCGGCGCCGTGTACAAGGGTCTCGCGCTCGCCACGGTGAACGGTAACAACTTCCTTTACGCGACGGACTTCCATAACAACAAGATCGATATCTTCGATACGAGCTTCACCAAGGTCGCGATGCCGGGTGCCTTCACGGACCCGGCGATTCCGGCCGGCTTCGCGCCGTTCGGAATTCAGGCGATCGGCTCGAATCTTTTCGTCACTTACGCGATGCAGGATGCGGCGAGGCACGACGATGTCGCGGGTGCGGGACTCGGCATGGTCGATGTGTACGACACGGCGGGCAACTTGAAGCAGCGCTTCGCGACGGGCGGACCGCTGAACGCGCCGTGGGGTATAGCGCAAGCACCCGGTAGCTTCGGTTCGATGAGCGGCGCGATACTGATCGGCAATTTCGGCGACGGCACGATCAACGCGTTCAATGCATCGAGCGGCCAGTCGATGGGGCCGCTTAATGGACCGAACGGTGGTCCGATCGTCGAACATGGCGTGTGGGGCATCGCGTTCGGTAACGACCTCAACAATCAGCCTTCCAATACGCTGTTCCTGGCGGCGGGGCCGAACGACGAAGCCAATGGCGTCTACGGACGAATTGATTTGAATACGACGTCGAGCTCTGGAACGAATGCGGGCTCGGGTGCGAGCACTGGCACAAGCACGAGCGGAGGAACGAGCGTCGGGATGTAGCACTGACCGCGCAATAGACAGTGGCCGTTCTCGATGCGGGAGCGATCCCAACTTTTTGCGAGGGGACGCGCCTGAGACCTGGCTACGCTACGGGGCAGGCGCGACGCGACTGGCGGTTCGATCGCTAACGGGTTGATATTCCAGTGTGGGATGCTTTCGCATCGACCAGCCATTCGGCTCACTGGCTCATGCCGTGGAGCTGGACGGCGTCCGAACGGCGAGCGTTCGCTACGGCCGTTGACCCGCCTGTAATCTACTCGCGACGAACGTCCGCTTTACTTTGCGAAGAGCCGCAGATGCGTCGAGGCGCCGGCAGTCCCCTCTGGGTCGCGACGTGCCGATCGCCGAAGCCACCCGCGAATCATTGAACAAATAGCGGATAGCCTAGGGATCTGCAGGCCTCAACGAAGGCCCGGAAGACGATAGTGTTCATGGCACTGTCCCATTCGGCAGGGTGCTGGTCCATGTAGCGAGTGACGATGGCGAGCATTTGATCAGCCTGCATATCAGTGGTGCAGTGGCCAAGGCATGGGGTACCGAAAGTCGCCAAGGATATTGCCGCCGGCAACGGCCACGGCCACGAGCATCGAAATATGGCGACGCCCGCCGCTGCAATGCCGGGCATCTACTGGCGCAACGTGGCACTTGCCAGCGAGCGCTATGCGATGCTCGATGACAGCACGGCGGTTATGCCGTTTGCCGTGGCCCCTGATCGAGCAACGCCTCGAGCAGCAGCTCGCCGCGACGGTGCGCGAGGGAGATCGGGATGCAGGGGGGCTGTCAGTCAACGGACCGCTCTCTGGACCAGAGGCATTGCATCCTCCGTATTCGGTGAGTGCCGCTGGCTGCAGTAGCAATAACCGGTTAGCGTCGCAGTCCGGACCTCAAGCCTGCAATGATCCGAGCAGCGTCCTTCGCAGGCGGCAATCCGAACGCCCGAGCATATTCGCGACTGAACTGGGTGGGACTCTCGTAGCCGACTTCATGCGCCGCTGTAGTGACACTGTGGCCGGCGGTGATGAGGCGTGTGCGCGCCTGAAGCAGGCGAATCTGTTTCTGATACTGCAGTGGGCTGAGCGCGGTCACAGCTTTGAAATGACGGTGAAACGCCGACACGCTCATCGCCGCCTCTTCGGCGAGTTCGTGCATCCGCAGGGGGAGCGCGTAATCCCGGCGGATACGCTGGATGATTCGATTGATTCGCGACAGTGCGGTATCCGGCGTGGCAATGTCATGCAACATCCAGCCCATCGGCCCCTGCAGTACACGGTAGAGAATCTCGCGTTCATAGGCCGGTGCCAGCGCGGGAATATCGGCAGGATGCGTCATCAAACGTAGCATGCGGACCCATGCATCCAGGAGGTCCGCTGTCACTGCGGCGACCGAAAACCCCGCGTTTCCGCGAACCGGCCCGGCAGCGTTTGGCAGGTCCGAGAGCAAGCCGGCAATCAGTGCCGGGTTGAGGGTCAGGCTCACCGCCAGATATGGGGCACCCGATTCGCTGCTGCGCACGATGCCGGCGGCAGGAAGATCGACGGACATGACGAAATACGTGGCGGGATCGTAGTGCAGGGTTTGACCTCCGACTGTCATGGATTTGCAGCCTTGAAGGATCAGGTTGACCATGGGTTCATAGACAGCTGCCAGCTCGTGCTCCGGCACGGCCCCCCGCACCATCGCCACGCGGGGGATGCCTGTCTCGGTCCGACGGTTCTGCGCGTGGGCGGCCAACTTCCGAAGTTCGCTTAATTGTTCTTCCATACCTCCATTGGACTTCGAATCTTGCCTTGGGACAAGCAAAAAGCAGAAATAGGCAGGATTGAGGGAGGATCAGGCGAGCCGCGAAAGCGGCAGAGACCTATCGTATCGCCATTGAACTTCAATGGAGCCACACATGGACATCGTCGTTATCACGGGAGGCAGTCGCGGCATAGGCGCCAGTACCGCCCTCGAATGCGCACAGCGCGGACTGGGGACCATCCTCACCTACAACCGCAACCCGGATGCCGCGCAGGGCGTGGTTCGCAAGATCGAAGATGCAAGCGGCAAGGCCGTCGCCCTGCCGCTGGACGTCGCCGACGTCAGCAGCTTTCCTGCTTTCCGTAACGCTGTGGAGCAGGTGCTGGCATCCACTTGGGGGGCGACTCGACTGGCTGGCCTGGTCAACAACGCCGGCTACGGGCTTTACAACCCCATTGAAACCGTCACTGAGTCCGAGTTCAACGGGCTCATGAATGTGCATCTGAAAGGCCCTTTCTTCCTTACCCAAACGTTGCTGCCGTTGCTGCGCAATGGAGCGAGCATCGTCAACCTGACCAGCGCGACCACTCGGGTGGCCACTGCGGGCGTTGCGCCCTATGCGACTTTCAAGGGGGGTCTGGAAGTCCTGACGCGTTATATGGCCAAGGAGTTCGGCGAACGCGGCATCCGGGTCAACTCAGTATCGCCTGGCCCCATTCGGACGGAACTCGGCGGAGGTCTGAACGCTGAGTTCGAAGCGCTGCTTAGCTCGCAGACCGCCCTCGGGCGCGTAGGCGAACCGGAAGACGTCGCACGCGCGATTGCTTCGCTGCTGACTGAGGATGGCGGCTGGATCAATGCCCAGAACATCGAAGTCGCCGGCGGTTACGTCATTTGAAAGGGCAAACCGATGAATGATCACGTCTTCCTCACTGTCTGCAACACCGACCGCGCGAAGGCTTCTACGAGGCATTGGAGATCGGCGCGGCAGAGATCCATGCCCCCCCGGGCCGCAGCTTCACGCCGCTCCGCGCTACTACGCCGCTCAGATCAGGGACATGGATGGCTGCACCCTGGAATTCGTCTACAAAAGCTGACAGCACGGAGATTGATGCGATGAGCGAGCAGACAGACAAGCTGTGCAAGGCTGCGGACACCTTGATCGCGGCAACCAATGCGTTCGACGTTGAAAGCGCGCTTCCCCTTTTTGCCCCGGATGCGGTAATTGACGATTCGTCCACAGGCCATCGTTTCGACGGGCATGCCGGCATTCGGCGCTATATCGAGCAATACTTTATCGGCTATCACACCGTGACCCGCTTGCTGTCCATCGAGCGCCTCGGCAACAGCCGTGCTCGCGTTCGCGTCGATTTTACTGGGGACTTTGGCCACGAGATCGGCCTTCTGGAAATATCCGTCAACTCCTACGGGTTGATCGAACGCATTGACGCCGATCTCGAATGAGCGAAGCGTGGACTAACGACCGCGGCACAATCGAAAGCAATCACATGTTGGACGATGTGCTGAAGGACCGAGATGGGTCGAACTGAGCCGACCGTCGCCGGCCCCACTTCGGACAGGAATTGTCGGTCGACACTGCGACTCAGATCACAGAAAATTATTGCGACTATGCAGTGCCACGCCCATCGATCTGGACCTTGGAAGAGATATCAGCTACGACAATCTAAGCTCCCTGCGGCAAGCGATTGCGACAGCGCAACGCGACGCATCCGCTGACAGCGGCGTATCAGTTTCTCGTCAAGCAAAAAGAAGTGATTGTTGGACGAGTCAACCTTAGCGGCGTCACACGCCCTTACTCTAACAAGGCGTCGCACGGATATCGAATCGGCGAGCGCTTAAGTGACGTTTGTGGCGCATCTTTGAATGCCCACTATCCAGGTTTTCAAATGACGGCTCCGGGCCCCGCTATGCCAATCGCATGAGCCCGACGCGGCCATCAAGCGTCTATCGCAGAATGATTCGGCCGCACATTCAACCGTCAGCGGCAACCGGAAAGCGGCCGCCCGCCGCGCAATGCATTGCTCCCTTTGTTACGTTTTCGCGACAGTCTCTTTTTTCCTTTCATAAGGTTGCAGGAGATGCTTTATCCTCCGGCGCGCAGTAATAAATAAACCATCCAAAAGATACTCAGGGACACTGAATTAAAGATGAAGAACATCACCTTCAAGGCAACGGTTACCGCTGTTGCCGCCCTCGCCGCATCCCCGGCAGCAATGGCACAGTCGTCGGTCACCCTGTACGGCATGCTAGACGCAGGTCTCAGCTACACCTCGAACGTTAACGGCCACTCGGACTACGCCCTCGTTGGCGGTGCCTCAGGTTCGAACAAGTGGGGCCTCCTGGGTCAGGAAGACCTCGGCGGCGGCCTCAAGGCGGTCTTCAAGCTCGAAAATGGTTTCAACATTGCGACCGGCGGCATCGGCGGCCAGGGCCCCATTGGCTCCTCGCGTTCGCTGTTCAATCGCCAGGCCTACGTAGGCCTCGCTTCGAACCAGTACGGTACCCTCCGCCTCGGTCGCCAGATCGATGCCGTGACGGAAATGGTTCAAGGCCTGACGGGCGACGCCATTTCGGCTTCGACGTTCTCGACCCCGGGCGACGTGGACAACAACGACAACACGACGAACCAGAACAACGCCATCAAGTACATTTCGCCGGTTTTCTACGGCTTCCAGGCTGAAGGCGCGTACTCGTTCGGCGGCGTTGCCGGTGCTACGGGTTCGGGTCAATCATGGTCGGTGGCTACGGACTACGCTCAAGGCGGTCTGACGGTCGCCGGCGGCTACTTCCATGCGGCAAACCAGGGTGCGAACGGCTGGCAGAACGCAACGGCACAACCGTCGTTCGGTGGTGCGCTGGGCTATCCGAGCTCGGGTTACTACGGTGGCAATGCGTTCAAGAGCGCGGGCATCGCTCAAATCGCCGGCCAATACGAGTTTGGTCCGTACACGGCCGGCCTGCGCTACTCGAACGCGCAATACCAGGGTAACGATGGCCAACAGTCGATCCACTTCAACGTAGTGGGCGCCCTTCTGCAGTACCAGGCAACCCCGGCGCTGTCGCTCGCTGCTGGGTACACGTACGTCTACGGGTCGGCAGCCACGCAGGCGCAAGCCGCCAAGGGCCGCACGATGGCTTCGATCAACCAGGCGTCGCTGGGTACTACGTACGCACTGTCGAAGCTCACCTCGGTATACGCGATGGGTGCCTACGTTCATGCTCAGGGTGCTCAGGCTTCGGCCGCGGACTTCGGCAATACCGCATCGGGCGGCAACCAGGTTCAAGCCAACGTTGGCATCTACCACCGGTTCTAATCGCCGGTGCAGAAGCCTGGGATAGTGAACGCACTATCCCAGACAAGAAGTCCCGGTAGTGAATTGCACCCCAAAAGTTGGACATTGGTCCGACCTTTGGGGTGTTTTTTTCATGGGCAACGAACGCTGCATTGTCCCGATTCGAATTAGCCGTATTGGGACAGGTCATGAACAGAAGCGCACTTTTGGCCACAGCCGTATGGCCGCTCGCGTACCGATGTCGCATGCCGCTCTTCCGCCGGAACGGTCGCTCAGCAGCCACGGCTGCGAAGGTGATTACGAACGTCCGCCGTGCCCGTCAGGCGGAGTCGACTATTGGATTGCCTTCTTCCAGGATCGGAAGAGATCTAATAGCACCCTCGCTGGCGTCGGCAGGATGCCCTTTCGGTGCCAGACGGCGCCGACGTCCATGGTAGGGATCGGAATGCTGAGGTCGCGCCTCATAATCCGGTTCCCTTCGAGCGACCACGGACGATAGACGAGATCCGAAAGAATCGTGACGCCCAACCCGAGCGCGACCATGCTTCGCACGGCTTCGATCGACTTGCTCTGTATACGCACCTGCGGTTCGAGGCCGTACTTTCCCCAATACTTCCGAACAGTGCGGACATGCTCGTCCATATCGAGCAAAAGGTAGTCCTCCTGTGCAATATCCTCTAGCGTGACCTGCTGTGCATCTTGCAACGGGTGATCCGGATGCGTCCAAAGCCGGCGCACGGAGCGCAGAATCGTTTCATATTTCAGCTCGTCCACGTCGGCCGTATTGGACACAAGCATTAGACCGATATCCAGCTGATTATCGACGAGGCGTTGTTCGATAACCTCGCGCGCGTCTTCGATCACCTCGACGCTCAGGTGCTCGAAGCGTTGCGCGACGGTAGCCAGCATTGACGGCATCAGGTAAGCCGAGACGGTTTCCGTGACGCCGACCCGAACGTGGCCCGAAATCTGTTCAGGCTCCTCCTGCGCCGCGACTACAGCGCGCCCGATGGACACATTCGCGCTCTGCACATGCCGAAGAAATCGCTCGCCGGCCCGGGTCAGCCGGACGCCCCTCGCGTGGCGCTGCAGCAGCGGCACCCCCACGGTGTCTTCGAGATTCTTCAGCGCGATCGTCATCGACGACTGCGAAACGGCGCAGAGATTGGCGGATCGGGAAATCTGCCCGGTATCGGCCACCGAGATGAAGTACTCGATCTGGCGAAGCGTGATGTGTGTGGCCACGTTGGCGTACTCCGCTGAGAGGTGGCGCCATGCAATCGGGCGGTGCGAACCGGCGACCAATCCGAGGTATTGAAAAATTATATATCGCGAGGCCTGAAATATGAATTAGGCAGGGCAATTTCGGCTGCATAGCATCCCGTCATGAAAGAAAACCGTGGAACGATGATGGAGACGCAGGAGAAGAAGGGGTACTGCACGTTATGCCGGTCAAGATGCGGCACGATCAACACGGTCCGCGGCGACATGTTGCTGAAGGTGCGCCCCGACACTACACACCCGACCGGCAACGCGATGTGCATGAAAGGCAAGGCCGCGCCGGAACTCGTACACAGCCCCGACCGGGTGTTGTATCCGATGCGCCGCACTGCCCCAAAAGGCGCGGCCGACCCGCACTGGAAACGGATCAGTTGGGACGAGGCGCTTGACGAGATCGCGACCACGCTCGCGCACGTCAAGCGGGAAAACGGCGCCGAATCGGTGGTGTTCGGCGTGACCACCCCGAGCGGTACGCCGATGAGCGACAGTATCGACTGGGTGGAGCGATTCGTCTGGTCGTTCGGAAGTCCGAATATCTGCTACGCAACCGAGATCTGCAACTGGCACAAGGATTTCGCGCACGTGTTTACGTTCGGCTGCGGCATGCCAATGGCCGATTACCGGAATTCCGACGTCATCGTGCTGTGGGGTACGAATCCAGCCAACACGTGGCTGGCCCAGGCGGACAGCATTGCAGCGGGTCGTCGCAACGGCGCCAGGCTGATTGTCGTGGACCCGAGACCCACGGCGCTCGCGCGCGAAGCGGATGTCTGGCTGCGCGTGCAGCCAGGCACGGACGGCGCGCTTGCCATGGGCATTGCCCGGCAAATGATCGCGACGGGAAATATCGACGATACATTTGTCCGCGCGTGGACGAATGGCGCGTTCCTGGTTCGTCGTGACAGCGGACATTTTTTGCGTGAACGCGACATCGATCCGGAGTCGTCGAACAATCGATACGCGGTCTGGAATGGCGCGCTCAATCGACTCGAACTCGTCGGAGAAGAGGCGCGCACGTCGCCGTCCGATCTTTCGATTTCAGGCTCGTATCAGGTTTCCGTATTCGATCTGACGGGGCGCGTAATAGAGGTCGCGTGTACGCCCGCTTTCGAGTTGTACAGCAGCGCGCTGTCTGAGTACACGCCCGAAAACGTGAGCGAACTCACGGGTGTCGACGCCTCGGCAATCGAAGTCGCGGCGGCGATGCTCAGCCCACGCCAGCGCATCGCCTATCACGCGTGGTCCGGCGTGGGACAACACACGAACGCGACGCAAACAGAGCGGGCGATCGCTACGCTGTACGCACTGACAGGCGCATTCGATACGCGGGGTTCAAATCGCGAGTTGCCGAAACAGCCGGCAACCCCCCTCAGCAACTACGCCATGCTGAGTCCTCAGCAACGAACAAAGGCACTCGGACTTGACGAGCGACCGCTCGGCCCGCCCGCCCAGGGATGGGTGACCGCACGCGATGTTTATCGGGCGATTCTCGAGGCGAAGCCGTACCGGGTGCGCGCGCTTGTCGCGTTCGGCACCAACATGGTGATGTCGCAAGCAGACAGTGCATTGGCGCACGACGCGCTGTGCGCGCTGGATTTTCATGTTCATTGCGACCTGTTCGAAACGCCTTCCGCCCGCTATGCGGACATCCTCCTTCCGGTCAACACGCCGTGGGAACGGGAAGGACTGCGTCTCGGCTTCGAGATCAATGAGCGGGCCGTCGAATTGGTCCAGTTGCGGCAGCGGATGGTGACGCCCCGCGGGGAGAGTCGGGCAGACTACGACATCGTGCTGGATCTGGCGGTCAGGCTCGGGATGGGGGATCAATTCTTCGGTGGCGACGTCGAGAAAGGATGGAACCATGTTCTCGAACCGCTGGGCCTGGACGTCGCGACCCTGCGTTCACATCCCGAGGGCATTTACCGCCCGCTCAGGCAGCAGGAAAAGCAATACGCCTGCACGACGCCGAATGGCCCGCGAGGCTTTGCGACCGAAACGCGCCGCGTCGAGTTCTATTCGGAGAAGCTGCGTCGGTACGGCTATCCGGCCGTCCCGCAGTATGTACCGCCGAGCCGCGGAGAAGGACCACGCGCAGCCGACCGTCGACGCTTTCCGTATACGCTCACTTCCGTCAAGAACGGCTACTACTGCCACAGCCAGCATCGTGGCCTGCCAAGCCTTCGTCGCCGCGCGCCGTATCCCGTCGCGGAACTGAGCGCCGATCTGGCGGCCACCAAGGGCATTGTCGAGGGTGATTGGATACGTGTCGCCAGTACCAGCGGCACCGCGCGATTTCGTGCGCGAGTGGTCCCCGAACTCGCGCCGGATGTCGTAGTTGCGGAGTACGGCTGGTGGCAGGCGTGCGACGAGATCGGCATGGAATCGTCGGCGGCCCTGGGGAGCACAAACAGTAACTACAACAGCATCGTGTCCGGCGCCAGCGTCGATCCGCTGAGCGGTTCGTCGCCGCTTCGTGCCGTGCCGTGCGACGTCACGCTCGACCCGTCGTTCGATCCCGCGCGACGGGCATGGCAAGGATTCCGGGACTTTGTCGTGTCGGCCGTACACGGAGAAGCGGAAGGCGTTCGCACGGTTACGTTCAGCGCAGCCGACGGTGGACCGCTCCCCGACTATCTGCCCGGACAGCATGTAACGATCCACATTCCGGAATTGTGCGAAGGGGGAACGACGCGTGCCTATTCGCTCACTGGCCATGCGATTGAAAACGATCGCCGGACCTACTCGATCTCCGTGCGTCATCAGCGGGGCCGAAGTGCCGATGGCGAGCAGTTCGAGGGCGTCATGTCCTCGTATATTCATCGCGAGTTGGCAGTCGGACACAGGGTCTTGCTGCAAGCCCCCAGCGGCACCTTCATCGTACCGCCGACATCGAAGCGACCGGTCGTCATATTCGCGGGTGGGATCGGAATAACGCCCTTCATTTCGTGGCTGGAAACGATCGGACAGTTGGGCACACAAGCGCCCGAATCTCAACTTTTTTACGCGAATCTCAATAGCTCGACTCATGCATTCCGGAATCGAATTGCGCAATTGCAGCGCGCGTTGCCAACGCTCAAAGTCGTAAATTGCTATAACCAGCCGCGCGACGAAGTACCCGGACGCGACTTCGAGATGCAGGGCTACCTCACTGCGGACGTCGTGGACGACGCATTGATACAGCGCCGCGCGCGATTCTATTTATGCGGCCCGGAGCCGATGATGAACGCCATCACGGCGGGCCTCGTCGAGCGGGGCGTGCCGCCGTTCGATATCTTCAGCGAGGCCTTTCGGTCTCCTTCAAAACCGGCCCTCGATCCGTCACAGCGCTTTGCCGTCGAATTCCGGCGATCGCGGATCAAGGCCGAATGGGCACCCGAACGGGGAAGCCTGCTCAGCTTCGGCGAGAGCCTCGGCATCAGCATGCCCAGCGGCTGCCGGGTCGGGCAATGTGAGAGCTGTACCGTCAAGGTCCTCGCGGGCAAGGTGTCGCATATGACAGGGCACGGGCCGGACGAAGCCGATATGTGTCTCGCCTGCCAGGCGATCCCGGCCACCGATATTTCCATTGAAGCGTGAACGACTCACGAGGAGCAAATCGAGCATGAAATTTTTCGACACGCCGGCGACTCGCGAGGCGCTGGACTTCGCCACGCTGATTCCGTCGCTGAAAGAGGCGTTCATCAAGGGGTGCGAGGTTCCACTCCGACACTCGCACACGATCAATTGCGGCGACGGCAACACCGGCACCGTATTGATCATGCCGGCATGGGAAGCGGACCGATATCTCGGCATCAAGACCGTGAACATTTTCCCGGCTAATCAGGGCCGCGGAATGCCCGGCTTGCACTCGACCTACGTGCTGTACGACGCCGGCACGGGTGAGCCTCTCGCGCAGATGGACGGCAATGAAATCACCTCACGCCGGACCGCCGCCGCGTCGGCACTCGCGGCCACCCTTCTGGCGCGCGACGACTCCTCGCACATGGTGCTGTTGGGCGCCGGACGCGTGGCAAGCCTCGTGCCGGCTGCGTATCGAAGCCAGCTGCCAATCACGCATGTCGAGGTCTGGGATATCTATCCGGAGTCAGCCGCGCGACTCGTACAGCAACTGCGAGACGAAGGTTTCAATGCGGCAGTGGTCTCCAGTCTGCCGGACAGCGTGGCGCGCGCGGATGTCGTGAGCTGCGCGACGCTCGCCACCGAGCCGATCGTACGCGGCTCATGGCTGAAACCGGGAACGCATCTCGATCTTATCGGAAGCTTCACGCCGCAGATGCGCGAGGCTGACGACGATAGTTTCCGCAACGCACGCGTGTTTGTGGATACGGACGAGGCACTGCGGAAGTCCGGCGACCTCATTGGGCCGCTGTCGCGCAACGTGATTTCGCCGGCGGACCTGAACGGTACGCTCGCCGCCTTGTGCCGGGGCGACGTCGGCGGGCGATCAGACGGCAGCGAGCGCACGGTATTTAAAGCGGTGGGGACCGCACTCGAAGACCTGGCTGCGGCAACGCAGGTTTATGAAAAGTATGTTTAATCACTCGAAGCGTCGGAGACCATGATGAAGGAATTGAACCGTCAGCAAGACCTGCCAGCCTCGACAGCCGACGCTGCCGTCGGGCTCGAGCGTATGGCCGCAGCCGTGACCCGTTGGTCGGAAAAGTGGTTTCCCGACGCATACCTATTCGCGGCGATCGCGGTTGTCGTCGTCGCCGTCGGCGCCCTGGCGGCGGGCGCGCCTGTACAACATGTGGGCATTGCCTTCGGAGACGGATTCTGGAGCCTGATTCCCTTTACGATGCAGATGGCGATCGTGGCCATCTCAGGCTACGTGGTCGCGGTCTCTCCGCCTGCCGCGAAATTGATCGCATGGCTTGCCCGCCTGCCGTCGAACGGCAAGTCCGCGGTGGCATTCGTCGCGCTGGTCAGCATTTCGGCGTCGCTTTTCAACTGGGCGATCAGCCTGATCTTCAGCGGCCTGCTGGTTCGCGCGCTCGCTCGTCGCACCGGGCTCCGTATGGACTACCGGGCAGCGGGTGCCGCCGCCTATCTCGGCATGGGCGCGACCTGGGCGCTGGGATTGAGCTCGTCGGCATCGCAATTGCAGGCGAATCCGGACAGTTTGCCGAAGGCGCTGCTGGCGATCACCGGTGTCATTCCGTTCTCCGAGACGATTTTTCTGCCCCAGTCGTTACTGATCGTCGCCGCTCTGACCGTGGTATCGCTTTTGATCGCGTATCTCTCCGCGCCCGGCGCGGAGCGCGCCAAAACCGCGCAGTCTCTGGGCATCTCGCTGGATGAGGCGGAACTCGAAGTCGCCGCGCCTTCACGCCCCGGCGACTGGCTCGAGTACAGCCCATTGATCACAATCCTGATCGTCGCACTCGGCTCGGTTTGGGCATGGCACGAATTCACCACGAAAAATCCGGTGTTGGCCATCTCCAACCTCAATACCTACAACTTCGTGTTCCTGCTGGCCGGGATGTTGTTGAACTGGCGCCCCCGCCGCTTCCTGAACGCGGTGGCGAAATCGGTGCCGTCTGTGGCCGGCGTGTTGATCCAGTTTCCTCTCTATGGGGGCATTGCGTACATGCTGACGAAAGCCTCCGCGCCGTCGGGACTACCGTTGGCCGATCATATTTCTCATTTCTTCGTCACCGTGTCGTCGCATGCGTCGTTTCCGGCGCTGATGGGCATCTACTCTGCCGTCCTTGGATTCTTCGTGCCGTCGGGCGGCGGGAAATGGATCATCGAAGCACCGTACGTGATCGCGGCCGCGAAGGAACTCCAGGTTCATCTGGGCTGGGCGGTCACCGTCTACAACGCGGCGGAGGCATTGCCGAATCTGATCAACCCTTTCTGGATGCTGCCGTTGCTCGGCGTGCTGGGATTGCGGGCTCGTGACGTGGTGGGCTTCACGTTCACCCAGTTCATCGTGCATCTCCCGCTCGTGATCTTCTTGCTGTGGATTCTTGCGGGGACGCTGACCTTCCATCCCCCCGTCATGCCTTGATCCGCCTGTGACGCCAGCCTGGTGCAGCAGGTTAAAAGCCGGCGGATAGCTACCGCACGCCCCAACCTGCCGCTTCCGACACAGCTTGCTCAGCCCGCGTCCAGATCACGTCCCCCGGTTTCTTCAAGCATCGACACGGCAATCAACGAAACGATCACGCAGCCGATCATGTACCACGCCGGCGCCATCGTGTTGCCGGTCGCCTTGATGAGCCATGCGACGACCAGTTGCGAGGTCCCGCCGAAGACCGACACCGCAACCGCATAGGCGCTCGCCAGATAACCGGCGCGGACATGTTTCGGGAAATTCTCGGGCATCAGGGAATACGCCGGGTTGGCAGGCGTCTGTCACCCGCTGCCGAGTTCCTGTGGACCAGGCTCGTCAAGGCGCTGCAGCGGCGTCAGGGGTAGTTTGCATAAACCTCGCGCGACGTGGTCGATCGAGCGCCGGCTCTGGCTCACATGAGAATCGCCCGAGCAGCGCTGCGAAAGGTAGCCGGCGCTTCGTGTTTCGGGCTTAACCCTTGAATGAACCACGCCGTTTTTTGCTTAACGTTCAGTCGTAGCGGCGATGTTTGTGATGGCGCTTGCCCGAACGGTAGCCACGGGAATAGTCGTCCGCGTACGAATTGGACCGCGACATGTTCCCGCCGAGCGCCGAGCCCGCGCCGCCACCCACGGCCGCGCCGACGAGGCCGCCGGTGCGGCCGCCCATCGCATTGCCCGCCGCTGTGCCGGCACCGCCCCCGAGCGCGCCGCCGATGATGGCGCCCGTGCGTTCCCTGCGGTTTGACGTGACTGCGCCGCCGGCGCCGCCGCCCACTGCTCCGCCAATGACGGAACCCGTGCTGCCGCCTATTGCGCCGCCCAGTGCAGCGCCGGCTACGCCGCCGAGCGCGCCGCCAAGGGCATTGTTCATATCGCCGGCTACCGCCGGTAACGACACGGCAGTGGTAAGCGCCGCAATGGCAACAATCTGGAGGATTTTCTTCGACATAAAAGGTCTTTGGTTTTTGGGACGGCGCCGAGTATAACCGCCCCGCGAAAGGTTTTTGTAACCCGGCGGTTAGGGTCCCGGTAAGAGGTGTAACAAAATGATGAGCGCGCACAATCCACGCGATGGCGAGCGCAACGTCCCGTTAGCGCGCGGCCGCGGATACTTGATTCCAGGTATAGCCAGCACCCGGCGACTGGAATACCGTCGTGAATCCATGCCACTATTGCCGCTGCCGCCGGTCGAGCGTTGCCGGCCGTTCCGGCAATCCCCCCACCGGTTCTTCCCCTCTACGCGGCCCTATGGCGCAACCATCGTCCGATACTTTCGAATCCGTGCTGCCCGGCCCGCTCCTGATCGTCGAGGACGAGCCACCGATGCAGGCCCGGCTGCGCGCGATTCTCGCGACCCTCGGCTACACGGACGACATCCTGTCATTCGCTGGCAGCATTGCCGAAGCCAACGCGCTGCTGGCCAACCAGCCGTTCGCGCTCGCGCTGATCGACGTCGGCCTGCCTGACGGCAACGGCATCGATCTCATACGTGCGTTGCATGGGCAGGATGAGGCATTGCCGCTTCTGGTAATCTCCGCCTGGAGCACCGAGCAGGTGATCGTGACCGCGCTCCAGGCGGGCGCAACCGGCTACCTGCTCAAGGAGCGGGACGACGTTGAAATCGCGATGTCGATCCGCAGCGCACTGCGCGGCGGCGCGCCCATCGACCCATTCGTTGCCAGACGCATTCTCGATCTGACCGGCCTCGCGAGGCGCGCCAGCGCAACCAGCGCGAAGCCGCCAACGCGCTCGCCGCTCAGTCCGAGAGAAATCGAAATCCTGGTGCTGGTCAACAAAGGGCTCACCAATCGCGAGATTTCCGATGTGCTATCCCTGTCCAGGCTAACGGTCGAATGTCACGTCAAGAACATCTACAAGAAACTGGCGGTCAACTCTCGCACTCAGGCCGTGTTCGAAGCGCGCACGCATGGCTTGTTGCCCTGATCTGCGCCCTCGCCGCACTGCACGCCAGCACCGCGGCCGCCGTGCCGGCGCACGCCGACACCCTCACGCATCCCCACATCGAAGCGGCCCGCGCGGACTGGCAGTCTGACAGCCCGCCATCGGCAGGCTGGATTTCAGTATCGCTACCCGACGACTGGTCTTCACGCTGGCCGGAATTCGACGGCGTCGTCTGGTATCGGCTCTCATGGCAACAGGCAGACGTAGCGCATCCTGCCGCGCTGATGCTCGACTATCTGAACATGGCCGGTGCGATTTATCTCAACGGCAGCTTGCTCATGCGCGACCGGCATCTGCTTGAACCGTTGACGCGCGCCTGGAACGCGCCACGCTATCAGGTCCTGAGTCCGCCCTTGCTGCGCGAGGGCACCAATACGCTGCTGATACGCGTGTCGGGGTTGTCGCAATACCAGCCCGGACTTGGCAACGTATCGATCGGCGATCCCGACACGCTCCAGCGCAGCTACGAAGCCGAATACTGGCTGCGCCACGATCTGCAACTCTCCAGCCTTGCCGTGACGGCCACGCTCGGCTGCTTCTTTTTCGCGTTATGGCTCATGCGTCGGCAGGAAGCCGTCTATGGCTGGTTCAGTTTGATGTCGCTCGCCTGGTGGTGGGTGGCGCTCAACCAGGTGGCGACGAGCCCATGGCCGTTTGCCAGTACCGACGGGTGGGAAAGTGCCAACTCGATCGCGTTGATTATCTACAGCGCGGCGTTCACGATGTTCTCCATACGCTTTTGCGAACGGCGTTTGCCACGTATCGAAACTGTACTCTGGCTACTCGTGGCCGTCGGCACGATCGTCATGCTCGCGACACCGCACAGCGATATGGGCATGACGCGCGCCGTCCTGACCGTGGCGCAGGCCTGCAGTTTCTTCGCGACCTGCTTTGCCTTTCTCTACGTCGCATTGCGTCACGGTCGCACCGATCATCGCATTCTGTCGATCTGCATTGCCATTTTCCTGATCGCCGGCGTGCATGACCTGCTGACGTTCCTCGGTATCCTCAACGACAATCGCTACTACTCCGCACTCACGTCGCAATTGCAGATGATCGGCATGGCGCTGGTGCTCGCCTGGAATTTCGTCGCCAGTCTGCGCCGTATCGAGCGCTTCAACGAGGAGTTGAACATCACCGTCGACGCGGCCAGGGTCGAACTGGCGAACACACTGCACCGCGAGCACGAACTCGAAGTCGCCAACGTCAGGCTCAACGAACGGCTCAATCTCGCCCACGACCTTCATGACGGGCTGGGCGGCACGCTTGTCAGCAGCATTGCCACGCTCGAGCACGCACCGCACGGTATCCCGTCCGGACGCTTCCTGTCGATTCTGAAAGAGCTGCGCGACGATCTGCGCATCATCATCGATACGGCCTCGACCCAGCGGCCCGGCGAATCTCCGCTGGCCGATCAGATCGGTCCGCTACGGCACCGGCTCACGAGCCTGCTGGAAAGCCACGGCATCGAATGCCGCTGGTCGATCGCCGGACTTGACCGGTGCTACCTGCCGCCCTCGAAAAGCATCGACGTCATGCGGATTCTTCAGGAAGCCCTCACCAACGTCTTCAAGCACAGCCGCGCCAGCCAGGTGGAGATCGAGCTGCACAGCGACGAGCGCGAACTCGCACTCGCTGTTCGCGACAACGGAATCGGTTTCGATCCCGCCGCGCTCCAGCAGCATGCGGGAACCGGCATGCGCAGTATGCAGGCGCGTGCGCAGCGGCTCGGCGGAACGCTGCGGATTCGATCCGCTGCCGGCCTCACGGCACTGGATATGCAGGTGGCGCGAGCCGAACCTGAACCCATGCTTCGTTAGGCCGTGAGCGGACGCTCACCCACACGCCACAGCCAGGCGACGCCACTGTATCGCCGGTCGTGTGCGGGACCGGCATCGGCATCGGCACCAGGGGGCACGCCAGATACTGCGTGCTATGCTTGGATCGGTAACCTTTTTGCAAGAAACCAACCCGTATCCGTGCCGACAACACGGTAAGCGTCGTCCAGAACGCTGCACGGGTCGGCACAAGACTGAGCCGGACACGATCGCGACCGCCGACCATGGACTACCGTCATCTGCAACAGCGCAAGAGCTTGCACGGCCGCATTGTGCAGGAGCTCGGCATGGATATCGTCGGCGGGAAAGTACAGCCGGGCCAGCGCCTGCCTGCCGAGACTGTGCTGTGCGAGCGCTATGGCGTGAGCCGCCCCGTGCTGCGCGAGGCGACTCGCGTACTGGTGGCAAAAGGTCTGGTGGTGTCGAAACCGCGTGTGGGCAGTGTGGTGAAACCTCGCGCGGACTGGCACATGCTGGACCCCGACGTCCTGTTCTGGACGATCAACAGTGTGCCGGAGGGCGAGTTCTTCGGTTCGCTGCTGACCGTGCGCCGCGTGATCGAACCCGCGGCGGCGGCACTCGCCGCCACGGCGGCGACCAGCGAGGATCTCGCGCGCATCGCATCGGCTTACGATCAGATGGAACGTGCGGAAACCGCAAGCGCGCTACTGGACCCCGACCTCGAGTTTCACCGCGCCATCATGGCGGCCACTCACAACGACCTGCTGGCCTATATCGGCAACATGCTGTCGCTTGCCCTGTCCGAATCGATCAAGCTGACGAGTCGCCATCCGGACACGCATGCGTTGTCGCTGCCTCGTCACAAGGCGATTCTCACCGCGATCCAGAGCCGCGATCCGCTGGGTGCCCGGCAGGCAAGCCTCGTTCAGCTCGACAATGCGCGTGCAGACGCCGTAAGCGTGCTGGAAACCGGCGGCCAGTTTCAGACGCACCCCTGATCCGCACGCAGCGAACGCCTGACGTCCCGCGCGTTGCGCTTCTTTCGTGCAGCCACCCGATAGTCATACTATTCAGGCACCCTATAACGCACAGCAATTCGGCTCCGCGAGATCCGCACTGAGCGAGGCGGGGCTACTCCATCATCGTGTTGCGCCGCACTGCTTCAACCCAATATCGAAGGCCGCGCTGCAGCGCAAAAATTTAATTAGTCCGACTAGTTAAGGGTATACATCGATTAGTAGGCGAAAGAGCGTGATATAGCATTTTCTGGTGGGTAGTCATGCGTACGCGCGTGCACGTGGGCTTCATGAACGAAATGATGCCCGGCTCCGGTGTTGCTCTTGCCGGGGCTTTTCCTGCTTGCGCCGTCATGGACCGTGAAGTGTTCAATAATTGAGAGACGGGAGATAGAAATGGCGCAAGCGAAGGAAGACGAAGACGAAGTGCAAGGCACGCGTCGGGGCTTGTTACAAGGCGCGGGACTCTCCGCGGCACTCGCGTTAATGGGTGGGATGGGCGGCATGGGTGGCCTGATCACGCAGGCCCAGGCGGCGGAAGGCGGTTCGTTCCCCGGCCACAAGCGGTGGAAAATCGTCTTCGTCAATCACGTCACGACAAATCCGTTCTTCGTTCCCACGCAATACGGCATTCAGGATGCGACGGCCATGCTGGGGATGGACTACCAATGGACCGGCTCGGCCAATGCCGACATCGGCGAAATGGTCAACGCAGTGAACGCGGCGATCGCTGCGAAAGCCGACGCGATTGCCGTACCGATCGTCGACCCGAAAGCATTCGACAAACCCATCCAGGCCGCGCTCGACGCAGGCATTCCCGTGTTCGCCTATAACGCCGACGCGCCGTCCGGCTCGACGAATCCGCGTCTTGCGTATATCGGTCAGGATCTCTATCTTTCCGGCTACCAGATGGGCGAGCGAATCTCGAACCTGATCGACAGCGGCCTCGTCGCACTCTTTATCGCCACGCCAGGGCAGCTCAATATTCAGCCGCGGCTTGACGGCGCCGCCGCCGCAATCAAGAAATCGGGCAAGAAGATCGACGTGCAGACCATCGCAACCGGCGCGACCGTCAACGAAGAGCTATCGAAGATCAAGTCCTTCTATCTCG
This sequence comes from Paraburkholderia sp. BGA-UO-ETr-F12, assembly GCF_059567945.1. Taxonomy (NCBI): domain Bacteria; kingdom Pseudomonadati; phylum Pseudomonadota; class Betaproteobacteria; order Burkholderiales; family Burkholderiaceae; genus Paraburkholderia; species Paraburkholderia sp. BGA-UO-ETr-F12. The sequence continues at coordinate 198,180 of NZ_JCAQOZ010000067.1, read as the reverse complement.
GCCACCAGGATCTCAAAGGCATGTTTGCCGTGGATGCGGGCAGCACCCAAGGCGTGGCCGAGGTGATGAAAGAATCCAACCTGCCGTCCAAAGGTGTCCACGGCGGCGGCTTCGATCTGTTGCCGCGCACGGTCGATCTGATTCACGATGGCTTCCTCGATTTCACGATCGATCAGCAGCCCTACGTGCAGGGTTTCTATACGGTCGTGGAGGCGTTCATCTTTCTCGCCTCCGGTGGTCTGGTAGGGCCCGCCAATGTCAACACGGGCCTGAAGTTCGTCACCAAGGGCACGGTCGATCCGTACCTGAACACATCGACGCGCTATGAAGGCAAGAGCACGAAAGCCCAGATCGTGCCACGCACGGGTGCGATCAAAGGGTGAGCGCTCCCGTGACGGACGTTCAAAAATCCGCAATGCGTCCGAGGCGCTGGTCAGGCGCGCTCGGACGCTCCAGCGAAATTCGCATCTTGGCGGTCGCGCTGATCCTCAGCATCTACTTCGAGAGCGTCAACCATGACTTCCTGCTGACCAGCGCGAGTCTTCAGAATCTTTCGCAGTTCATCGCCCCGGTGGCGATCATCGCCTTTGGCGAAATCATGCTGATGATCGGCGGGGAAATCGATCTTTCCGCCGGGATGGTCTTTGCGTTCGCGCCTTTCATCATGTACTTCGCCATCGAGGCCGGCATGCCCGCGTGGCTCGCGATCATTATCGGCGTGATCGCAGCGGGCCTGGTCGGCCTGATTAACGGCGCGGTGACGGTGTACCTGCGCATCCCCTCTTTCGTGACCACGCTGGGTACGTTGTTCTTCGTGAACGGCCTCACCCTGACGATCTCGCGAGGTACGCCGGTTTCGCCGCCGGAGAACTCCGCGTTGGCTGCGTTCATGGGGGAATGGGGTTACAGCGAAATCATCTGGACGCTTGCCATTGCCGCCTTCATGCACGTGTTGCTGCGTCATACACGCTGGGGTTTGCATACGATCGCGTCGGGAGCGAATCAACTGGGTGCGAGCGAAGCGGGGATCCAGGTCAGACGCCTGAAACTCGGCAACTTCATTCTTGCCGCGGTGCTCGCCGGCTTGACCGGGATACTCGAAGGTTTTCGTATCACGTCGATCGATCCGCAAGCGGGCGGTAACCAGATCATGTTTCTTGCGGTTGCCGCGGCCGTGATTGGCGGCACGCCGCTCGCCGGCGGCTCGGGCACGATCATCGGCGGGCTGATCGGCGCGGCGGTGCTCGGCATTCTCAACGACGGCTTCACGCTGATCGGTATCAACGCCTTCACCTTCAACATGATTCTCGGCGCGGCGATCCTCGGGGCCATGATCTTCAACATCCACGTGGTTCGTCTCGCACGCAAGGGAGAGCTGTGATGTCCGAGGTGCCGGAGGCGCTGCGCGGCGAAGATATCGTCAAGCGTTTCGGTGCGGTCACCGCGCTCGATGGGGTGTCGCTAACACTCCGACAGGGCGAGATCCTTGGCGTGCTGGGCGACAACGGCGCCGGCAAATCGACCTTGATCAAGATCCTGACGGGCTTTCATCAGCAGACCGGCGGCAAGCTTTTTGTCGGCGGCGAGGAAACCTTGCTTCGCTCGGTCGACCATGCCCGTTCGCTCGGCATTGAATGCGTCTACCAGGATCTGGCGCTGGCCAATTCGCTGAGTATCTATCACAACATGTTTCTCAATCGCGAGATCATCCGGCGCGGGCCGTTCCGGCTGTTGAACAATCGCGCCATGCGTGAGCGCGCCGCCGAGTGTCTGGAAGAAATCGGCGTGCATGTGCCGTCGGTCGATCTGCCGGTCGAGCAGTTGTCCGGCGGACAGCGGCAGGCTATCGCGGTGGCCCGCGCGGTCAATTCGAATGCGAAAATTCTGCTGCTCGACGAGCCGCTCGCCGCCATGGGCGCCCGCGAGGCTGGCCTGATCATCGACCTGATCCTGCGGCTGAAGAACAAAGGCGGCCTGTCGATCATCATGATCATGCACAACTACGCGCAGACGCTCGATATCGCGGACCGGGTGATGCTGATGCAGCGCGGGCGTGTCACGTACCAGCGCGAAGCCGCGAGTACGTCGGTTGAAGAATTGATGGATATCGTGCGGCGCGAATATCGCGCAATGCGAACAGCGGCGAACTGATCCCACAAGCTGCGCGCAACGCGTACTGCCTTGCGCAAAATGCCTAAAAAAAAGCCGGCCCTATGAGGGCCGGCCAAATGGGTTCCGGCCCACTCCGAGGGCCAGTGCCGGAACCGTGTGCAACTGGTGTACAACCGGTGTACAACCGGCCATGTTCAAAGATTCGGCAATCGGTCTTCAACCGGCTCGTAGCAATAGCGAAACTCGCGATCCCCCATCGGCCACGAGTTTCCCGTGCTATCCGTCAAGATCCAGTCGCCCGGGTGCACCTTGCGCCAACCCTCCGGTGTGGCAACGGCCCACAACTGCCCCTGGCGTTCTACTCGCGGGTGATCGCCTGGGGCAAACCATCTGCTTGCTTCCACGGTTGAACCTCGATTACTGTGCCTACTGAAGCGCATCCTCGCACCCTGTCTGTCGATCTCAGGAGCGGACCTGTGGCGCCTACAGGTCCGCAGCAGACTGTCTGCTGAAACAACACCGCGTTCGACACCGCATTCGCGGCACACGGTTTCAATCCCAGGCCAGCTTGCTGAACTGATAGCCCTTGCCGCGGACCGTCTTGATGCGCTGCGACGTACCGGCGTGGTCGTGCAGCTTGCGACGCAATTTGGAAATGCCGCCGTCGATCGTGCGGTCGAGCCCATCGAATTCGATGCCGCGCAGTTGCCTCATCAACTCGTCACGGCTTACCACCTCGCCCGCGCAACTCACCAACGCCCACAACAAGTCGAACTCGGCCGATGTCAGATCGGGCTGGCTGCCATCCGGGAGCTTGACCGTACGGCTTGCCCGGCAGATCTCGAACTTGCCGAAGGTATAGCGCTCGGGTTGAGCAGCCTCCGCCGCACGCGTAGTCACGGGGCGCGATTGCGCCTTGATGCGCGCCAGCAGCACGCGCGGTTCGACGGATTGATGTATGGGGGCGTCCGCGCCGAATTCGCGGCCCAGTATTTCGGCGAACTGTTTGTTGCGCTCGGGCACCATGATGATCATCCCGTCGAACTGTTCGCACGCGTCGCGGTAAATCTGCAAACCGTCCTTGCCTGACAGGTTCGCTTCGAGAATCGCCAGGTCCGGACGACGCTCGAGAATGGCCGGCACGGCGTTGTTGCCGTGCAGCACCGCCTCGACGTCGTATTCGCGTTTGCGCAAATAGTCGCTGACCAACGCTGACAGGCGGTCATCGTCTTCGACAAACAGGATCCGGAATGACATGGGACGAATCGTTCACGACGAGTTGTTTGAATAGCGGCAGGCAAAGGCATGGCGCGATGCACGGTCAACACGCAACAACGCCGCGCCAGCCTGCTCGACGCGCAGCATAGCTTATGCGTTGGACATCTTGCGCACCCCTATACAAATCTCCACAAATGCACAAGCAATTCGACATGAGCGCACACAATCCATCGGCCTGATCGGTAGCGGGAAGACCTGCCGCAACGAAAGGCTGGCGCAATGCGTGGCCGCCGCATTGTTTGTCGGAAGAGTTCGTGACGCGCTTGAGCTTGTGGGCCGATAATTCCCATGGCGACCTCCAGTAGCCTGAGTTGGCCGGGTACTGCTGCACTCCCCTGGCACACCACTGCCGTTCGCGATTTTTTCGACGCCACCTGTCCGTCAGCATGCGGCCCGCGCGTCATTGTAGTGGCGGCTCAATGCAATTCGCCCGCCCTAACCCCATGACGGAGGCTCATATGCAATATCTATTGATGATCTACTCGGAAGAGAACGGCTGGAACAAAATGACCGCCAGCGAGCGGCAGCAAGGCGTTGCCGCCTATCAGGCGTACACCGAGTCGTTGAAAAAAGCGGAGGTGCTGCTGGGCTCCAACCGCTTGCAGCACACGAGCACGGCCACCACGGTACGGCTTGTCGACGGCAAGCCGCAGGTGCTTGACGGACCGTTTTCCGATTCGAAGGAGCAGCTCGCCGGCTACTACCTGATCGACGTGCCCAATCTGGACGCGGCAATCGCGTGGGCGTCGCGTTGTCCCGGCGCGGCGCACGGCCTGATGGAAGTGCGCCCGGTCTGGACTGCCCCCTACGACGCGCCGTCTGTTGCATGAACCCGTCCGGCGGCGACCGTGACGCTGACGGTGCCACACATTCGATTGCGGAGGCGGTCGCTCGCCGCAGTTACGGCAAGCTCGTCGCGCTGCTGGCGATGCGTACCCGCGACGTCGCCGCGGCCGAGGACGCGCTCGCCGACGCGTTTGCGGCCGCGCTCGCGGACTGGCCGAAGCGCGGCTGCCCCGCGAATCCCGAAGCGTGGCTGATGACGGTGGCGCGCCGCCGGGCGCTCGACGGCGCGCGACATCGCCGGGTCGGCGATGAAGTGGTGAATCAGCTCGCGATCCTCGCCGACGAGATCGACGAACGCGAAGCCGGCCTGTTGCCCGACCGGCGGCTTGCGCTGCTGTTCGCTTGCACGCACCCGGCGCTCGACGCCGCGATTCGCACGCCGCTCATGCTGCAGGTGGTGCTGGGGCTCGAAGCGAAGACGATTGCGTCCGCGTTCCTGATGTCGCCCGCCGCGATGACCAAGCGTCTCGTGCGAGCGAAGAACAAGATCCGCGAAGCCGGCATTCCGTTCAGCGTACCGGAGCGCGAGGAGCTGCCCGAGCGGCTCGCTGCGGTACTGGAAGCGGTCTATGCGGCGTATGCGGAAGGATGGACCGATCCGGTCGGCAGCGATACCGAGCGGCGCGATCTCGCCGGCGAGGCGCTGTTTCTTGCACAACTGCTCGTCGAGCTGCTGCCCGAGGAACCGGAGACGCTTGGTCTGCTCTCGCTGATGCTGTACGCGCAGGCGCGGCGCGATTCGCGACGCGACGCAGCCGGCGAGTACGTGCCGCTGTCGGCGCAGGATCCGGCGACATGGAACGCACCGATGATCGACGCCGCCAGCGCGTTGTTAAGACGCGCAAGCGCGTTCAACGCCATCGGGCGCTTTCAGCTCGAGGCCGCGCTGCAGTCCGCGCACGTCCACCGCTGCTGGACGCATCGCCCGAACTGGGATGAGATCGTGCAACTCTACGATGCGCTGCTCGCGCTCTCGGCTTCGCCGGTGGTCGCCGTGAACCGAGCGCTCGCGCAGGCGGAACGGGACGGCCCGCGGGCGGCGCTCGACGCGCTCGAGCCGTACGCGGACGATCCGCGGCTGAGCGACTACCAGCCGTACTGGGCCGCGCGTGCCGATCTGCTCGCACGTGCCGGTGCGACGGCCGAAGCGCTTGGCGCGTACGACCTCGCGATCGGACTCGAACGCGATCCGGCCGCGCGCCGGTTTCTGCAGCGCAAACGCACTGAGGTGTTATCGGCGGGAAGTTAGATCGGTGCAGTCCGCCAATCAACGCTCGACTTTCGACATCACCGCCGTCGTCGGGTCATACCGGTAACCCTTCTGCGAAAGCCGCTCGGCCATCGTCGCGCCGATCAGCTTTTGCTGCGTGTCCCGGGATATCAGATCGCTATCCGGCTTGATGCGCTCAAGTTCGGACGAGAGCTTGCGAATGAGCGCCACTTCTCCTGTACTGCGCGAGTCGATAAACAGAAGCTTCTCGTTTGCCGCAGCGAGTCGTTCCTTGAGATCCTTCGCGTGCGCGACCCACTGTTCCGCGATTGCCCTAAGATCGTTAAAAGCCTTCTCATGCGCTTTGGCCTGAGCCGAAATCTGGCGTTGCAACTCGGCGACTTCTTCCGCCGACGCTGATTCGGACGCTTGATTGGCAAGCTGAAGATGGCGTCGCGCTTCTTCCGCGCGAATTTTTTCGACTTCCGCGAGACGTTGCGCCAACGTCGCCGCATGCTGCTCGGCGGCCTCGGCCCGTTGCTTTGCGCTGGTACCGTCTTGTGCAACCCGGGCCAGTTCCTCGCTCGTTGCCGACGCGTTCTGCGATACCCGAGCCAACTCAGCTTCCGCCACCGTTTTCGCCTCGGTGATGGCGCTAATCTGTTGCCGCGCCGCCTCGAGTTCGCTCGTCACACGCTGCAGTTCGCCCAGTTGAAGCGACGCTTCATCGTGCCGCGCTGCGCCTGCGTCGCGCTCCGCCGCGAGCGCGCTGCGCGCTTCGCCCAACTCAGCCTCAAGCGCAGCGATCCGCGCCAGGCTCTCATGTGCCTGCGCCGTGGCCGCTTCTACGCGCGACAACGCCGCGCCGGCCTCCTGCGCCCATCGTTGCGCATCGGCCGATTTCGCCTGCTCGACGTCGGCAAGCTGCTGCTGCAACGCCGCGGCATGCTGTTCGGCAGCCTCCGCCCGTTCCTTGGCGGCCGAGGCGTCTTGTGAGACCCTCGCCAGTTCGGCGCTCGTCGCCGAGGCATTCTGTGCAAGCTGAGCCAGTTCGGCATCCGCAGCGGATTTCGCCTCCGTGATGGCGTCAAGCTGTTGCCGCACCGCATCGAGTTCGCTCGTCACGCGCTGTAGTTCGCCAAGCTGAACCGACGCTTCCTCGCGCCGCGCTGCGCTCGTCTGCTGCTCTGCCGCAAGCGCGTTGCGCGCCTCGGTCAGTTCGGCGTCCAATGCGGCGACCCGCGCCAGGCTCTCGCTCGCCTGCGCCGCGGCGGCGTCCGCACGCGATGAGGCCGCGCTCGATTCCTGAGCCCAGCGCTCCGCTTCAACCGTCTTCGCCTGTTCTACGTCCGCAAGTCGCTGCGCTAACGTCGCGGCATGCTGTTCCGCCGATTCTGCGCGCTCCTTCGCAGCAGACGCCTCGTGCGAAATCCGGGCGAGCTCGGCATCCGCCGCCGCTTTCGCTTCGGTCATCGCACCAACCTGCTCCCGCGCCGCTTCGAATTCCCGGCTCACACGCTGCAATTCGTCGAACTGAATCGCGGCTTCCTCACGACGCGCTGCGCTTGTCTGGCGCTCTGCTTCAAGTGCGTGACGCGCCTCATCCCTTTCGGCTTCCAGTCCGGCGACCCGCGCGAGACTCTCGCTCGCCTGCGCCGTGGCCGCTTCCGCGCGATCCGACGCCGCAGTTGCCTCCTGCAACGCTTTATCCGCTTCGGCCGACTTCGCCTGACAATCGAAGCCCAGCGAGGAAATCTCCTGCCGCGCCTCGTCGAGCTCCTGCTTCATCCGCGCGATTTCGTCGTTCTGGGTCGACACGGCGGTGGCCAGCTCTTCGCGCGCCTTGCGCTCCTCGTCGAGTTCCGCCCTGGTGTGCTCCAGCGCGGCCTGTTCCGTCGACACTCGCTGCGCCAGTTCTGCCGCGCGAGCCTCGCCCGCTTCGGCCCGGCCCGTCGCAGCCGCGAGTTCCGCTGTGAGGCGAGCGGACATGGCCTCGGAAGCACCTAATGCATTCGTCAGCGCAATATGGCGCTCGCGCTCTGCTGCAACTTCTTCGGCCGACTTCTGGTACTCGACTAGCACCTCATCGCGTTCCGCACGGAGAGCGTCGAGTTGCTGGTTCACGGCGCTCAGGTGCTGACTGACCGCTTTGTCGGCTTCGCCTTGAGCCGCCATCCAGAGCCGATCCGCGGCGTTCATCATGGTTTCGGCAATATGCCCCGGCAATGCAGCCTGCACCTGCATAGGCGGCGTAACGGGCTGCCGCACTTCGCGCCAGCGTTGCAAAGCCGCTGCAATGGCAACAATCGACCCGCCGGGAAGCTCCGGCCAAATGGTCACCGGGGAAACTTTCCGGCCTTCCTCGACCATGCGATCCGCGATTTCCGCGACCCGTTCGTCCGTGATGGTGTCTGCGTCCGTGAACATAAGTGCCTCAAAGCTCAATATGGCTTGCCAGAAAATAGAGTACCCAATACGTTACCGCATTCGAGCGTATTGCCGATGAAAGGACGTGGGTTTGCCCATATCGCATGGGCAAGCAGCGTCGCGGGTTCAGTGATGGCGATCACACCCGCAAAGTCGCCGACGCCCGACAAACGCCTGACGCGTCACGACGGCTGGCCTGCTCCATAACCTCCGGGCGCGGTTGCAGGCGCGGTCAGATCTTCGTCTGAAGCGGGATGTGCCGTCTTGCCGGCCTGCACACCGCTCGATTCGACAATTTCAACCCGCAGACTGCCTTGATTATTCCAGTACGCCCAGCTGGCGTCGTTGGCAAAGCAATATAGATAACCTGAGTGGGGTGCCTCGACCTCCACCTCTCGACCGATTCTGAAGTAGAAGGGTTCCGGCGGCACGCCCGCCTCCCCCGGGTATGAAATCGCACCGCAGAGTTCGAACCAGTTCGCCCCCTTGACCCGTTTGGACCAGGCCAGCAGGCGTAGCAGCCACGTACCCCGCGTACCCTCCGCGCCCGACGCGCTGTCCCCATCCAGCCATGTTTGACCGTCAGGCACCTTGAACCGGTAGCGCACGCCTTGCTTCATGAAAATACCTGTCCAGTTCCACAACGAGCTGGCGAAAACCCGTACCTGAACCGGGACCGCGGGGTTGACGTTGGGTCGATAGGGAGCCTGAAAGATGGGCGGATCGGCCTGCCGCGCCAAGGCCAGCGCCGAGATCGATTCGGCGCATATCCGCGAATCCTTCGCCAGATACGGGAAGGATCGCGGACGAAAGCCGATTCTCCTGTAGAAGCCCGTCAGCGAGTTATGCAGTACGCCATGCACCGCGGCTGGCGACGACTGATCCGCATCGGCTAACTGCTCCAGCATGGCGGGCGCGAACACCGCGCCGCAGCGCGCGGCCTCGGCCATCATCCATTTGAGCGTGGCGTCGGAAAGCCCGGTTTCCTTGTAGCCGCCGCCGACGTCAGCGTGCACCCCAGGGAACCACAACTGGGTCACGCGCACCGGGTCGCAACCATCCGCATCCGTCCACAAGGTTGGCAAGAAGTTGTTGCGCTGCTCGTCGATCGCGAGGGCTTGTACCGCGCGTTCAACTTCTGGCGACAGCGTCGTGTCATGAAATTCGAAACGCTGCCTGCCGAGGCCGAACAACTGCGCAATTTCAGGGATGCCGAGCGCGCCCACCGTCTCCCATACGCCCAGGAAGCGAATGGGCGGCGGTTTGCCATGCGCGGCACGGAAGCGTTCCTGCCGGCTGACGTTTGCCGGTATTCTTGGGTCGAGCCGGTACAGGTTCCATGCCTTTTTGACCAGCGCCCAGCTTGCCCTGTGCGGCAACCCGCAGTGATGCAGCATGCCCACCAGGCTTCGCGCGGTGAACGCGCCACGGGAGAAACCGATCACGAAGATTTCAGAACCTTCTTCGTAGTGGTCGGACAGCCACTTGTAGGCGGTTCGAATGTCCCGGGAGAGTCCTAGTCCAAGCGCGCCGTCGATGACGCGGCGCACCCTGCCTTCGTTGGCACCAATGCCGACGTGATAGTACCGAAGCTGTTCGATGCCATCGCCGCCGCGCTCGCTCAGCGCGTTGAAAAAGCGGACAACGTTCGTTGGAACAGGCACCCCCTGAAACTCGTCGCTGTCCGAGTTCCAGGTGCCGTCACAGCAAACGAAAAGTCTTTTCATGTTTGTGGTCCTTCTCGTCCTGCGAGACGTTCATCACGCAGTGCAACAACCGTCACCTCATATTTCGACTCGCGAGCCCAGTTCGATCACCCGGTTCGTGGTCAGCTTGAAATAAGCCGCCGGGTTGCCGATATTGTGCGCCATCACACCGAAAAGTCGTTCGCGCCACACCGGCATCCCCTTGCCTCCGGTTGCCACCACGGTGGCATGACTGAGGAAATAGGACACCTGTGCCGGATCGACCGCGAGACCCTTCGGCTCGCAGTCGCGCAGCGCTTGCGGAAGATCGACCTCGTCCTTGAAACCGTAGGCCACGATAATCGTGTAGCAGTCGTGGCCAAGCGACGTGATCGTCACGCGTTGCTCACGCGGCACATAGGGCACGTCCAGGTTGATCACATGCACGAACAGCACACGCTCGTGCACCACGTGGTTGTGCGCCAGGTTATTGACCAGTGCGTGCGGCACGGTGTTGGGGTCGATGGTCAGGAACACCGCGGTGCCGGGCACGCGGGTCGCCGCCTTTGCGAACAGGCTGTCGAGGTATCTGGCCAGCGGCAGCGCGCCGGCATGGACGCCGGCCTCTTCGACCATCAGTCCACGGCCGCGGTGCCAGGTGGACATGATGGTGAACATGATCGCGCCCAGCAGCAGCGGGAACCACCCGCCATCCACGAACTTCAGCAGATTGGACGAGAAGAACGCCAGGTCGATGACGAAGAAAAAGCCGGTGGCCAACACGCACAATATCCAGTTGTAGTGCCATGCGTAGCGCACCACGTAGAAGGTAAGGAAGGTGGTAATCATCATGGTGCCCGTTACGGCGATGCCGTAGGCCGAACCCAGCGCCGTCGAGGAGCCGAAGCCCAGCACGGCGGCCACCACCGCGATCAGCAGCAGCCAGTTGATGGCGGGCACGTAGATCTGGCCAACTTCGCGTTCCGACGTATAGATGATGCCCATCCGCGGCATGAAGCCCAGTTGCATGGCCTGCCTCGTCATGGAAAACGCGCCGCTGATCACCGCCTGCGACGCGATCACGGTCGCCACGGTGGCCAGCACCACCATCGGAAAGAGCGTCGCCGACGGGAACAGGTGGAAGAAAGGGTTATCCACGGTCTTGGGGTCCGACAACAGCAGCGCGCCCTGACCCAGGTAGTTGAGCGCCAGCGCGGGCAGCACGAGAGCGAACCAGGACAGGCGGATCGGCGGCGCGCCGAAGTGACCCATGTCGGCATATAGCGCCTCGGCGCCGGTCAGCGCCAGCACCACCGCGCCAAGCGAGATAAAGGCCCGCCAGCCGTTGCGCAGCAGAAATTCGAGGCCGATGAACGGGTTGAACGCGTCCAGGATGGCCGGCGCGCGACCGATGTTGAGCAGTCCCACCACCGCGATCACGCCGAACCACAGCACCATCACCGGCCCGAACACCGCGCCGATCCCGGCCGTGCCATGCCGCTGCATCAGAAACAGGGCGACCAGCACGACCAGCGCGATCGACACCACGTAGGGTTTGAGCTGCGGCTCCGCCACTTGCAGACCTTCCACCGCGCTCAGCACCGAGATCGCCGGCGTGATGACGCCGTCGCCATAGAACAGCGCCGCGCCGAACACACCGGCAAGCAGCAGGCCGTTACGCAGCCGCGGGCGGTCCATCACCGAACTGGAAGCCAGCGCCAGCAGCGCCATGATGCCGCCCTCGCCGTGGTTGTGAGCGCGCATGATCAGCGTCACATACTTGAGCGTCACCACGATGATTAGCGACCAGATGATGAGCGACACCACGCCCAGCACATTGAAGCGGTTGAGCACCAGCCCGTGGCTCGAGTCGAATACCGTGCTCATGGTGTAGAGCGGACTGGTGCCGATGTCGCCGAACACAATGCCGATGGCGGCCAGCGCCAGTCTGGCCATGGGCCCGTGGCCACGTTCTCCGATGTGGCCGGCCTGGACGCCCGTTTGCGGATCCGCAGACGATTTCATGAATGGCTCCTTCTCTATGAGTGAGGACCCCCGCCAACGAACGATGCGCCGTCCCGAGCGCCAGGCGGCCCGTCTCCTGCCATGGCTGAGCTGCGGCCTGCCTGTCGATAACAGCGTATAAAAAAAAGGGCGCGTTTCAAAGCATCCGCTTCAGCTTGCCTCCGATTCCCCGTCCATGATGAGTAGAAATAGCGTCGACTGCGACGAGATGTTCAGCTTCCTGTAAAGATTGCGCCGATGCACCTTGGCGGTGGCCGGCGACACGCCAAGCAGTTTTGCCATATTTTTGGTCGAATGACCGGCCAGAATCATCAGCGCGACTTCAATCTCACGCTGGGTCAACGAAGCATTGGAGCGCTTGTGCAACGCCTGTTCGAAGTGAAGACGCCGGTCGCTTTGCGCGGATGAACTGACCGGCGGCGGGAGTAGCGCTGTCTGCGCCGACAGCGCATGGCACATCAACGGCAGCAACCATGCGCCGTACAGGCAGAGCGTGCCGATTTCAGTCGCGTTGAAGCGGCGTTCGCTACCCAGCGATACGGACAGCGTGCCGCCCGCCGGCAGTGGCGCCAGAAGCTGCACCTCGTCTTCCAGCACGTTCACCGAAAAATAACGGCGAAAGTATTCGGTTTCGCGGAAATGATCGGGCGCCACTTCGTCGAGACAATACACACCCGGGCTGATCGCGCCGAGGCTGAATTGATAGAAAGGGTCCAGCAAATAGACGCTATTCAAATACCCTTTGAACAGTTCGTCGTGGGGCGCGCGCGCCGGGATTTCCGCGATCAACTGGGGCGTTCCGTTGGGCCAGAAAATCATCACCACCCAGTTGTCGACGTGGACCACCTTGCGCAACAGGTCGATCAGCGCTTGCCAGAACTGTTTGTCGTCGAGTTTCTCGACCAGACGTCCAAGCCGCTGATGAAACGCAACGTCCGATACTTCAAGCTGCATGCCGGTCTCCGCCAACTACCCCTTAAAGGGTAGGCCGCATTATCGTTCTAGCCCTTCGGCCGGATTTTCACTCGTTGCCCGCCACCCTACCATCTCCATACCCCGCCGCATGCGCGTCGACAAGCTTGCTCGCAACGAGCAACACAGGAGAAAAGTATGGGTATCAGAGACATTGGCGTTCGAGTTGGCCACGGCACGCCCGGTCCGTTTAACGGCATCACCGACGTGCAAGGCGTAAGAGTCGGCCATCGTACCCTGGTCGAAAATCGCGCAGAAGCGTCGATTCGAACCGGCGTGACGATCATCGAACCGCGCCCTGGCATCGCCCGGTTCGAGCCATGTTTTGCCGGCTGTCATGTGCTCAATGGAAACGGCGATGCCACCGGTCTCGAGTGGATACGCGAATCCGGCCTGCTGACCACGCCCATTGCGTACACCAATACGCACAGCGTCGGCGTGGTTCGCGATGCACTGGTCGCCGCCGAACGCGCGTCGGTTGGCGATAGCCAGTACTGGTGCATGCCGGTGGTGCTGGAAACCTTCGACGGCGTACTGAACGACATCTGGGGCCAGCACGTCACCGCGGCGCATGTCCACGAGGCGCAGTCCAAGGCCCGCAGCGGTCCCGTGGCCGAGGGGTCAGTCGGTGGCGGCACCGGCATGATCTGTCATGAGTTCAAAGGCGGTATCGGAACCGCCTCGCGCAAGCTCGCTCAAGAAGATGGCGGCTGGACGGTCGGGGCGCTGGTCCAGGCGAACTACGGACGCCGCGACGCATTGCGTGTGGCCGGCTATCCGGTTGGGGAGGTGTTGCGGGATCTGCCGTCGCCATTCGACAAACGTCAGGCGGGCGTGCCCGGCATGGGGTCGATCGTCGTGACGCTTGCGACCGACGCGCCGCTGCTTCCCCATCAGTGCACGCAGCTTGCCCGGCGGGCAAGCATTGGATTAGCCCGGGTGGGCGGCGGCACGGAATACTCCAGTGGCGACATTTTCATCGCGTTCTCGGTCGGCAACCACGGCATACCGCCGGCGGATTACGGCAAGCCGGGCGAACCTGTCATCAACCTGCGCAGCGTCAGCCACGATTTCATCTCTGCGCTATTCGTCGCGGCTGCGGAAGCGGTCGAAGAGGCCATCCTCAACGCACTTGTTGCTGCTGAAGATATGCACGGACGAGGCGTTCATGTTCCCGCGCTCGGCGTCGACCGGCTACTGAAAGCACTGCAACAGGTTGGCTGGCGCCGCGACGCCGATCATGCAATCCGCCCGTTCGCTGACTGACTGACGCTTCTTCCCGTTGCCTGAACTCCTTCATTAAAACCGAAAGGTCACTATGACATCCCGCCCGCTCCTCACTGTCCTCACTGGAATCCTCGCAGCATCGGGGCTGCTGGCCGCGACGGCCAATCATGCCAAAGCCGAAGAACTGAATGTCTACAACTGGTCGGACAATATCGCCGACGACACCGTAGCGGGGTTCGAAAAGGAAACCGGAATTCACACGCGCTACGACGTCTATGACGGCGACGATACCTTGCAGGCAAAGTTGCTCAGCGGTTCGTCGGGTTATGACATCGTGGTGCCGTCGTCCAGCTATGCCGGCAAGCAGATTGAAGCGGGGGTGTACCGCAAGCTCGACAAGAGCAAGATTCCCAATCTGGCCAATCTCGATCCCACGCTCATGAAGATGCTTGCGTCAGCCGACCCTGGCAATCAGTACACCGTGCCGTGGTCATGGGGAACGGACGGCATCGGTTACAACGTCACGAAAGTGACGCAGATATTGGGCAAGGACGCCCCTTACGATAGCTGGGACCTGCTGTTCGATCCGCAATACGTATCGAAGTTGAAGACCTGCGGCGTTTCCGTGCTCGACTCGGCGGAGGATGCGTTTTCGGTGGGCCTGATCTACCTCCATAAGGATCCCAACAGCACCAACCCCGCGGATTATCAGGCCGTGTACAAGCTGCTCAAAACGATTCGCCCGTACATCACGCAATTCAATTCGTCCGGCTACATCAACGATCTGGCCAATAACGATGTCTGCATTGCGCTGGCGTGGTCGGGCGACGTCGGGATCGCGAAGCGGCGTGCGCAAGAGGCCCATCGCGCCTACGAGATTCGCTACGTCATTCCCAAAGGCGATGGCGTGCTGTGGTTCGATTTGATGGCGGTTCCCAAAGATGCGCCTCACCCCGAAGCCGCCATGCAATGGATCAACTACATCCTTCAGCCCAAGGTTAGCGCGGCGATCACCAATCAGGTTTTCTACCCCAACGCCAACGCGGCTGCCCGTGCCTACGTGAAGCCGGATATTCTCGATAACGAAGCGGTCTATCCTCGCGGCGACAAGATGAAATCGCTCACACTGTCATTGCCGTTGCCGGCCGACATCCTGCGACTTCAGAACCGGCTGTGGACGCAACTCAAGTCCGGGCGATAACTTCGCCGCTGTTCGGGCCGCGCAAACTGCCGCTGCGAGCGAATCACGACAACCCGACTCACCGCTCGATCGCGCGCGTGCGTCGGGCTGTCTGTTGTCACTGACCGTAGACGTCGAAGTCGAAATATTTTTTCGCGATTCTGTCGTACGTGCCGTCCGCGCGAATGTCGGCGATCGCCTTGTCGATCTTCGCCTTCAGGTCGGTATCTTCTTTGCGCAAACCGATCGCGGTCCCGCTTCCCAGCGTCTTCGCGTCGTAAAGCGGATTACCGGCAAATGCGAAGTCCTTGCCTCGCGGCGTGTGCAAGAATCCGACCTCGGCCTGCACGGCGTTTTGCAGCGATCCGTCGATGCGCCCGGCAATCAGGTCCGAGTAAACGAGATCCTGATCCTGGTAAGACGCGATCACCGCGCCCGCCGGCTCCCAGTAGGTTTTCGCGTACGTTTCCTGGATCGAACCCTGCTCGACGCCGATTCGCTTGCCGACCAGCGCTTGCGGCGTCGGCAGGAGCGTCGAGCCCTTCTTCGCGACAAGGCGTGTCGGGATACGGAATACCTTCGACGAGAAGGCGATCTGTGTCTGGCGCGCCGGCGTCATCGACATTGTCGATAGCACGCCGTCGAACTTGCGCCCCTTCAGTGCGGGAATCATCCCGTCGAACGCATTCTCGACCCACACGCATTGCGCGTTCAGGCGGCGGCAAATCTCATTGCCGAGATCGATGTCGAAGCCGACCAGCTTGCCGTCGGCGGATTTCGATTCGAACGGCGGATAGCTCGCGTCGACACCAAACCGCACGGTCGACCAATCCTTCGCGATGGCGCTGCCGGACGATACGGCGAGCAGCGCAATCGTCAGGGTTGCAAGCAGGTATTTCATGTTTTTCCTTTCGTCATTCTTTTGAAGAAATGCGCGCCGTGAGTGAACAAGCGCAAACGTGCGGTGAGCACGCCGCCACGCATCCGGCGCGCAGCGCCCGACATTCGACCTTAATCCGCCCATCCTTACAAATGCATTAAACAAATCACTTCATGCATGCAACGCATATCACACGGCCGCCAGTGACAAGATGAAGCGGCCGATACCCGCTACCCATGCACCATGAGAACCGGCTGCGAACACAGTTCAAGTGCGGCGGCTGCAGCCGGGTACAGCCGGTCCCGCTGCAGCTTTAGAGAATCACGGAGTCGGCGTAAATCTAAACGCGTGTTTCCAACATCTGGCTTGATAGATCGGAGTCCGTATCATAACGACAGCAATTTTTGTCTGAACTATCCGCGCAGCCGGATAGCGTAACGGCAAGTTACGTTCGACGTGGTGGGAACACGTAACGTCCAGGGCGTAACACGCGCCGCGCTGTGCCGTCACGGTGTTTCGCACTCCATCTCGTGCAGCTCGTCCAGCAAGGCCCCGCTGCGCCACGCACCACTCAATTCCGACACGGACCATACACGGAGCGTACCGCTTTGCGCTAACAATGCATTGGCTCGGAACTTGCAGCGGCCAAATGCCCGAGCAAGCCATATCCGAGCATGGCGCTACCGCAGCCGGCTCCAGAAAAACGATACGAAGGCGACGCGCACACACGCGCGGTGTCGGGCTCAAAGCAAGCGTTCAGGCAAGACCGATCAGCGGTTTTCCGGGGGCACTGATTACACCTTTGACCAATCAGGACGCGATTTCATCGCGAAAGGACTAATCATGGCTCCCTTCAAACGCACTCTCGTTGCGTCGGCAAGCGCACTCCTATGGTGGTCGCTAGCGACCCCGGTTCACGCCGGAGATGTGACCGCCCCCACTCCTCCCTCGATGACGCAAGGCGGCGGATGGACAACCCCCGGGCAACCGGGATCGGGATTCTCGTGGACAGGAGGCAGCGGCGCGCCCAGCGGATGGACCGGCAGCGGTTCGGGCGTGAGTAGTGGCTCCGGTTTTAACGGCAGCACGACCTGGGGCGGCGTGACGGTTTCCGGCTCGGGGTACGGCGGCGGTTTTGCAGGTGGCGGAATGGGTGGTTATGGCGGGTACGGCGGCGGGTACGGTGGCGGTTCTGGAGACGGCGGATCCGGCGGTTCGGGTGGTGGGAACGGTGGCGGTTCTGGGGATGGCGGCCACGGTGGTTCGGGTGGTTCGGGTGGTTCGGGTGGTTCGGGTGGTTCGGCTGGTTCGGGTGGTTCGGGTGGCTCGGGTGGCTCGGGTGGCTCGGGTGGTTCGGGTGGTTCGGGTGGTTCGGGTGGTTCGGGTGGTTCGGGTGGTTCGGGTGGCTCGGGTGGCTCGGGTGGCTCGGGTGGCTCGGGTGGCTCGGGTGGCTCGGGTGGCTCGGGTGGCTCGGGTGGCTCGGGTGGCTCAGGAGGCTCAGGTGGCTCAGGTGGCTCTGGAAACGGAGGCCATGGCGGCTGGGGCGGTGGGAACGGCGGCGGTTCCGGAGACGGCGGCCACGGTGGGTCGGGTGGCTCCGGCGGCTCCGGTGGGAACGGCGGCTCCGGTGGGAACGGTGGAAACGGTGGCGGCACTGGAACCGGTGGTCACGGTGGCTCCAGCGGCTCCGGCGGTTCCACAGGAGCCGGCTCCGGCAATGGCAACCAGGCCACCAGCGGCCTTCTGGACCCGATCGTGAATCTGGTCGTCAGTGTCGGCGCGGTTAGCGTGCCTATCTTGCCGATCACCGTAGGCAACAACAGTGGCAGCGGAAACGGCAATGGTGTAGGCAACGGCGCAATCGATGGTTCAAAGGGCATGACAGGCGGCTCGAGCGGACATAGCAACGGCGGCCTGCTGGCGCCTGTGACCGCGTTGCTCGGCGGACTGTCGGCAGGTTCGGTGAGCGGCGGCTCGCAAAGCAGCAGCGGCCCGCTCGCACCGGTGACCACCTTGCTCGGCGGACTGACCGGCGGCCTAGGCGGCGGCGGCTCGCAAGGCAGCAGCGGTCCCCTCGCGCCGGTGACCACCTTGCTCGGCGGACTAACCGGCGGCCTGGGAGGCGGTACCCCGCACGGCTCGTCGACTGGCTCCTCGGCCAGCCCGGTTGCACCACTGACCAACCTCGTCGGCACCATCACCGGCGTACTCGGTGGCACAAGTGGCGGGTCGTCTCCGCTCGCTCCGTTGACGAACCTGCTCGGTGGCCTCACAGGTGGACTCGGCGGCAGCATCCCGCAGACGTCGACCACACCCAGGCATTAACCCGCCGCGCGTGGTGCCTCCAAGGGCACCACGCGTGAGACCTCCTGGGTGCAATAGCAAGCAACCCGCCGGACCTGACTGGCATCACAATCTTGCGACGTCAGGCCCGGCACATGCCGGTGCGCCGACATGACTCAACGCAAAGAACCGCGGCAACACGTTCGGAGATGGCGCGCGCGTCGCTATTCCGGCCTCACCTTCGCCCGGTCATCAGGCATCACGAGATCGCACCCGATCAGTTCAAGCTTCAGGGGCGCATCCGCCGACAGTCTCTTCCTGGCAATCACACGACGCCAGCTTCCACGCGAATCAGGGTTCCGGTAGAACGCGACCACGCCTACATATTGCGTATCAGGCTGCATCGGCTGCGAAATGCTGACAGAAGCACCGGGGCTGACTATCGTCGCCATATTGTCCCGCAGATCCTGGGCAAGGACTGCCTTGTCATTTTTCAGCAGATCGTCATATGAGGCCTGGTCGATACGCTGTCGATCCTTGAGTTGATACACGCGCACGGCGACTGACGTCGAGCGCATGGCTTCGTCGGGATTGATCGACGCGCGCGCGGTGAGGTCGACGTTCAGCACCTTGACCTGTTTGTAGAAGACAGCGTGGTACGCACTCGAGGTCGAATCCGACACCGTCTGCCATGCACCACATCCGCTGAGCACCAGACTTGCGGCAAGGAGGGCGGCGATCGAAGTAATCCGGCGGAAAGTCATAAGCACTCCAGATTCAGGCAGACGGCACGAGGAACGGATTCGGCCCCGGTGCCGGAAATGCTTCGTAAGCGCCAAGCGCAATGGTTATCAAACGTTCTTCGTCTGAAGGCAGAATCGTGGTCCACGCAAGCCGGGGCGTGTGACGTTCAAACGCCGCGCCGATTCTTGGCGCGGGCGCAACGCGCGACGATACTTCCATGCGCAGGAACACGTCGGCCTTTGTCCCCGCATACAGACGGATAAAGGCCAACAGTTCGCGGTGCAGCCACGCACCGGGCAACAGGTCGTGGGCCTGTTCCACGCTCGCCGGCCGTAACGTCACGCGGGCGGCGCGGCTCCGATACACCAGACGCGTGCCCAGCACGTAAGCCCCACCGAGGCCACAACGCTTGCCCTCGCTCCCTGCACCGCCGGCTCCGCTCACGGACGTGAGCGGTTGAGGCTTGCCCGCGCTCCTGAGAACCGGGAAGAACTCGTCGACACGTACATCGACACCGGGTACGGCAAGTGCCACGACGCCGGCAAGACCTTCAGGCGTGCGCGTGCGCTGGATCAGCAGTCCCAGCAGCGCGAGTACTCGCGAGTCGGGTAGGCCGGCGCGTGCGGGCTTGTCACCCCAGCCGAAACCTGCCAGCGACAATAGTCTGCGTGAATGCGCATCGGTGCCGCCCGGACGGAAGCCGATCGGGTAACGATACTTTTTCCAGGCGCGATACAGCAGCGTGACGAACCGGTGATTGAACTGGTCGAGAAAAGCTTCGAGCGCTTCGTGCCCTTCCGTTCGCAGCACGATATCGTCGATCATGTGCGAGGGTATGGCTGCGTCCACCCCGTACAGCCCCATGAACGTCGTGCGCACGGTCGGCGGCGTGTTCGGTCCGTAGGTACAACCCTCCTCGTCAAACTCGACCGAGGCAATTTCGCCAGCCGGAAAACCGACGCGCGCGAGGGGGCGAAATCGCACGGGTTCATGTTCCGGCGTGTCGCGCGTCCCGAAGCCGGGACGCTCCGGCACACACACTTCGAGCAGTTGACACAACTGCATGAAGTTCATCGTCGGTGCACGCGCGAGCAGCGACGCAACCAGAGGCTCCAGGTTGCTGGGCGGCGCTTGCGGTTTTAACTTCATAGCGATGAGCGTAGCGCTTTGCTGCGCGGCCATTCATTGCGTTGCCGCGACGGCAGGCTCACAATCGCAAGCTTGGTGAACAGGTTGATTTCGGCGTAAAGCGCGAAGAAACGGTGCAGCAGTTCGCCGAATAGCATCACGTCGCCGACGCCTGCGAACGCATGACTGTCGAGCGTCACCTCGATCAGCACACCCCGTTCGACCGAGCCGCCCGACACCTCCTCGAGCAGTTCCTCCGAGACGTGCAGGATACCCGCCAGACGGCGGCGGTTCAGCTCATCGTTGGTCCAGTCGTAAAGCGCCAAGGCACCGCGCAACACTTCCGCGTCCATCATCGACAGGAAGTTCGGCGCGAGGTGAGATAGCACTCGCCACTGGAAACGGTCGCCGGTGGGCGGATAGAGCGGTAGCGTTGGCGCTGCCCAATTGCGCACCGCCGACACGTTCGGCGTGCTCTCGCCCAATTCGTCGATGTTCGCTTCGCGCAGCCCCTTTGCCGGCAGCATGCCGTTCGTGCCCGTCACCCGTAGCGACAGATTTTCTGCCGGCAGATCCTCCATCGTCTCCCACGCGTGGCCGCCGAGGATGACCCACGTGTCATGCAACCCGCTTACGCCCCGCCGTACGCAGGTGTGGAAATACCGCTCCGGTGCCTCATGGCGCAACATCCCGCCGCGGTGCCGGAACGTCGCGAACGGCACATACTCGTAACGCTGCGCATTGACATGATCGAACGACTCGACCGCGTCGACTGAGTACGTTTCGATGTTGGCCCCCCCCTGGTGGCCGGCAGCGACAACCCGGTATTCCGTCTCGTGGTGATTGACGTCGATCGGTTCGGCGTCGAGCGGAAACAGGTTGATAACCGGCGTACAGAAGAGCCGCACGTTTTCCACCGTGAAGCGCTGGTCGGACGGGTAAGCGTGCTTGAGCAGGATTTCCAGTTCGAAGCTGCAGGTATCCACCGGCAACTTCGCGATATCCAGATTGCACAGGTCGACGAACAGGAACTTCTCCCGGAACGCGAAATACTCGAGTAGCAGTTGAAAGCCCGAAAACTCCGTCTCGGCCCTCGGCCACAAGCGCTCTTCGAGCGTAAAACCAGCCGGCTCGATACGCACGCCCTCAAGCAACTGCAGGTTGCCTTGATGCGACTCCGGAATCCGCAACGAGACAGAGTCCACCTGACGGGTCAGCGCGAGGTGCATTGCGAAGGCAGTGGGCAGATCCGCGTTCAGGTACAGGCGCAGTTTCGACAGATCGGTGGCCTCACGCCGAGCCGAGCGATCGATCTCGAAGCGCAGCCGGATTACCGATCGGCCATCGTGACGAACATCCGGCCCCGCATGGGTGAGGCGCATCGGCTGGAGCATCACCGCCTGCGTCGTGCGATAGACGCATTGCATGGTTTTCGGCGCGGCGCCTTCCATGCCGGGTGGCGCTGGGGTTATGATCGGCGCCGAGCGCACCGGTACGCCGGCGGACACTATTTCAGTCTTCTGCAACTTTTCGACGAGCGGAAAGAACTCCACGATCGATAGCGACGGAATCATGCGCAGATAGTGCGGCCACAGCAAGCTCACCAGTCCCTCCGTCAGCTCCGGCAGTTCGTCGTCGAGTTTCTGCTGCAAGCGCGCCGTCAGGAATGCGAAGCCTTCGTAAAGCCGTTCGACGGACGGATCGCGATCCCCCACGCGATCGAGATTGAGCATGCGCGCGCGGTCGGGATGCGCTCGCGCGAATTCCTTGCCTGCCTCGCGCAGGTAACGCATTTCGGCTTCGTAGTAGCGGAGGATCGAATCGTCCTGGTCCATGAAAACTCGTTGTTATAGCGTGAGGGCTCGTGTAGGGTCGAGCACGGTCAGCTCTCCCTGGAGTTGGTCGATGCGGTGGGCGAGCGTGGGCTTGTCGGCGTCCTTGCGGAGGCTCACCGATCTGAGCGCCTTGATCAGTTGCTGCTTCACCTCGAAGGCGAGCGAGGGCTCCCAGCGCACGAGCGGCACAGTTTGCGTCGCGGCATCCAGTTCGACGAGCAAGGGCAAGGCGACATCGATATGGCCCGCGTGATCGGCGAGGCGTGCCATGACGAAACGTTGCAGATAGCGCTGCCGCTCGGTCCTGACGCCGGGCAGCGATTCCAGCCACGCGAACGCGGCCTCTAGGCTTTGGCTTGCGGCGAGATCCCTCGCCTGCGCTTCGATCTCGGGCCAATCGCCAGCCACACCGTCCTCGCTTTCGGCCGAAACGGATAGTGGCGCGACCCTCTCGCCCGCTTCAAGATCGCGCACAATGGCATGGCGGGCGATCCATTCGAGCGTGGTGTCGTCGGCGAACGGCGTGCCGTCGTTGAATGCGAGCCGTTCGATTCCGGGCAGACGTTCGAGGAAGAGTGCGAAGTCCGCACGCAGAAGTTCGCGCCACGCGTTATACGGTGCGCCGACGCGATCAAGCGCGCTATGCTGGAAGTACTGTAGATCGAGCCATAGGTGATTCACGCCTTCCATGAATGCACCTTCGACGCGTTCGAGCAGTTCGTGCCAGTGCTTCTGCAATACGAGGCGCGTCATCTGCTGGCGCAGTTCGGCGCGCGGCGGGACGAGACGCGTGCGGAACTGCGCGTCGGCGGGTGGCACCTCGTGCAGGGTGTCCCAGCGAACGCTGCGCACGAGCCGCACCGATGGCAGGTAGCCGTTTTCCTGAGCGCGCAGCCAGGTTGCCATCGTGCGCGCCCGGTCCAGCAGATCGCGCGTGGAAGACACGGCGCCTCTTGCTTTGCCTGTGGCGCCCTGCAGTGCCTGCTGAGATGAGTCTGTCTCCTGATCCGCACTGCGCGTCGACTCGCGGTTGCGTTCCAGGCAGGCGACGAGCGGTTGCAGGTTGGGGCGCGCCGCTTCGGGCCACTCACCGGTACGCGTGACAAGCAGGTTGAGTGCCGCCATCGCGCGTTCAAGATCCGCAGGTGCGAACTCACCGCGGCTTTCGAGCAGATCGACCATGCGCGTGGTCGCGAGTATTTCAAGCGCCCCTTTCTTTGTTTCGGCACGCGCGGGCAGTAGCGCTGAATCGAAACGCTCAACCAGCGTCGCGATCAGCTCCAGGCCGTCCGCAAAACCCGCCGGACCGTGCTGGCGCAATCGCGCAAACGTGTAGTGGCCGGCCACGCGCAGATCCTTGCCGGTTCCCGTGATCAGTTGCTCACAGGAACGCACGATCAGGGCGTCATCGATACCCGTGAGCTTCGCGGCTTCGTCCTTCAGTTCGAAGAACGCATCCTCGTAGCCAGGATCGCGGCCACAGGGATGTTCGCCGGGAAATGGCACGAGCCATGACGCCCAGACGTCGGCGCATGGACGCGGCAACGAAGCAACCGCGTTCGCGCCCAGCAGATTCTTGACGAAATGAGTTAGCACACGTCGACCTCAATAAACAAATGCATCGGCTAGCAGCCGATTCGCGCGGGTTACTCCCGCTTTCACGCGGCCTGCCACGGGTGGATTCGAATCGGACGATGGTTTGCCGTCGTCGCTGGATTTCATCGACGTGGCCGTAGAAGTAGGCGCTGCCGCCGTCATCGATGCCGGCAGTGGAGGAAGTTCGCCGAGAGCCCTCTCCTGGGTACCACGCGACGACCCCGTCAAAAAAATGCGCTGCGGCAGCGAGAAATGCCGGAGCGCGAGCATGTCGAGCGGTCCCGCCCCGACTTCGCTACGTAGCTGCACTTTTAGCGGGATGTCCTGAGTCGGATCCGGCATCCACGCAAGCAGATAGCGTGCGTTGTCCTGCGGCGTGACCCTCGCGCGTTCAAGGAGGCGAATCAGTCCGAAGCGGCCCGGCGCATCGAGCGCCGAGCGCAGGCCGCCTTCCTGCGTCTGCCATTCGATGCGCGAGATGTTCTCCAGCGCATCGCCCGGCCAGATGAACGGCGTCCACTCTTCCTTCTGATTGAAGTAGTGCAGCTCGCGGCCTGAGAGCACGACCTTCATGTCGGTGATGCCTGGCGTGGACACTGCACGCAGCTCGAAACGCACGCGCGCATCGCCCGATGGAAAGAACGAGGTCGACACACGCATCAGCGTGTTCAACGCGGCGAGAAAGGCCGGGTCGACCGTCAGAAAGTTATAACCCGATCCGTGTGCGCTAACCCAGCGATCACCCTGCCGCTCGACAACGCCGGCCAACTGCGTGCTGACGAACTGGGTAATCACACCACTGTCCGGTCGCATGAAGCGGGCCATTTCCGGCAGCGACGCGTCGTTGTCGGAGTCGGCGAACGGGTAGCGACCACCGAAGTTCCGGTTCCAGTCGGCGAGAATCCCGCTGCGCCAAGTGTCGTTCAGGCTCGATGCCGCAGGCTGCAGGACGACCTGCCACGTCTGCTCGAGCGGCTGCTGGAACAGCTCGCCGAAGCCCGCCCACTGCTGCCCGAGGCTTGCGGCCACGCGGCTCGCGTAGTCGCGACTGTCGGCAATGTCCGAAGTCTTGCCTTGCAGCACGGCCTGGGCTGCCGAGCGGGACATCGCGTCCGGATCGGTGCTCATCATGATCTGCTGGAGCTTCAGCCGCATCGCGGTGACGCGTTCCAGGAAGCGCGCCAGACTCAGATCGCCTGCTGCGGCCATCCGCGCGGACGCCTTGCTGCTACCGGCGCCTCCCGCGGCCAGATCGTTGCCTGTCAGCCGCACCAAGGGACCGAATGCGGCCGCCAGCGGGGCAGCGTTTTGCGGCTGGGCAATCTTCGAGGGGTCCTTCTCGTTGGCACCGACCAGTTGCTGCGCCTTGTTGAGCAGCGTGTCCGAAAGCGATTGCGCCGTCGCGCCGGTTTCAGCCTGGTACACGACGACATTCATCAATGCGACGAGCGGCGAGCGTTGCGGATCGCCGAGCAGGGTCAGTTGGTCGACTGTGCCGGAGAGCGTTGCCGTCGGCTGCCAGCGGATGCCGTTCAGAAATGCCTGCCACGCGCGAGCGTAGTCGTCGAAATAGCGTTGCCGTAACTCGGCCTTGAGCGATGCCGTCGGCGCGGCACGGGTCCGGCTGTCGGACAGTACCCAGTCGCCGTCAACGCTGCCCTGTTCGTTTGCGTCATCGATCGCCTTAGAAATCCGTTCATCCCACGCGGCCCGTGTGAAAACCCCTGGCACGGTCGCCGTCGTGCTGAACAGTCCGCGGCTGCTCGTGTCGCCCAGCAGGGTCGACAAGGACACCGGCGGATACTTGGGTTTTGCGTCATCCACGATCTGCTGGTAGACGGTGTCGGTCGAGTTCTGGATGCCTCTTACGCCGATCACCGTCTCGCGTGCCGCACCGACTAGCAATGCGTCGGGAACGATCGCGAGCGACGTGCCGCTGGCCGCCGGGTCTCGTATGAGGTGACTTGCGTAGAAAGTGGCCAGATGCTCACGCAGATCCTGCCATGCACCCTCGCTCAAAGACGAGTTGACGGGACGAGCAGGCGCTCCGGTTGCGAACAATTGCTGCGTGAGGAATTTCGGGTCAGTGCGCTCGGGTTTCGCGAGCATCAGGTACGTCTTCAGTGTGTCGTATGCCGACTTGATCTGTGCGTCCCCGCCGCTAGCAATGTCCGCGTCTGAGAGCGAGGCCAGTTGTTGTAGCCGTTCCTCCAGCCTGACGCGGATAGGCGCGACCACCAGGCGGGCGGCTCCGCCTTCATAGACGGGCCACAGGGTGGTAAGGAGTGCAGCGTCGCGGTTCAGGCCGAAACGGGTATGCCACGGCGCGCCGTCGTGCTGGCGGATTTCGAGGGTGTCGAGCTGCTTTTGCAGACTGTCGAGGGTCAGGGTGGCTTCCGTGGGGTCTTGAGTGGCCGCGAGCCTTGTCGCCGTGCTGGTCGCCATCTGGATTGCCGACCGGTTCGTGAAGCCCGACAGCATGGCGCCCGCGATCCAGAGTCCGATCAGTGTGGTCGCAATCCACGCGGCGGTCGTCGGGAGAGAGAAACCAACGCGGCGGCCGTGGATGCGGCGGCTATGGTCGGCAACGGTCTGCCAGACGAGCTGTTGCCGGATGGGATCGCCTTCAGCATCCTCCGTCGGAACGTCCGACGCTTCACTGACGCGCTCCGTGAAGATCGGCGTGAAAAGCACGCCGTGAATCACGCTGCGCCAGATGCGGAATTGGCCAATCCGCACGACCAAGTCCGATAGAAGATTGCCATAACGGGCAATATGCTGCGACAGCTCGGCTGCATATCGGTCTGAAGGGTGCTTCGCAAGACGCATGACGCCGGCGTTGGCCAACTCGCCGGACAGCTCGCGCAGCGAGGCATCGATTTCTTCCCGACGTACGCTGGCATTCGACCATGTGCAACCGATCGCTTCGTGCGGGCCGGACGTCTCGTCGCCAGCGTCGGTCACATTCAGCAGGTACGCCGGAGCCGCCCAGCGCAGCGCGCGCGCATGGCGGATGAGCCGTTGGGCGGTGCGCTCCGCATCGAACGGCTGGCTGCCGGAGGTATGCGCCCGAAAGACCGCCACAATGGCGTCGACCGGTCGCCTCCGGCGCAAGCGCCGGATCTGATCCAGCCACGTGGCATCCATCTGCTCACCAGTCTGCC
Source organism: Paraburkholderia sp. BGA-UO-ETr-F12 (assembly GCF_059567945.1). Taxonomy (NCBI): domain Bacteria; kingdom Pseudomonadati; phylum Pseudomonadota; class Betaproteobacteria; order Burkholderiales; family Burkholderiaceae; genus Paraburkholderia; species Paraburkholderia sp. BGA-UO-ETr-F12. The sequence goes on along the minus strand of NZ_JCAQOZ010000067.1, from coordinate 171,588 downwards.
TTGCGTAGAGCAGCAGAGTGTTGCCGGAGATCCTGTAACCGTTCTGCACGAGATCGGGGGCGACGCGCCTGACGATCGGTTCGTCCCCCGCAACCAGTACCCATCGATCTCTATACCGCCAGCGCCATCCATGACGTTCTCGAAGCGCGTCGCACAGTCCAACGAATGACCCCGATCCTCGTGCAGCGGCGGTGGAGGTTTGCCCCGTTCCGCTATGGATGTCCCGGTTCCGATCGTAGCTCGCAAGCCACCTGGCAATTCGCATCGAAGCGATCCAGAGTACGACTGCCTCGAAGTATTTGATGAATAGCAGTGACAGAAGCAACCCGGACAGCAGGCTCAGCTCGATAACGATTGCTGTGTTACGGGACCAGCCATATCGAGGCCCTTCAAACCACACGGCAATGCCCAGCGCAATGAAGACAACGGCGACCGCGATGCCTATGAAGATCGCTGTCGGTTGTGGCTTGGATTCATTCATGTTTGCGTTCTACAGACGAGGGCGATCATGTCGTCACCTTCCTGAGTGAGGACCAGTTGCGCTTCGCCGGTATGCCTCGCGTGCTCCGCAGCGAGCGCGGTGGCTAGCCAGCCCCCCGCGCCTGCACAGTTTCCTACCGTCGCTTCAAGATCGACCCATTGCGTTTGCCCACCGGATGGGATTGACGATCTGACCGCTCGCGCCAGCTTTTCGGAAAGGCCGCTAGCCCAGACCATCGTCAACCGCTTTGATTCTGCCCACCCCCAACGAGCAGCAAGTCCGAGCGTCTTGCCCACGTCGCCTGCCGGACCGATAGCAGGGCGATGCAGGTGCAGCACGTCTGTCGCTGCGCTGCGGGCAACGCCCGGGCGTGCCAGCAGTAGCGCTATGCCTGCCTCGGCCACGCCGTCCTGCAGTCGTTCGCTGACCGCGTTGCGCAAGCCGATCGCGACCAGCATTTGTGCGTCGCGCGGGTCGAGGCGGTCGTGCCAGGCGTCTGTCTCGAACAGCGACAGAGGGTCGTTGCCTGCGTTGACGGTCAGGCGCAACGTCGGTGCTTCGGCGCGAAGCAACGCCTGCAAGCGGGTATGAACGTGGGACAGGTCGACCGTTGACTGCAGAGTCAGGTCCACGTGAAGAGCCGTGCGCGCCGGCAGAGCTGCCAGTCCGGCGGACACACAACCGACCAGTCGCTCCGCAAGCCAATCGCATACAGCGAGATGACGCGCGTGTTCGGTCAGTTCATTGCCCGCATGGAACGTCATGCCAGGAATTTCCAGCCAGCGTGCGTTGACATCCAGACCCGGCACCGCCCTGCTCGGACGCGGAAACATCCTGACGCCACCCGTGACCAGGTGCTCGACGCTGTTCTCCTTGTCATACGCTGAATAGCACCAGCCATGACCGAGAATAACGAGAGGTTTGCTGGCAAGTCTGTGACATTTTTCTTCCTCGCATGCGCTCATCACGTTGTGAGCAACTGCACTGCTGCGCCGGCCATACGAGTAACCAAGATAGGAGCACAGCAAAAAAAACCATACGAGTGCCGGATAGCCGAGGACGCACAACCAGAACCATGCAGTGTCGGTCAGTCGTCCCGCAGGCCACAGGAAAATAGCAAGCGCGCTCCCCAGACACATAACCACGATGAGCAGCATTGCCCAGAGCAACGTGGACGGCCGCGGCGGCTCCGGGACCACTACCAGCGGAGGTACCCGCGCAAAATCAATCGGCATCTATCGAACCGTCGCGCCGTCGGATGTCGCAATAAGGAAGCTGCCGCACTGGGTATGATCGCCAGCCCTTGAGAGTGGAATGCCGGCGTCTTTCATGCTGCTGCCTCCTTCCGCTATTTCGTTGTTGCCGTGGATCGGACAGGACACCATGTCGCCGACCCGTGCCGCGCGACGCCCCTTGACCTTGATACGATCTGAACCGGTGAGAATTTTTCCACCGTGGCTTGTGCTATCGCCTTCGTATGCAAGTTTTTTCGTTTCGATGATTCCTTCATCGTTCATATTTTTTGAAACCCAGTTCTTTTTCTATATATGCGGCATCGTTCCGATCACCTTCCCTGACTAGCTGACGCGCAATCGAAGAGTAAGAAGCCCTGTTGCTCGCGTTCGGCGGCTCGCATTTCATAATGTTTACCAAACCCGCGCTGTCAACGAGATGCTGTCTGATCGACGCTGAGCCATTCAACTTGACGGATTTCTGGAATTGATTCCAGAGCTCGTTTGCCCCAGAAAACTCATATTGGATCATTGCCTTGGTGGCATCGTATTCGTATCCGGTCACGATCCACTCGTCGGCCTTCTCGGACCAATTGCCGCCGCAAAGCTCACCGGTTTGCATACTGACTATGCATCCCGACGCGGTATCCAGTACCGGGCAATATTGCCTGCCAGAGTCCTCCGCCGTACCCGAGGGGCCCGGGTCGACAACCCCGGCTCGGAGAACGTCCAGAACCGCATACCTGCCCGACGGAGAAACTCGCGGGGAATAGTCGCGGGCGAATATCACACCGCCCATCGACGCGAACGCTTCCATCGGGAAAAGGGGAGTTTCGCGTCCAGACACTTCTTCGAGTACCGCGCGCTTCCATCCGGGTCCGAACGTCTTCGCCTCTCTGCCTTTTAGTGGCAGAGAAAAAATCAAAGACGACCCTCCACGAAAATCTATCTTTTCTCGCTCGGCACTTTTATCCGCGCTTGCTTGCACGGGAGACCCTGATAAAAACACGAGCGCGACAACCCATCCCTTATAGCTGCACTTCAACATACGAGTTCTCATTAGCCCAAGTTGCCAGTTAAATTTCCAAATCGCCGTGGCGCCGAATTCAATCCGTTGCTGTCACGAGACATTTCCCGACTATTTCCATAGTGGCCAACAACTTCACGCTCGTATTGAGCGCGGTTCGAACCCCACTCATCTGGATTTCTCGAAAGCTCAGGATGGTGCGCAAACAGAGCATCCAGCGCCTTGCCGATGTCCCGGGTCACATATCCGGGTCGATTCACACTCTGGTCCAGGGCTGCGGCTCGCCCCAGGTCAGACTGAAAGTACTGCGCTATCGTGTAGTGGTATCCACGCGGCGTCGCAGGAAGGACCTTGTCCCGCAGACGAGACAGGAAGTCCATAAGTTGCTTTGTCTCGTATGACCTGGAAGTGATTGCGTGCGCGATAACTGCGAGTGGGACGCTTTTCACCTTCTGCCCGAAGTTCGCGGCCGAACAGCCTCGCCTCATCAAATCTTTTAGAGGTGCGCCAGTGACTTTTTGACCTTGCGTCAATTCGGAATGCGTGTAAAACATCTGGGCACCGGGTCCCATCCCTTCTACTGTCCAACCACACTTTTCAAACAATTCGTTGTATTCCGAAGCATTGGATGCCTTGAATTCCGCAACCTGGGTCGGAAATTCTCCCTTGCCCGTAGAGTTGATTGTTTTTTGCATCGCCCCCGCTGTCACCGCCTCACTATCGTAAGACTGAACAGCGTCAAGCATTCCCTCGTTTTTCGACATCGCCACAATGATTCGATACTCACTTTCAGATATCACGCCGCTAGCTCGCATTTCGGTCAGTACTTTCGATTTGTCGAGTGCCCTTTCGCCCCAGAACACAGGGCCATAGTGCGTGTTCGGAGCGTGTCCATAGCGGGTAACCTTAAACACGTCCTGAAGACAGCATCCGCATGCGCAAGGAGTTTGTCCAACGAGAAAATTCCCCACCAGCGCAATCGGATGGATATGAAAAACGTCCGGCGCGGGCAGATCCGCCAAGCAGGCCTTGACTTCATCCCACCAGACAAGCTTCTCGATACGGTCCAGCTCCGCCTTGTGCTGCGGCTGGGGCCCGGTCTTCTTTTCGATTTCAGCAATGAGCCGTTTCCACTTGTCCGGATTAGCCCATTCGCTCACATGCTTGATGATCAGTCTCGACATACGCAATGCGACCCACGGATTTTCCGCCGCATCGTGGAGCCTGTCCGCAGCCTGGTTACTGTCTCCCGTGAGCGGCAGCGTGTCGTAAATCTTCTGCATCAACTGACTCAGATTGTCCCGCGAGCCTGCATCCGGCACGTCTGCGCCGGTCGAATAGTCAACGTATGCCTGAGTCGTCGCAAACATCGTATGCGTTGGGTCGTGTGGATCCTCCAGGGTTTTGAAATCCACCCATTTCTGGGCAAATTCACGCGTCACCCGGCCGCCCGCGAAACTATCTTCGCGCACCCATCCGCTGATGTCGCGACCCAGCGCGTCCGCACTGTCCACGTGCCACCAGTTGAGTTTCCGGCCATCGGTTCCCGCCGTTGCCTCCATGGAAGGGCTGTTCGGCTGCCGGGCCAATCCGGCAAACGAAGCCACCTGGATCACGCCTGTCTGCTTCGCGTGCTGCCCTTGCTGACCTGGCAAGTGGTACAGCGTCGTATTGCGGTCAACGCGCAGGATCGTGGGGACCTTGGGCAACCCTAACTGCTGCCAGGCCTGCTCGTGTGCCCCGTTACTTGCGATCCACGCCTGCCCCTGGGTGATGAACGTCTTGACGGTGTCATCGCAGAACACCTCGATGTGGACCATGCGGCTCGAAGTCTGCGGACTCAATGAGTCATATCGCCCGAGATGGCCAATCAGTTCGCCTGCCTTGATCCTGAACGGTTCCGTCAGCACGACCACCCGGTCCAGTGACGACTCGGGCATGACCTCCGTCACAACGGGACCACCGTGCTCCTTACCGAGAAAAATCCACCCATTGATCGCGACCTCCGGAGAGACAAAATCACCCACAACCTTCGGATACAGGTCGGCTCCGTGAGAGTCGGCTATCTGCCCCCAGCCATCCGTGCGCGCGCCAATGACCACCCGCGCGCCCTGCGGCAGAATGCCGAGGATCGTGCCCGTTCGTCTGATTGCGCGTATCCGTAGCCCCATCTGTGCAGAGGGCGCCGTCTGTCCGTTTGCCCCGGCGTCTGGCCGGTCCTGCGCAAATGCCGTGACCTCGAACTCTTTCGACCAGTACGCCGGCCGGCTCAGCGCCGTATCACGCTCATAGTCCGCCAGATCCTGAAGATGCATGTACAGGCTGTAGAACGTGAGCGTGGTGCCGCGCGGGAATTCCATCGAATGACGCACCAGTGTGAATCCCGTGCTGTACGGTGCGCTAATCGCGCCTGTGCCGCTCTGTGCGGGAAGCTCGCTGAGCGGGTAGGCGCGGTCCACGCGATAAGCAATCACTTCGCCGTCAGCAAGGCAGCGCACCCCGTATTTCAGATCGAGTGAACGGCCTGCCCCAGCTTCGGTCACGTGAACTCCACCGTGCCACATGCCCTTCGCACTGACCGAATAAGTACCCGAAGGCTCGGCCTCGAGGACCTTGTAGAACTCGTGCTCGTCGGTAAAGTCCGCGGACGAAGCCGTTGCGCCTTGCCCTTTCCTGCGGAACGGAAAGGCGAAGCTCAACTGTTTCAATGGAGGACTGACCGGAGGCGGCGTCGTATTTGCCATGACCGCGCCTACTCAGAAAACCCGAAGTTCATCTTTCCCTTCAAATCCTTCAGCGGGACATCAGACCAATTGGGAAACGTGAAATTGCCACTCGCCGGTCCTTCGACATTCAATCCGCCCCTCACCTGCACCTCGTTCGGACTCGCGATCTCAATCTTGCCGTTCGCGATCTTCAGATACGCACCCGCACCATCGCCCAGCGTGATGCCCTTCGAACCGGTAATGATGACTTCGCCGGTCGATGAACTGAGCGCGACGTTGTTCAGCGCCATCAATTCCATCGCATCGCCCTGCGCCTGAATCTGGACCTTGCCCTTCGCGGCGAAAATCCGGATGCCGAGCTTCGCGGCAAAAAGAGAAACCGCTTCGCCCGCAGCGACCGTAATTCGCTTAAGCGCTCCGATATCCAGACCGTTTCCAGCCGTGATGAACATCTGCTTTCGCGCAGCGACCTGCAACTCACGTCCACTGACAATGCCGACACCTTCGGGCCCGCTGGCGACAATCACCGGCCTCTGAAGGCCCGTGAGCTTCTGTTCGATAAGCACGCGCTGCTGATCGATCTCGGCAAGCCAGGCCTTTGCCGCCTTGGCCGAATCGTTCAGCGAGCGCATCATGTCCACCGCCCGGCGAAGCGTGGCGTCGGCGTCCTGCATGTCGAGTTGCGGCCCCGTCGCTTCAGGTTGAGCTTCGGCGGTAATTAGCACGCCCTTGCCGCCCCGCACGGCGACATGTTCGTCAGTGCGCAGTTCCGCGCCTTGCCCACGCTCCTTGCTCTCGCCGTCGACCATGTGCCCAAGATTGAGTTCGCTGGCCCGAAACGGCGTGGTCAGGCGGATGTGTTCCCTGCCTTCCTCGTCCTCCATGCGCATTTCATTCTGCGCGGCGGTGCGAATCAGGTTGCGGGTGTGGTTCAGGTTGTTGACGAGGTCTGGATGCAGGCTGTCGTGCATCGCCCCGATAATGACGGGCCGATCCGGATCGCCGTCCGTATGAATGATCGCCACCTCTGCGCCATCAATCAGAGGAAAGTGATGACCGTAGTTATCGCCGCTGTACGGCTTCGCAAACCGCACAGGGCGGCTGGTTCCGCCCGGACTCCACGTGTCCAGGTCGAACGGTAGTTTGACCACATACCAGCCTTCCTCCGTCAGATAGGCTCGCTTGTAGTGCGCGGGCGACGTGATGCGTGCAGGCAGGATGCCGTTGATCACCGGTCGCGCGGCCGGAACGACCGGCGTACGCCAGACACGATCAGACGGGATCGCGGTAAAAGTATTCGAGTACGCCTGCCTGCGCCCACCATGGGACGAGACAGAGACAATGAACAAGCCGTGCGGTGCATCGGCGAGTTGCTCGTCGAGGTTCAACACCTCACCGGATTCGAGCGCGAACGCATTGCCCTCGCCTTTGAAGGTAATCTGCTGCGCCAGATGCGCTTCGTGACGCAGTTGCGCAACGCGCTGCCCCTCTTTCGGCGTCTCGTAATGCTCGCCCCAGCGGTAGTCAACCGCGTTCGTGGTCCTGTCATCGCGCGCCGCGTTCCACTCGACGAGCAGCGATACACCCGCTTGACGGTGGTTGTAGTCGTTCAGCTGGATCGCTTCGGGCACGCGCCGCATGCGGCGTTCGATCGACCTGACTGACTCGGCTCCGGCATTGGCCAGTCCTGAGTGGCGCCGAAACGGTACGACGCGCTTGCTGCGAGCATACGCATCGAGATCGTCGCCAAAGACAATGACCTCCTGATCCTTCGCCTGTTCGAAGCGAAACCAGATACCCGCATCCGCGGCGATGCGCTGGATGAAAGCGAGGCTAGTCTCGTGGTACTGGGTGACATAGTCGTGCCGCTTGTATTGCGCGCGAAGATTGAACCTGAAGTCGACGCCTTCGCGGTATCCGTAGTGGCGCAACGTGTCGGTAACGATTTCCTGCGCCGACTGCTTCTGGAACAGACGGCTGGTCACCGTGCGGGCCAGATCGGCAACACGTGGTTCGACGAGCAGTCTGTAGCGCGTCTCGTCCGCAGATGTATCGAGCTGATCGAACTGCGTCACGATGCCGTGTATCGTCCGCGCCGGAGGCATCTCGCTGAACTTCGACGCGTTCTCGCCGAACATCTTTCGCAGATAGCCCGCGTTTGGATCGATAGGGTCGATCACGAACTTCGCGGGCCGCCCCAGCACCTGATCCATTGGGATATCGGCGACAGGGCTCGTGAACTCGATGTCGTAGCGGTACAAACGGCTGACACCTTCGTCGCCTGCGAACTTCAGCACCGAGAACGGCGCCGGATGCGGCGCGAGTTTCAGTTCGTAAGCCTGCGACGGCAGAACCATGGACCCCATCAACCACTCCCTCGAACACGTACGACTTCAAGGACGACAACGTCGGGACGCGGGCATTCGCATCCTGACGAAATACGTCGGCTGCCTACATTGACTACAGCGAATCAGCTTTTCGCCCTCGGCATCTGCGACACCAGCGACAGACCGATGTCCATCCCCTCCACCTGGAAGTGCGGGATAACGAACAACTTGATACGAAAGAATCCAGGGCTGTCCTCGATGTCTTCGACCGTCACCTTCGCCTCACGCAACGGATGCGACGCCTGCAGCTCGTCACCCGGATCTTTCATCTCGGTCACGAGACCCTTGATCCAGCCGTTCAACTCAAGTTCGAGCAGACGCCGGTCTTTGGTCGTGCCAATGTTTTCGCGCTGAATCAGCTTCAGGTAATGCGCAACACGCGACAGCAGAAAGATGTACGGTAGACGCGCATTGATGCGGCTGTTCGCGGTCGCTTCTTTAGTCTCGTAGAGTGCAGGCTTCTGCGCCGAGCTGGCCGAGAAGAAGCACGCAAAGTCGTGATTCTTGTAAAACGACAGCGGCATGAAGCCGAGGTTGGCGAACTCGAACTCCCGCGTCTCCGGGATCAACACTTCGGTCGGAATCTTGGGCTGATAACCGGTGCCCAGGTCATACAGGTGAACCGGCAGATCCTCGACCTTGCCGCCGGCCTGCGGACCGCGAATCTGTACGCACCAGCCGTTGCTGGTGAAGCTGCGCACCATATTCGCAGCGAACGCAAACGACGCGCTAATCCACAGATAGCGATCGTGGTCCGGACCCTTCACCGCCTCTTCGTAGTTGAACGCCCGCACCGGTGCCGTATCTCTGCCGTACGGCAAACGACCCAGCACACGAGGCATGGTGAGCCCCACATAACGGGCGTCGTCCGTGTCGCGGAAGCTCTTCCACTTGATGTACTCGGCGCGGTCGAAATAGTTGCCGATATCCTGAATCGCGGCCACTTCCTCCATGGATTGCTTGCCGAAGAACGCCGGCCCAACCGAACCGATGAACGGCATGTGCGCGGCGGCAGCCACCTTCGAGATGTTGCGCAGCAGACCAATATCCTGCGGTGAATTGGCGAACTCAAAGTCGCTAATCAGTGCGCTGATCGGCTGCCCCCCAGGCGTGTCGTATTCCTCGATGTACGTGAGTCGGTACAGGCCACTCTGGATGAGTTCGGGCGTATCCTCGAAGTCACGGATCAACGCATCCTTCGAAACATCGAGCACCTCAATGCGCACATTCTTGCGGAAGTCCGTGCGGCTCACGAGCATCTTGAGGCCGCGCCAGCGTCCTTCCAGTGCCTGGAATTCCGGCGTATGCATCACCGCATCGAGTTGACGGCCGATCCTTCGGTCGAGCTGGCCGATGTGGAAATCGAGTAGCGATTTGTCCAGCCGGTCGACCGGCTTGCTGCTTTCACCCACCAGTTGCAGGAAGGCACTCATGCCCCGCGCGAGCCGCTCGTCGGCCGACGACTCGGAAAGCAGGTCGTTGTCGCGGAACGCCTCAAGCGGGCGAGCCGCGCTCACCGGCTTCAGGTTGATCTTGTTGCACAAGGATTCATAGACGCTGTTGCCATCGCCCAAGGGGATTTCGTTAGGGGCGTCGAGCACGACTGTCTCAATCGCGCCGCGTTGCGGGGATTCGTTACGTGACATGTTGGATCCTATCTCTACCGTCCCAGCGGGACGCGCGTGGCTCGTTGTCCGGAATACAGTGAGAGCCGTCCTCGACCTACGCGTGACCTTCTGGCTGCGCTGCCGACGTAGCGATCAGTGCAAGTTCGCCGCGCAGTTGCCGCGAGAGTGCGTGGTCCTTCAGAATCTTCTCGAACTCGCGACGGAATGTGCCGTTGTCGAGCAGGTTCGACTTCAGGTCCCGCAGCAGATTGCGCATCGCCAACAGAGGCTGCAGTTCGGGAATCTGCGCCGCCACCTGCTCGGGTTCAAAGTCTTTCATCGACCGGAAGCTGAGCGCTACGGGCAGCTCGGAGCCGTCTTCGGCGAGCGTGTTCCCGGCATTGACCTTCAGTTCTGGTGCGAGATCGGACAGAACGGCGTCGAAGTTGTTTTTGTCGATATTGATCTTCTTGCGCTCCGCAAGCGGTGCCTGCTCCTTGCCCGCGCCGTAGTCACCGGCGACGAGCAGTTTGAGGGGCAACTCGACCTTCTTCCGGGCGCCGCCCGTATGCAGGTCCAATGTGATCGACACTCTTGACTTCGGAATCTCGTGCTGGAAGCTGTCCACTGTGTAGTCCTTTGTAAAAGGAGGATCACTGTGGTATCGCAGCAACGTGATCCGTACTTACTTATGCGGTTGTTTTCAATTCGATCCGAATTAAACACGCAACTCGACAATCAAGTCAAAGACCTGTCGCTTGAATGCAAATACGTTAATTTCAATCGCCCTATAAAAATAATCACAAAATTAAGAACAAATCAGAATCTCTCAATGATTTTCTCAAGAAACAACCCTAATAACCCATCAAATCAATTCCGCCACAGCCAAGCCACTCACGACCCACGGCAGATGGCAAGACTTCAATCTAACAAAATAATAATGAGATATTCAGCGCGATTCATCGCCCATCAATTTATTGACTAAAAACAAGAAACCAAGCGATTAAAGGTTTTCGGCTTCGAATATAAAAACAACTATCAATGGGATATACCGACGTGATTTACCGCGGATAGAATCCGCCATCCAGACCGAAAACAATCAGAGAGAAAACCACACATGCGGATCGACAAACCGCTCTGGCACGAAGGCCTGATCCTCAACCAGCAGCAATTCCAGCAACAGGACCGGTGGACGGATTTCGTGCACCGGCAGTTCGCCTCGGCCGCAATCGTGGAACCGTGGGGCACGCTTGGCGTGGAGATCGACGAGGAGGCACTGCCAAATGGACGCCTCAAACTCACGCGTCTGAAACTTCGTTTTCCTGATGGTACGGTATTCGACACCTCCGTGAGCGACGCACTGCCGTCCGCCCGCGATCTGACGCGAGGCTTTCCGCCCGGGATGCAAAGCGTCGTGGTTCTAGCGGCGCTGCCGCTGATCGATGCCACGGGCAGCAACTGCCGCTTCGACGAGACGACACTCGCGCGGCCGCGCCGCTCGTATCGGGAGTTTGTGAAAGTCACCGATCTGAACGGCACGGGTGAGGCCGAAATGGCGGCCGAACGCCACGCGGTGCGCCTGCTGTTCGACTTCGAACAGCAGGCTGATGACACAATCTGCGCAATCGCCCGTCTCACGCGCGGCACAGGCGGTCACTTTCAGTTGGATCGCTATTACGTGCCGCCGTGTCTGACACTGGCCGGTCACCCCTTGCATGTCGAGCGGGTGAAACGTCTTGCCGACATTCTGCAGGCGAAAAGCGCGACGTTGGGCGCGCGTAAGAGCGAGCGCATCGAGGCCGTTGTGGAATACGGCGTCGCCGATGTCTCGCTGTTCTGGCTGCTCCACTGCATCCACACGTACTGGCCACAACTTCGCTTCATCGCCACGCACCCAAGCCAACCGCCTGAACGGCTCTATTCGATGCTGGCCCAATTGGCGAGTGTGCTGATGACGTTTTCGACCAGCGCCCAACTGAACGAGATCCCGACGTACGACCATGTACGGGCCGACGAGATTTTCGCGAAGCTCGAAACCATGATCCGCGATCTGCTCGACTCGATCATTCCGTCGCGTGTGATTTCGATTGGTCTGACACGTAAGAGTCCGACTATGTGGATGGGCCAGTTTCAGGACGAGCGGCTCGTGGCCGGCGCGGATTACTACCTGTCAGTCAACGCCGCGCTCGCGCCATTCGAACTGGCCGAGTTGTTCCCGAAAGTGTGCAAGATCGGTGCACCGGACGACCTCGGGCACCTCGTCAATTCCGCGCTTGCGGGCATCCCGCTCAAGGCGGTCCAGCGCGTCCCGGCCGCCATTCCGATGCGTCTGGACAACCTGTACTTCGCACTCGACCCTAGCGCTCCTGCGCACGCCCGGATGCTGGCTGCACGGGCCTGCCAGATTTATCTGCCGGCAACGGTGGCCGATCCTTCGCTTGAACTTTACGCGGTGATCCGCTCATGAAACCGATCGCCGATACTCCCAAGACAATCCCCTTGATGGCGGCACAACCGTCTTGCGACCGGTCAACCGGGGCGGGAATTCGCGACCTGCTACGTGACACGGCACTCCTCGTCAGCATGCTGACGCAAGGCGGTGAGACCGACCCGCTGGATCAGTTACGCGAGCGTTGCGTGCAGTTAATCGCTACCTTTTCCTCCGCGCTTGAACAGCGAGGTTATCCCGCCGACGTTCGGGAGGACGCGCAGTATGCCCAGTGCGGGCTGCTTGACGAAGCGGTATTGCGCTGCCCGTCGATAGAAGATAGAGCCGGTTGGGAAGCGCACCCGTTGCAGGTCGAGCGATTCGGCAAGCTCGACGCCGGCGAGCACGTCTTTGACCGGCTCGCGGAACGCTTGCGAGAAGTACCGCCCAACGTCGATCTGCTCGAATGCTACGCCGCTGTTCTTGGTCTCGGATTCAAGGGCCGCTACGCGCGTGAGGAAGAAGCGAAGCGCGCGGCGTTGATTGCCACGCTCAACGCCCGGTTGGAAGAATTTCGGCCCCGCGTCGAGCGGACCTTCATCGCCGATCGCACCGGACGGCGTGCGTCGGACTGGCTTTGTCATCTCTCGCCATGGGTAATTGCCGGAATCTGCGGCCTCGCGGCGGTTTTCGTCTACCTGACCTGGGACCAGACGCTCGATGCGCAACTCGCCCGTCTGGTAGCGTCTGCGCGCGCCATGAAACCGTGATGTCCGAACTACGCCTGGGGTATCCGTTCCGCGCGATGGTCGTCCTTGCGACCGTGTTATCGCTTGCTGTGCTGTTTATTATCTTGCCGGTCAGCCGTGGACTAGCCTGGATCGCTGCCGTGGGCGTGATGCTGATGGCACTGGTTGCTGTCGTCGTGTGCACCTTGCACCTCAATCGTGCTAGCGAGCAAAGCTTGCACGCGCTGGCCGCCACATCGCCCGATCTGCACTTGGGCCTGCACGCGCGCATGCCGCTGGTGCTGGTCATGGGAGACTCGCTGCCCGAACTGTTCAATCGTGGCGGGCACGAGGAACAACTGGCACACGTTAGCGACGGGGCGATCTGGTTGCGGGTCGACAACCCACGCGATCTGGCGTTAATCGGTGTTGCCGTGAAGCGGTGGCGCGACGGCCGCGCACCCGATGGCATCGTGCTGTCGATCACACCCGTCTTGCATGCTGGCGAAGACGCGCTGACGCAGGCATTACGCAGCGCGCGCCAGTCGATCAGCGACGCCTCACGCATGCTCGGCACAGCGTTACCCGTCAACATCGCCATCTACCAGCGGCTCACCGCATTGCCCGCGACGGCTCCTCAATGGTATGGCGTGTCGGTGGCAAACAGGCAGACAGACATCCAACGGTTCGATTCAGTGATGCGGGCTGCCGAAGCGCAAGTGCCGCAGGCCGGAAACGATCCTGCTCCGGCTCATCGTGCGGCGGCTCTTGCATCGATCATAGGCTGGACACGACAGGTTGTGATCGGCTCGCTGACCGGTCATCTGCAATCGTCTGTACCGTGTGCGCTCGTCGGTATCGGGTGGATCGATTGCGGCCCGGCGAGCGGGCCCGGCTCACCGTGGGCGCGGCACGTCCTTGCCCAAACCCGCGTCATGCCGCCGCCGATGGCCGCATCGCCCGCACCGTGGCCACTGCCTCAGCCGCTGATCGACGCCACGCCGCGACGGCGCTGGGTGTCGCCGCGTCTCGCAGCGCTCGCTCATGCAATCGCGCTGCTCACCTGCGCCGGCGCACTGGCTACCTGGGGCTCGGCAGAAAACAACCATGCACTGCTTGCTCACATCGGGGCCCATCTCGGCCGGTTCTCGATGATTCCGCCCGGGCACGATACCGCACGCCGCGACGCGTTGCAGGCACTCGTCGCGGACCGCGACCAGCTCGACCGTTACGCACGCCTCGGCGTACCGCTGCGCCTGTCGTTCGGTATGTATCGCGGAACGGCGCTCGTGCCCTTGCTCAACACCGCGATCGCTTCGTACAAAGCACCACCTTCGCCACCAGTGTTGATCGCACTAGACAGCATGTCGCTATTTGACAGTGGAAAGGCACAGCTCAAACCAGGATCTACCCGTGCACTGGTCCGCGCGCTCGAGTTAATCGGGGCTCATCCGGACAAGCGGATTCTGGTCGCCGGATACACAGATAACGTCGGCGACGCCGGCAGCAATCTGAAGCTGTCGATCGCGCGCGCCGGGGCCGTGCGCGACTGGCTGGTGGACGCATCGGGCATTGCGGTCACGCGCTTCGCGATCCAGGGTTATGGCGACACCCGTCCGATTGCCGGCAACGATACCGATGCCGGACGTGCGCGGAACCGGCGCGTCGAGATCATCCTGGTATCGGACACCCCGCAGCCCCCCTTGAGAGTCGCACCGAAGGAAACGCCTTCGTGGCGGCCGATCCGCCTCGCACCAGGGCAGAACACCGGCCGACGCTCGACGCAGTTCGAACCCGGAGCATGGCTTCGGGAAATCCGCGGTCCGGGATCGACTCCGGACGCTTGTTGCAGTCAAAACCAAGGAGAGTGAAAAGTGGCAATTCCGGCATACATGTGGATCAAGGACGATGGCGGCGCCGACATCAAGGGTTCCGTCACGGTTCAGGGCCGCGAAGGCAGCGTCGAGGTGGTCGCGCTCGATCACAGCATCAATATCCCGACAGATTCGAATACCGGCAAGCTAACCGGCACGCGCGTGCATGCTCCGATCACCTTCACGAAGGAAACCGACGCGGCGACGCCTTACTTGTACAAAGCAGTGACAAGCGGCCAGACGCTGAAGTCGATCGAAATCAAGTGGTACAAGATCGACGATGCGGGCAAAGAAAAGGAATACTTCAACACCCGGCTCGACAACGTGAAAGTAGTCGCGGTCAAACCCAAGATGCTCGACATCAAGAACCCGGCCTACGAGAAACACAACCATCTCGAAGACGTTGAACTACGCTACGAGAAGATCACGTGGTCGTACAAGGACGGCAACATCATTCACGCCGATAGCTGGAACGAACGCTCATAAGGTTCGCCGGGCGGCTGGCACCAATCATCTGAAGGAGTACGTCATACCCGTGGGCCCTTCCCTTTACGACAAACTGCTTGGCCAGATCGGCGGCGAACCGCTGGATGCGTACGACGACAGAACCCTTGAGATCCTGAGCATCCAGCAGAACGTCCGCCGCATTCTCAACGCACGGGCAGGCGCACTCAAACACCTGCCCGATTACGGACTACCCGACCTGACGAACATCTACAAGGCGCTGCCCGCTTCCGCGCATCTGCTCAAGCAACAGATGGAGTCGACTCTGCTGGTGTACGAACCGCGTATCCGCTCAATCGACGTGGCGTACATCGACAATCCCGATCCCGGTGTGCTGGTGAGTTACGAAATGACGTGTCACCTGAAGCAAGCGGGACTGGTGCAGTTCGGAACGTACTTCGAACCACCGGGCCGCATGCGTGTACAACGGCTTCAGGAGGAACGCTTGCGCCCACCGCGACCTTGACCCACGCTCAACAACTCGACGGCGTTCTGTCGTCCGTTTAAAAGCGAGCGACATCGACAATGGCATCCGCAAATGCCTTCGGCGCTTCCTGTGGCAGATTATGTCCGATACCACCGTCGATATTCCGGTGCTGATACCTGCCGGTGAACTTCTTCGCGTAGCTAGCAGGATCGGGATGCGGCGCGCCATTAGCATCGCCTTCCATCGTAATGGTCGGAACCGCGATGGCCGGTGCCTTCGCCAGAATCGCTTCCAGTCCGTCGTATTGCGGTTCGCCCTTGACCAGCCCGAGACGCCAGCGGTAATTGTGGATCACCACCGCGACGTGGTCCGGATTATTGAACGACTCAGCCGAACGCTCGAACGTCGCGTCGTCGAAGTTCCATTTCGGCGATGCGAGACGCCAGATCAGCTTGTTGAAGTCGTGGCGATTCGCTTCATACCCCGCGTAGCCGCGTTCCGTGGCGAAATAGAACTGATACCACCAGGCCAGCTCAGCCTTCGGCGGCAGCGGCGTCCTGTTGGCTTCCTGGCTGCCGATCAGATAGCCGCTCACCGACACCATTGCCTTGCAGCGTTGCGGCCACAGCGCGGCGATGATATTCACCGTGCGCGCACCCCAATCGAAGCCGCCAAAGATCGCCTGGTCGATCTTCAATGCGTCCATCAATGCAATGATGTCGACGGCAACCACCGCCTGCTGACCGTTGCGAGGCGTATCCGCGGACAGGAACCGCGTTGAACCGTAACCCCGCAAATACGGCACGATCACCCGATAACCCGCGGCCGCCAACATTGGCGTGACCTCGGCGAAGCTGTAGATATCGTAGGGCCAGCCGTGCAGCAGGATGACCACCGGTCCGTTCTGTGGGCCGGCTTCCGCATAGCCCATACTGAGTGTTCCAGCATTGACCTGGCGAATGTTGTCGAACGAAGTAGCGCGGGGTCCCGCTTTCGGATTGGGTGACGTGCCGTTCGACTGCGCCTGGGCAAGTCCGCTCAAACCCAACTCCATCAAGCTGAGACCCGCAACTGTTGTCCCCAGCAGACGACGACGTCGCGTATTGATCTGATCCGGCATCGCTGATTCTCCTTTTAGATTAGCCAGGAAGTATTAGAACCCGCGAACGTATCTGGCTTGTGTCGGCAAGGAGCAGCAGCGCAATCCTATGTATCTGTCGGCGGGGTTGATACATTGAGATACAAAGGACAGTTGGGTGGCGCCGGAATCTAGTTAAGACTTTTCAGCAAAAGCCTGGCTTCCAGGCCACCGTCGGGCCGGTTATGCAGCGACAGAACTGCGTCCATCGCCAGCGCGAGCTGCCGCGCAATCGCGAGACCCAGCCCGGTGCCGCCGGTGCCGCGATTGCGCGACCCTTCGAGCCGATAGAACGGCTCGAACACGGCTTCCAGCGACTCAGCCGGAATACCCGGCCCGCGATCGAGTATCGAGACCGTCACCTCCCCTTCCGGCGAAGCGGCGACCCTGATCTCCGCTGACCCGCCGAACTTCAGCGCGTTGTCGACGAGGTTGCCCACGATCCGGCGCAATGCCTGCGGACGCGTCACCAATGGCGTATCGATTCGCCCGTGCAGCGAAACGTCCTTGCCGGCATCGACATAATCGAACACGAGGCTGTCGAACAACGCGTCCGGATCGATACGAAGCGGCGCCTCGCTGGCGCCATGCATGGTGCGCGCGTAGGTGACGCCTTCCTTGACCATCGTTTCCATTTCCTGCAGGTCCTGTTGCAGCCTGGCCCCTTGCGCGCTGTCGTCCATGACGTCGACGCGCAGCCGCATGCGGGTAATCGGTGTTTGCAGGTCGTGCGAAATCGCCGCAAGAATCTGCAGGCGCTCGGTCATGTACAGCCTGATGCGGTCCTGCATGGCGTTAAACGCCCGAGCGGCGCGCGCCACTTCGTCCGGCCCGTCTTCGGGCAGGCGTTCTGCTTTCAGGTCGGGGCCTAGCGTATCGGCTGCTCGCGCCAACTGGCTCAACGGACGCGTCGCCAGCCGTACCGCCAACCAGCAACAGACGGCCAGCACGACCAGTTGCAACACCAGCACCCACGACAACCAGGGCGACAGCGGCGCGCCTGGCATCGGGTGGTAGTCGATCGTCAGCGGCGTGCCGTCGCTCAACTGCAAATGAACCTGCAGGCGCTCCGGGTCGCCCGGGACAGCATTGGCCGTAAGCGGATAGCGCTTGCCGATACCGTCCGCAATAGATTGAGCGACCCGCGCCGAAAGCGCTGCATCCGGAGGCGCGCCGGCAACCCCCGGCCCGAGATTGAAGGTATAGGTGCGCCGCGCCAGCCTCGGCAGCCATTCGGCGCGTTCGTTAGCAGGCAGATGATCGAGCAGCGCGACTGAACTGGTGACCTCGCGCTCGATGTAGCCAATCATCACGTTCGCCATGGTCTGGTCGCGTTCCGTCATCGTGAGCCAGACCGAAAGCGTTTGTACCAGCGCAAGACTGACAAACAGAATCAGCGCAAGCCGCATGAACAAGGTGCGCGGCCAATGCAGCAGGGTGCTCGGCTTCATGGACTGCCTTCACTCATGGTCACGGCTGCTGAAAAGACATAACCCTCGCTGCGCAGCGTCTTGATGTAACGGGGTTCGCGCGCGGTGTCCTGCAGGCGTTGCCGCAAACGGCTGACCAGCAGATCGATCGAACGGTCGAATGGATCGGCCTGGCGGCCCTGGGTCAGATTGAGCAATTGATCGCGCGTCAGCACCCGCTGGGGATGATCGAGAAATACCCGCAGCAGGCGATATTCCGCGCCGCTCAGGGCGACCATCGTGCCCTCGGCGTCGAGCAGATGACGCGCGGTGGTATCGAGCCGCCAGTCGCCGAAGCCGATCATCGGCGCGGTTTCCGTCACTTGCATGCCGGGCGGCAGCATCCGCGCGCGGCGCAGCACGGAGCGGATGCGTGCCAGCAGTTCACGCACCGCAAACGGCTTGGACAGGTAATCGTCGGCGCCCATTTCCAGTCCGACAATACGATCCGCTTCTTCGCTTCGGGCGGTCAGCATCAGTACCGGCACCGTGCGAAACTTGCCGGCGCGCAGTTCCCGGCACAACACGAGACCGTCTTCTCCCGGCAGCATCAGGTCCAGCACGATCAGATCCGGCGCCCCCTGTTCGAGCACCGCGCGCATCTGCCGGCCGTTGGCGGCCAGCGAAACGCGCATACCGTTTTTCTCCAGATAGGTCGCAAGTAATTCGCGGATGCCGCGATCGTCGTCGACGATCAGGACATGGTCGATGTTTTCCATCAATGGATCAATCCTTTCGACGATTGACGCGCACCCGGTTCACGCCGATCAGTGAACAATCCACGGGGTGTGCGAGTTCCGCCGCCAATCCGCCCGCCACGAAGGCAAGCATCGCCATCAGCCGTCTCATGCGTCCTCCACGACGGACAGGCTGGCGCCATTGGCCACGCTGGCCTCCAGCGTATACGGATCGATGCCCTCGAGGCAACCGATGTTGACCCGCCACAGTTGCGGATCCCTACGTGTCTGGTGAAACGGATAAATGCCGCAGTGTTTGCAGAAGTAGTGCCTGGCAGTGCGCGTATTGAACTGATAGAGCGTCAGCGCTTCCTCACCCTGCAGGATCTTCAGTTCGCCGGCGGCGAACGGTGGTGTCATCAGCGCGCCCCTGCGCCGGCACAGGCTGCAATTGCAACGCCCAGCCGGAACCACATCGGTACGCACTTCAAATTTCACGGTCCCGCAATGACAGGACCCTTTCAGCAATTCAGTGTTCATGGAGCACTCCGTAGCGGGTATGGCTGCTTTATAGCCCAGCCCGCGCGAGCTTTTGTATCCCAATGTATCTGGGTGCTCCCGTGACACAAAACATTGCAGCCGAACCGCCCCGGCGACACAAGCCGGAAACGAACCGGCGTCCCGACGTAGCCATGCTCATCACTGATAGCGACGTCGACATGCGCCCCCGACTCAAAACCTCCGCCGCCGCGCTGGTCGCTGCAACCGTGGCCCTGGGCGCCGCGTCTAGACACCAGCCAACGCGGGCAGATCGATCTCGTACGTTGCGCGCTCGTGCCGGCTGTCAATACGCCGCTGACGTACCGTCTGGACTGGATCCACCGCGCCTCCGGCACGCTTTGGCAGGCTGACGGGATAGCGGGCGTTTTTCTTCTCGAGAATGACCCGGCTTAAAAACCCCGGGCTGTACGCCGTCAGCAAATGCGGGTGGTGCGCTTCGATGTACGCAACGATCCGCGCTTCCTCGCCTTCGATCAGCGCCAGCGACGCGAGCATGTTCGCATCCCAACGGAACCGCAGGCCGAGTTCGTCGAATGCGCTGTTGTACGCACACAGTTGCGCTTCGACTTCCCCATCTTGCGTGCTTTCGCACATGTCGAACTGGGTCGGGGTCATGATCGTCTCCCTCAGGAAATTGACATGACCAACAATAGGATGATCAATCAATAAACAATAGTTAAAGTTTTTTCGAAAAACGATAGTGCTTTATGTATACATGGATTTCCCTATGACGGCGAATCCCACCCCGGCATGCTGGATGGCCGTATCGCGCGCCCGGCGCCGCTCGGGCGGCAGTGGCGAGCCCATCTATTAGCTATGCCGAATGCAAACCATAAAATGTTTTAATTTTTACTTATCGCTGTTCTCGCGCAGCATCCCCTCAGACGCCCCTCCACGCCAAACAGCTGTTACCCCGTTGTCGTGCGATCGACGGCTAAAGCTTTTCGTTAGGGCAGTTCCCCTGGCCGACCACTGGCGCTTTCTTGCCCGCAGACAAATCGGCGCGGAAGCGATTCGATCACGTCAGTCCAACGCGCCAATCGAGCGTGACGGAGCTATAGGAGACGAATGACATGGGACATTCCAACGTATCCCAGAGCGGCAGTACGGCGTTCAGACATCACCGCTGGGTGCAACTGGCGATCGGCATCGTGTGCATGGGACTGGTCGCGAATCTGCAATACGCGTGGACATTGTTCGTTGTACCGATGGACAACGCCCACCACTGGGGCCAGGCGGCCATCCAGACAGCTTTCACCGTTTTCATCGTCACCGAAACGTGGCTCGTGCCGGTCGAAGGCTGGCTCGTCGACAAGTTCGGACCACGTCCGGTTGTGATAGGCGGCTCGCTATGCGCGGCGCTCGGCTGGATCATCGACGCGCACGCGAGCAGTCTCGTTGAGCTGTACGTCGCAGCAGTGATCGCCGGTATCGGCGCGGGCTGCGTGTACGGCACCTGTGTGGGCACGGCGCTCAAATGGTTTCCGGACAAACGCGGTCTCGCCGCCGGTCTGACCGCGGCAGGTTTCGGCGCCGGCGCGGCCGTGACGGTGATTCCAATCGCCAACATGATCCAGCGCTCGGGCTACCAGCACACCTTCATGTTCTTCGGCATCTTCCAGGGCGTCTGCATTTTTCTGCTCGCCACCATGCTGATACGCCCCAAACCGCCGGCAACCGTTGTCGCGGCGAAGCGCGTGGTGGCAAGCAAGGTCGACTACACGCCCGGCGAGATGATCCGTTCGCCGCTCTTCTGGGTGCTGTACCTGATGTTCGTGTTCGTCGCGGCCGGCGGCATCATTGCGACCGCGCAGCTTGGGCCGATCGCGAAGGAATACGGCTTTGCGAAGCTGCCGGTGAGTCTGCTTGGCGTCACGCTGCCGCTGCTCACCATGACGCTGTCGATCGACAATCTGTGCAACGGCTTCACGCGTCCGTTGTGCGGTTTTCTGTCGGACCGTATCGGCCGTGAGAACACGATGTTCATGATCTTTCTCGGCGAAGGCGTCGCGTTGCTCGGGCTCATGCAGTTCGGCCATAACCCCTACGCATTCATGTTCTTCGCCGCCGCCGTATTCCTGTGCTGGGGCGAAATTTTCTCGATCTTCCCGGCAACCTGCGCGGACACCTTCGGCAGCAAGTACGCCGCCGCCAACGCGGGAACGCTCTACACCGCGAAGGGCACCGCGTCGATGCTGGTGCCGCTCGCCTCGGTGCTGTCGGCGAACGGCGGGTGGAGCACCGTATTCATCTGCGCGGCGGTGATCTCGATCGCTGCGGCCGTGTCCGCAAAGTTCATCCTCGCGCCGATGAGAAAGCGCTGGATCGAGAACTCGGGCACGCCGGCCGGCGCGGTCATCGCCGAAGCGCGGCTTCAGCCGTCGCCTGGCGGTTCGCCTGAATAAACAACCCCGTGAGCGCGCCACTCACGACGAATCCCACACAGCCCCGTGACCAAGGAGACATATCATGGCAGAAGCCGATAGGCCCGCAACAGAAGCGACCCAGAATCAGCAGGCAGCCGAGACGACCGATGGATTCCATCTCGTCATCGACGCGCTGAAACTGAACGAGATCAACACCATCTTCGGTCTTGTCGGTATTCCGATCACCGATCTCGCGCGGCTGGCTCAAGCGGAAGGGATGCGTTTCATCGGCTTTCGTCACGAACAGCACGCGGGCAACGCAGCGGCCATCAGCGGGTTCATGACGCAGAAGCCAGGGATCTGCCTGACCGTGTCGGCGCCGGGTTTTCTCAACGGCCTGACCGCGCTCGCCAACGCGACCACCAACTGCTTCCCGATGATCCTGATCAGCGGCTCGAGCGAGCGCGAGATCGTCGATTTGCAGCAGGGCGATTACGAGGAAATGGATCAGCTAAATGCGGCCAGGCCGTATGCGAAGGCCGCGTATCGCGTGCTGCATGCGGAGGACATCGGCATCGGCGTGGCGCGCGCGATCCGTGCCGCGGTGTCGGGCCGACCGGGCGGCGTGTATCTGGACTTGCCGGCCAAGCTGCTCGCGCAAACGATGGACGCCGTGAAGGCGCAGCAGTCGCTCGTCAAGGTCGTCGATGCCGCGCCGCGTCAGTTGCCGGCGCCGGAATCGGTGAAGCGCGCGATCGACGTACTGAAGAGCGCGAAGCGTCCGCTGATCCTGCTCGGCAAGGGCGCCGCCTACGCGCAGGCCGACGCGGAGATCCGCGCGTTCGTCGAGCAAAGCGGCATTCCGTATCTGCCGATGTCGATGGCCAAGGGGTTGTTGCCCGATACACACGAGCAGTCGGCGTCGGCGGCGCGCTCGTTTGTCCTGCAGGAAGCCGACGTCGTCGTGCTGATCGGCGCGCGTCTGAACTGGCTGCTCTCGCACGGCAAGGGCAAAACCTGGGGCGCGGCGCCGAAGCGATTCGTTCAGGTCGATATCTCGCCGACCGAGATCGACAGCAATGTGGCGATTGCGGCGCCGGTGATCGGCGATATCGGTTCGTGCGTGGCGGCCCTGCGCGCCGGCCTCGATGCGAGCTTCGCGAAACCGGGCGCGGAGTGGACCGGCGCGATCGCCGAGCGCAAGAGCAAGAATCTCGCGAAGATGGCGGCCACGCTCGACCAGAATCCGTCGCCGATGAACTTCCACAGCGCGTTGCGCGCGATCCGCGATGTGTTGAAGACACGCCCGGACATCAACGTCGTCAACGAAGGCGCCAACACGCTCGACTACGCGCGCAGCATCATCGATATGTACGAGCCGCGCAAGCGCTTCGATTCCGGCACGTGGGGAATCATGGGCATCGGCATGGGTTTCGCGATCGGCGCGGCGGTGACGAGCGGCAAACCGGTTGTCGCGATCGAAGGTGACAGTGCCTTCGGTTTCAGCGGCATGGAACTCGAAACCATCTGCCGCTACGACTTGCCGGTGTGCACCATCGTGTTCAACAACAACGGCGTGTATCGCGGCACCGACGTGAACCCCACCGGCGGCAAGGACGTCGCGCCGACCGTGTTCGTGAAGGGCGCGCGCTACGACAGGATGATCGAGGCATTCGGCGGTATCGGCTACCACGCCACCACCCCGGAAGAACTGACCAACGCATTGCTCGAAGCGATCGCGTCCGGCAAACCCAGCCTGATCAACGCCGTGATCGACGAAGCGGCCGGCACCGAAAGTGGCCGCCTGACCAATCTGAATCCGCAAAGCGCGGCGATGAAAAAGTAATCCAGCATAAACACGGAGATAGCAAAGTGACCAAACCTCTCGAAGGCATCAAGATCATCGACTTCACCCACGTTCAGGCCGGTCCTGCGTGCACCCAGTTGCTCGCCTGGTTCGGCGCCGACGTGATCAAGGTCGAACGGCCGGGTTCCGGCGACGTGACGCGCAATCAGCTACGCGACATTCCCGACGCCGACGCGCTCTACTTCACCATGCTCAACAGCAACAAGAAGTCGCTGACGTTGGACACGAAGAAGCCCGAAGGCAAGGAAATCCTCGAAAAGCTGGTTCGCGAATCCGATGTGCTGGTCGAGAATTTCGGACCTGGCGCGTTGGACCGGATGGGTTTTTCATGGGAACGCCTGAACGAACTCAACCCGAAGATGATCGTCGCTTCCGTCAAGGGTTTCAGCGACGGCCACCACTATGACGACCTGAAGGTCTACGAAAACGTCGCGCAATGCGCAGGCGGCGCGGCGTCCACTACCGGCTTCTGGGACGGTCCGCCGACCATCAGCGCGGCGGCGCTCGGCGACAGCAATACCGGCATGCATCTGGCGATCGGCATTCTTACTGCACTGATTGGACGCGACAAAACCGGCAAGGGCCAGAAGGTCGCCGTATCGATGCAGGACAGCGTGTTGAACCTGTGCCGCGTGAAACTGCGTGACCAGCAGCGGCTGGAGCGCGTGGGCTATCTCGAAGAGTATCCGCAGTATCCGCACGGCGAATTCAGCGACGTGGTGCCGCGCGGCGGCAACGCGGGCGGCGGCGGTCAGCCAGGCTGGGTGCTCAAGTGCAAGGGCTGGGAAACGGATCCGAATGCGTACATCTACTTCACGATCCAGGGCCATGCGTGGGAGCCGATCTGCAAGGCGCTCGGCAAACCTGAGTGGATCGACGACCCGGCCTACAAGACCGCTGAAGCACGTCAGCCGCATATCTTCGAGATCTTCGGCACCATCGAGGCATGGCTCGCCGACAAGACCAAATTCGAAGCGGTCGACATCCTGCGCAAGTTCGATATTCCGTGTGCACCGGTACTGACGATGAAGGAACTGGCCAACGATCCGTCATTGCGCGCAAGCGGTACCATCGTCGAAGTGCCGCACAAGAAACGCGGCGCCTATCTGACGGTTGGCAGTCCGATCAAGTTCTCGGACATGAAGCCGGAGGTCACCGCGTCGCCGCTGCTCGGTGAACATACGGACGAGGTGCTGGCAAGTCTCGGCTACAGCCAGCAGGATATTTTCAATCTGCGCGAAATCAAAGCGGTTTGAGCGTGCCACCCCGCGTGCCCGTGTGTATGCTCGGGCGTGCGGATACGGCGTCCTTCGCGGGCGCCGTATCCCATCCAGCGATCTGCGTTTTACATTCGGGGGAGGATCATGCAAACAGGCATCGACTTCGAGCAACTCGTCAAAGTGATCGGCGACGCGGTCATCATTTCAGATGCCGGCGGCAGCATCACATTCTGGAACCCCGCGGCAGAACGCATGTTCGGCTTTACGCAAAGCGAGGCGCTCGGACATTCGCTGGATCTGATCATTCCGGAACGTCTACGCGGCCGCCATTGGGACGGTTATCACAAGACCATGGCAACGGGCGAAACCCGTTACGGCAACGACGTGCTGCGCGTGCCTGCCATCCATAAAGACGGCCGGTCGCTCTCGATTGCCTTTACGGTTGCATTGCTGCATTCGCCGCAAAACGAACTCACCGGCATTGTTGCGGTGATCCGCGACGAAACCAGCCGCTTCCAGGAGGACCGCCTCCTGCGTAAGCGTCTCGCGGAACTGGAAACGTCCGTGCGCGCGTAAGCGCGTATCGCGGCAGCTCATCACGGCAGTTAATCCCACGCGGGCCCGACGGCTTGCCCATCAGACCCGGCAGATATTGCGCGGCCTGTCTGAGCAGCACGACATCGGGCGTAGCGGGCGCGTGGCATCCGGCCACTTCGGCGTCAGACGCTGGATCGGTCTGAACTCCCTTGTCAGTGCGATTCTGTCGGACGCTGCCGATCCGGTACGCGATTTTATATCATAATGAGATATAATTATGTCGGCCTATTCGTTCGTCTCGTAGGAATTTGGCTTTAAGGCGTGCTGCCGTCCTACGTGATACCCACCCACGTCCCTACTCGTCGCCCCTTGTCCCGTTACGCTCTTGTTCGCTGGTTTTCCAGCTTTGCCCCTCACCCTGTTGCCGTCCGGTGGCCGGAGCGCTTCAGATCGTGTCTCGGCGCATTGCTTGGCATCGCGTTCACCGGCGGCAGCATGCACGTCCTTCTCGGGTCGGCAGCCAACATTCCGCTCCTGGTAGCGCCCATGGGAGCGTCGGCCGTACTGCTATTCGCAGTGCCGGCCAGTCCGCTGGCGCAACCATGGTCCATCATCGGCGGCAATCTCGTTTCAGCGACGGTAGGGGTCGCCTGTGCAAGCTGGATCGCCGATCCAGTGGGCGCCGGCGCGCTGGCCGTCGCGCTGGCGATCTGCGCGATGTTCGCGTTGCGCTGCGTGCACCCGCCGTCGGGCGCGGTTGCCCTCACCGCGGTTCTGGGCGGCCCGGTCGTCCATGCTCTGGGCTATCGCTTCGTGCTCGAGCCGATCGCAATCCAGTCGGTCGCCCTGCTGGGCGCGGCCATCGCCTACCACGCAGCCACCGGGCATCGATACCCGCACGTCGCCCAGCGTTCGGTCAAAGGCGCGGCGGCCTCGACGGCAGCGGCGAGCGAAGGTTTCACACGTGCGGACCTGGAGTCCGTGCTGAGCAAGCGTGGAGAACTGCTCGACATCGGCACCGACGATCTGGAAACCCTGTTGCGCGACGTTCAGTTGCAGGCCTATGCCCGCACGTTCAATGAGCTGAGTTGCGCCGACATCATGTCGCGTTCGCTGGTCGCGGTGTCGGCAAACACGAGGGCGTCGGCGGCATGGAGCCTGCTGAAACAACGCAACATCAAGGCACTCCCGGTTACCGACGAGAAGCAGCACGTGATCGGCATCGTGACCCGCGCCGACCTTGTGGACAAACGCGCATTCAGCAAGGCGGCCGGTCTGTCGTCTCCGCTGCAACGCTGGTTCCGGCGCAGCATCACCCCGCCGCCGCTGGTCGGCGCCCTGATGAACGTCGACGTTCATACGGTCGACGCGACGACGCCGATCGTCGAACTCGTGCCCGTGTTCGCGAACTACGGGCACCACCATATCCCGGTTCTGGATGCGAATCGGCGGCTTGCCGGAATGATCACGCAGGCCGACCTTATTGCGGGTTTGTACCGGCAGGCTTACGTCCAGCGACGACACGCGGCGGCGTAGCACGATCACACACGGACAGCTGCGCCGAAACGCCGGCATAAATGTCACGTGACGACATAATCTGCGCTTTACCCATTTCCTCGCAAAGGCCGATGAAAACACTCACTCGCAACTTGACCAAGGCGGACTTCGAGCAGCTGTCGGAGTTTCGCTACCAGATGCGGCGCTTCGAGCGTTTTTCCGAGCAGGCCGCTCAGGGCGAAGGCATCACCCCGTTGCAGTACCTGCTGCTCCTGCATATCAAGGGGTATCCGGAACGCGACTGGGCGACCATCGGCGAGCTTGCGGAACGACTCCAGGCACAGCACCACGGCGTGGTCGCACTTGTGTCCCGCTGTGAGGGGCTCGATCTGGTCCGCAGAAAAATCAGTGAGACGGATCGGCGCCAGGTCGAGGTTCATTTGTTGAAAGCAGGCGAACTTGTGCTTGCCCGTCTTGCCGCGATGCACCGCGCCGAACTCAAGTCGCTCGAAGGCGCATTTAGCGTCCCCCGTATCGATTCATGAGTCAACGTGAGTCTCGATAGCTGTAAGCGCGATTTCTGTTCTTCTTCCAGCAGTTCTCGTTTGCGGACCGCTCGCCGGCGGCAATACGCAGGGTATCTTCCGGATGGTGTTCATTGCTGTGATCGGCGAACGCATCGGTGAGGACAGGTACGCGCATTTCCGTGCCCTTGCCAGATTGCGCGCGACGCAGTGTCGGTTCTATTTCCCACGCGCCACCGAGACCAGCTTTTTTACACGTCGCGCCATACTCACGAACAGGCTGTCGGATTTGCTCGCAGACGCCCGTCTGTGCGGCATGCGCTGGAGATCTTCCCAGTCCTCCTGCAACGCGCGCGCGTGATCGGCGGCGTCGAATGGCCATTCGACCACCACCGCTCTCAACACCGCCGCGCGCGGACCCGTTTCGGCGCTGTCTATGTACGCATTAATCGCCAACGCCTCCTGCTCGGCCGTTCGCTGGGAGTCGGCGACAATGAAGTCGTTAAGTCCTTCGATATGAACGCACCACAACCGTTCGCTCACTTCCTGTCTCCGTATTCAAGCCACCGCTCCTAGCCGCTCCCACTTCAAATCTGCAAAGCACGGGCCTTGGGTAGCTTCACTGAACTTCACATCGTTGTGTTCACCGTTCCATTCCATCACCTGAACGTTCTCGTCCGCATCGACGGTCACATCCCACCCTATGCATCGAGCAAAGGGAATTTTCCGATGCAGATCGAGGACCATCGCCACGCAATGCGCAAATGCCGGGATCGTCACACCGGAGAAACGAACGCCGGAATCGGGATGTTCTGCAATCGCACCCCAATCGTTCATGTAACCCACGCGACCCAGCTCACCACTAACCAGATCGACCGGCACGCAGATATCGTGATCGCCCTGAACGTGTGTGTCGTCCGCTCTTCCGAGCCGGAAAAAGCAGGCTCGAATAGAGATGCCTCCGGCATCGTCTACAACTGTCGTGAAGCGCAGCGTGGCAACCGGCTTTGACGCAAAAGCATTGAACACGCGATGCTGAGTGATGAACTTCTGAATCACACCATTGCCAAGCGATTTGATCACTTCGCGGTTGAAGTTCTTTCTGTCGAAGAGGTACACGCCCTTACCCTGGCCGGACCCGTCCAGCTTGAATACGATCCTGTCGCACTGCTCGAATACCATGCTCTCGAGAGCATGCTCCGGAATCACAACACTTCTGTCCGTGAAGAACAGGCCATTAGCGAAGTAAGCGATATCCGGAAACGCGTAGCTGTCGAAGATCAACCGCGATAACGGCTTCAACGCGGACAGCTTGCCGTACGAGCCTTTCATGCTGGGCACGACCACGCTGCCGTAATAGTTATCCGGAATCCACCCTTCCTTGAACGTTCCGTTGAACGCCGTGTAGACGCGCAGCCACGGTGCGTAGACGCCACTCCCAAATACATCGCGCGCGTAGGTGTCGGCGAGCTTCAGATGCGCCGGATCGGCCTTTCCGTACGTCCTCTCCAGAAACTCCAGCACGCGCCCTGCCTGGGCGCCATGATTCCGGTGGAATCTGAATTGCCCCGCCCTCTTTAACGATCGCCTGACCACGCGTTCCACGTCGAATGAGACCATCCCTACTCCCTGTACCGTATTACTGGGACCTCGATCTAAGCTCAGTAAGCGTTAGGATGATGAAGCCCCTTGAATACAGTCGCGAAAATGATCTTTACATCAAGTCTGAATGACCAGTTCCTGAGGTAATACAAATCGTGCGCGACACGGCCCTCCATTTTTTCGATGCGATCGGTTTCGCCGCGAAAGCCGTTAATCTGCGCCCATCCGGTAATGCCCGGTTTGATGCGGTAACGATGAATGTAGCCGGACACAATGTTCTGGTAGAGGTCGTCGTGCTCGAGCGCGTGAGGACGAGGCCCCACCACCGACATATCGCCGCGCAGCACATTGAAGAACTGCGGCAATTCATCGAGGCTCGTACGCCTAAGGAATCCACCCACTTTGGTAATGCGTGGGTCGCCACGAGTCGCCTGTTCGAGCACACCACGCTTCTGTTCATGCAGACGCATGGTGCGAAACTTGAAGATGGTGAAGACGCGGCCATCAGCCCCTTTACGACATTGCTTGAAAAATACCGGTCCGGGCGAACTCAACTTAACCGCAATCGCACAGGCAAGCAGAATAGGCGATACCGCGATCAACGCGCCCAGCGCGAAGAGACGGTCGAACAACTCCTTCTGCACCAATGCATTGGGCGGCAACGGCGACGCGGCGAGATTGATGGTCGGCACGCCCAGCAGGTCCGTGACACTGCCTTCAAACAACGCCAACGTGCGCACGTCGGGCATGAACCGTATATTGATCAGATCGTTGCGAAACTCATTGACCAGCTTGAGGATCGTGCGTTCCTCGGTCAATGGCAACGCCAGCCAGACTTCGCCGATCTGCCGTTCCCGAACGTATCGGGCAAAGCTTGCATGCTCTTTAAAGACCCGCACCGCCGTCGTGGCCGCCGCGGTGGTGTCAGCGCGCACGTTGTACAGCGCGTTAGGCCGAAACCCCGCAGCCGGATTCATCTCCATCTTGCGGATGATCTCGTCGCAATGATCGCCGCACGCCGCCACGGCCACCTGCTGCAAGTTCAGACCCGCATTGCGCGCCCGGCCAAGCAGCATGTGCGTCATCATGCGGCCGGCAATCATCAGGCCGCCGGATATGCCGGTCCAGTAGGCAAACCAGAGACGCGAGACAAAGTCGATTCGATGCAACGAGAACATCAGTGCCATTGCGCAGGCCTGCACGACCAGCCAGCCAAGCGCGACTTGCCCCACCAGCGCTCTTTTGGAGCGTCCCCGCCACGATTCATACACACCGAGCGCCGGAAACACAGCCAGTGAAAAAGCGGCGGCAAAAGCCACGAACGCAAAATAGAAACCTCGTTGAGACGCATCGTCGAAGCGGATCCTGGAGGCAACCAGTGCGCCGGTCAGAATCATCGCCACGTCGAATAGTCTTGCCAGTAAACCGGTAATCAATCGCATCACAGCCCCTTAGTACACGTACCCCGTTACCAGAGCTGATTCAACCGCACCGCCCGTACTTGTCGTCGAATCTGACGATATCGTCTTCGCCGAGATATGTTCCAGACTGAACCTCGATGATCTGAAGCGGAACGCAGCCGGGATTTTCCAGACGATGGCGTATGCCGAGTGGAATGTAGGTCGACTCGTTTTCGCCGAGAAGGAACTGCTCCTCGCCGCGCGTGACAAGCGCGGTGCCGCTCACGACCACCCAGTGCTCCGCGCGGTGGTGATGCATCTGCAACGACAGGCGCGCACCGGGCATGACGACAATGCGCTTCACCTGGAAACGGTCGCCATGATCGATCGAATCGTAGAAACCCCACGGCCGGCGCACCTTTCTGTGCGCGTCGGCTTCCGGAGACTTCTCGCGCTTGATGCGCGACACCAGCCCCTTGATGTCCTGCACATGCGACCGGTCCGCGACCAGCACCGCATCGTCGGTATCGACCACGATCATGTTGTTCGTGCCGACACACGCAACGAGTCGCCCTCCCTGCGAACGCGCATAAGTAGCGGTTGCGCCTTCGAACAGCACGCGCCCGTTGGACGCGTTGCCGCACTCGTCCTTTTCCATCGCCTGCCAGACCGCATCCCACGAGCCGAGATCCGACCAGCCCGCGTCGAGCGGCACCACGATCGCGCTGAAGGGCGAATCGGGTTTGGCGACGTGCTCCATCACCGCGTAATCGATCGAATCGGATGGCGAACGCAGGAACCCGGTAGCATCGGGAATGATGCATTCGTCCGTTTTCTTGGCGCCCTGGTACGCTTCGACACACGCCGCGTGGATCTCCGGCTGGAACCGCTCGATGACAGCCAGCCAGACAGACGAACGAACCACGAACATGCCGCTATTCCACCAGTAATTGCCAGATTCAATGTACTGCGCGGCAAGTTCCGCGGCCGGCTTCTCAACAAAACGTTCGATGCGATGCGCGCCATCCGGCAATACCTCGCCAAGGCGGATATAACCGAATCCCGTATCGGCCCGATCAGGCGGGATGCCCAGTGTAGCGATCTCGCCCTTCAGCGCATGACGTGCTGCGATGTCGATCGACTGATGGAGCGCATCCAGATTGGCAATGGCATGGTCCGCGGGCATGGCGACCAGGATGGCATCCTGCCCATCGGCACACGCCGCCAGTGCGGCAAGCGTAAGGGCCGGCGCCGTATCCCGGCGAGCCGGCTCGACGATAATGCGCGCGTTCACGCCAATTTCCCGGGCCTGTTCGTAAGTCGCGAAGTAGTGCTCCGCCCCGCACACGACGAGCGGATCCGCAGCGATCTCCCAGCTCGTACTGAAACCCGCCATTCGCCCCATCGTGGCCTGTAGCAAAGTCTGGTTACCGATCACGTCGATCAACTGCTTCGGAAACTGCTCGCGCGACACCGGCCACAGACGAGTACCCGATCCACCCGCGAGAATCACTTGCACGAGCGGTGGATAGTCCACCACAACCTGATCGATCGCTTCGCTGTCCAACTCGCCGGCAACTACCGTAACCTTGCTCATTTAAAGCTCCTTTACATTGAAACCAGCCGGCGGACGAAATCCTCACGTCCGCGCACAACGCGTTGCACCGTCAATCGCGCCGTTGGTTTCTTGTGTGATCAATGACAGGACGACTGTGTCAGACGGACAAAACCAATGGTTCAGTTAGCGGCGGTAAAGATGCCGCGCTGAACGTCAATCTGGCCCGACCGGAAAGCGTGGATAGACTTGCGGTTCGATCGCAACTGCATGTCGTTTCAAGCATCACGACACGCCCCGACTCCTACCGGCAAGCTAGCGCCACAGAGCAGTACTTGATGAGCTTCATCATAGTCAGACTACGCTGCACCACAGCATTTCTGGCGCGAACCGTTGAGGTTTTGGCCCAGGTCGTTGGACCTGTTTTTGCCAGCACGCTAACGAGTAGCTGATTTGCGTGTCTGATGAGACAAGCAGGTTGGAAATCAACTTATCGCCGTGATACCTTTGACGCGAACGAGTTGATGTTCTGGTACGCCATCCGCTATACGCCATCCATTTATCTGGAGCCGCAATGGCTTACATATCGTTACTCGCACTATTCCTGACAGTCACCAATCTGGTCCCCGTGAGTGCGGTCGGGTTGGTGCCGCTCGCTTTTTGTCCATGGCGTTTTTTTGGACGCAGCTACCCCGCGTTCATGACGCCGCTTACCGCTTTCACGCTTCTGGTCATCGTCTCTACACTGCTCTACGATCCGCGTTCATTTCTGGAATTTGATTTCTATCGGCGCGACGGTAATTTCTTCATTTCGTATGCACCCATTTTTGCCGGTTGCCTGTACACGCACCGCTGGGATCTGAATAAAGTTCTTCGCACATTCTTCGTGTTCGCCGTGGTGATCAATCTGCCGCCCTACGCTTACTACATCGTTCACAACGGCTTACTCAGCATCCTTGCAAATCCCGACAACAGCTTTGGCAGCTACTTCATTGCGCGAAATGCGGCAGGAGGCTTCTTCGCCATGCTGTTGTGCCTCGGCATCGCATGCTATCTGCACAGGCGCAGCAAGCTGCTGCTGGCCCTGCTAGCCGCCAATGCACTGATGCTGTTCTCCACCTATAGCCGAGGTTCGTTGCTGGGTGTTCTTGTCGTTCTTCCCTACCTCTATTTCGGCCGCAAGCGCTGGATGCTGGCAACGCTGATCGCCGGCCTTATCGCGGGCTCCATTGGGATGGCGATCTACCATACGGACCCGCGGGTCGACTATATGGGGTACACCTTCACAATCGAGAATCAGGATGCCAAGGTCGCCAATCTGGATATCCGCTATGAATGGCTATGGCCGCGGGCGCTGACGTACTTCGAGCAGAGTCCGCTCGTAGGGTTGGGTTTTGGCTCGTTCGACGACCATATCGGCAACGTGACGAATTATTTTCACCTGGTGGGTATCGCGTCAGACAAGATCATCGAGCATAGCGACTCGCACGCTCACAACTCCTACCTGAACATTCTTGCGGAGCTCGGCGTAGTGGGACTTGCCCTGATGCTGGGCTTCTACTGGAGACTGATTGAGTGGTGCAAACACGGCGCGGCCGCCGCTGCACTATTTGGTGGCGGACAGAACTTCGCCGCCTTCAGGTTCGTTGAAATTTCATCCGTTTGCCTACTTGTCATGGCAGCGACCGAACATCGTCTGGTCTCGCCATCGAATGTGCTGATCCTTGCGCTAGTCATTTCCCTGTTGCTGGCCGCGCGATCAGTCAACAATGCCGCGATCGATCATCTTCAGCAGAAGTCAAAAGAGCACGCGCTGCTCTGATTGCTGGCGGGCGTCGGCGAACTCCGTCCTAGATCAGATTCGCCGGCGCACACATTCGTACTCACGACACCACATCAGCATGCTGGCGCTGATTGACAGGCAGTTGCTGGCTCGCCACCGGATACGGCAGGAAGTGTTCGAGTCCTCCGTATGGGAGTCGTGAGTCGATAAAGCTGGTTAGCGCCGTCTTGAAGTTCTCCGACGAAAAGCGCTCTGCGTTTCTACGGCACGCCCGCGGATCGAACAGGCCGGCGTTGCGCTCAAACCGGCCTACCGCGGCCAGCAATGACTCTGGCGTCTGTTCCCCGAAGAACACGCCCGTGGGCCGCTCAAGTGGCAGGCCGATAACGGATTCGAGCGCACCGCCTCTGCCGAATGCGATCACCGGCGTTCCGCATGCCTGCGCCTCCACAACCGAAATACCGAAGTCTTCTTCTGCAGCAAACACGAACGCACGCGCGCGCCTTAAATGATCGACCAGCGTATCGAACGGTTGATGACCCAGGATCGTGACGTTCTCGCCGGCCGCCGCCCTGATCTTCTTCATCTCGGGGCCGTCGCCAATGACGACAAGACGGCGCTCAGGTGTCTGTGAAAAGGCCCGCACGATCAGATCGATGCGCTTATACGGCACCATGCGCGAGGCCGTCACGTAGAAATCGTCCTTCTGCGTGCATATCGTCATGTTCGCCAGATCGACCGGCGGGTAAATGACGGTGGCTTCACGCTGGTAAGTTTTCTTGATCCGCCGGGCGATGAAATGCGAATTCGCCAACAGATGATCCACGCCATTGGCCGAGCGCGAATCCCATCCACGGATGTAGTGAAGCAGCACGCGCGCCATGATGGATTTGATGCCGGTGTTCAGATGAGACTCGTTGAGGTACTGGTGTTGCAGATCCCACGCGTAACGAATCGGCGAATGTACGTAACTGACGTGGACCTGGTTCGGTCCGGTCAGCACCCCTTTCGCCACCGCGTGCGAGCTGGAAATGACGAGATCGTAGCCAGACAGGTCGATCTGTTCGATCGCGATCGGCATCAACGGCAGGTATGCACGGTAGCGTTTGCGCGCCAAAGGCATCCTCTGGATAAAGGAGGTTGTGACGGATTTCCCCTTCACGCAGTCGCGGTCCTCCAGAAAATCGACAACCGAAAAGATATCCGCTTTCGGGAAGCATTCGATGATGTTCTTCAGCACCTTTTCCGCGCCGCCCGAAACCACCAACCAATCGTGAACAATAGCGACTTTCACTTCAACCTCCCGTGAGAATGCGACTGACCTCTGTGCTTTTTCCACCACCGGCTTTACTCGTCCTTCGCTGCACGCGTCTGCGGTCGAAAACCGCATGCAACCCGAACCATGCCCAACGCCCGCTCGCCTCCCGGTACGAGCCCAACCAGCTCGAGGCGAATCACCACTACCATCAACATGACCGATAGCATCGCCTCGCCGATCACGCGGGCAAGCGCGATACCCGTGGCACCGTATCGGGGCGCAAGAATGAGCGCCGCAGCCAGATTGATCAAACCCGACGCAATGCCAACGCCTGCAAGCAGACGATCCTTCCTGCGCGGCACGAACACATAGCCCGCCACGAACTCGTTAAAGGCAGCGAATGGGAACATCCACGCAAAGATCTGCAGAACGTGTGCGCTGGGTTCAAAGGAGGCGCCAAGAATCAAAGGCAGCACAAAGGGCGACAAAGCTAGCGCGCCGCAGAAGATCAGCAGTCCGTATCCCATCAGCAAGGTCGCGCCGCGCCGGGTCGTTTCGTGCGCGCCTTGCATGTCGCCCTGTGCGAGCTGCCGTGTGATGGTGGGAATGAACACCTGCGCGGCCGGCCCCATCAGCGCGAGAGCGATCGTCGCGAAGCGTTCAGCCGCGCCGAAATAGCCGACCTGGTCGGGCGTGGACAACAGCGTCAACAGGTAAGTGGACGACGCCGTGAATACGACCGACCCGGACGAGTAAAGAAACAGCATCGTCGAGTTGCGCACGAGGGGAACGATGCCTGCCAGCCTGATACGCGGCCAACCCAGCTGGTAGATCGTCAAACCATAGGAGACGATCGTGGACACCACACCGGCAATCAGAAGGCTTGCCAGCACCCATACCGCATCATCGGGTCCTCTTACGAGGCTCAAGACCAGTACAAGGCTCAGGAGAAAGCCGAGCACTTCGATAATGATCGGCGTTCGAAACTGATGACGCCCCTGAAACAGCCAACCGAGATTCATCCCCGACACGATTCCGAGCAGCGTAGCCAATACGCCGATCAGAGGACGCTCGGACAGGATCGGTGAACACATCGTCGCAATCAGGCCGATGGTCCCTCCCACCACACCATGCACAATGCGCGCGCTCACATGCAGCGAGAAGATGTCGTTGCATTCTTCATTCGATTGCGCTTTCGACACGTCACGCATGCCGACCGGGCTAAAACCGTAATTGACGAGCATCCATATCACGTTCATCAACGACATCGACGCCAGTACCCGGCCGTAGCCGGCTACGCCGAGCATCCTTCCGTAGAACGGCACCACGATAATGAGGTACACATACCTCATCAGATAACCGCCGTAGACAAACCCGATAATCCGAACGCTCTTTCGTTTATCCATGCCGTTCTCCGTGCTGGCGTTTGCGGACTTCAACGCCCCACCGCGCGACGGCGGGCAAGCGGGTTGGCGATATACCGCACCACGAAGTCAGAAAGCGGCGAGTAAGGGACCAGACACAGGCTTGACAGAACAAGCGTGCCGAGTTTCTTCTTGAGACTCCAGAAGGGATTCGCGACGATGGTGTGCAAATAGTGCCCCGAATCGCGCAACATCCAACGCCACCGCGTTGGCAGCGTCGCCCGGTAAACGCTTGAGCAGAACCGGGTCTTTTCGAGTGCGAAGTCGTAAAATGTCGGTGCAAGCTCCACCTGGAGTCGAACCCTTGCGACATCACGCAATATTGCCCATCTCAGGTTGACGGCTTCCGGCGCTTTGTTGAGCTGCTCCGAGTTGGCGAACGACACCGTCTCGCCGCCCGCGTTGTGCACGCGATATCCCCCCAAAGACTTTCGCACCGCGGCGACACGACCCACCAGCGCCACACCGTAAATCGCGTAGAAGTCCGCACCGTAGCGATTGATGCCCGCCTCCGGAACCGGAAAAATGCGTCTGAGCGCGTTCACGCTGTATGCATTGCCGGATGCGGGCGGCGACGGATATAGCCAGCCGCCCAGCAGCAACTTCCCGCAATCGGCGGGCGGATCGACGTGCGGCACATAGGCGCCTGTCGAGGCGCCCGTGCCGTCCATGACGTCCAGACGAAACTGCACCTTGACCCAATCGCCGGTCGCAAAGATCCGCATCACTTCAGAAACCGCGCCCGGATACAGCACGTCGTCGGAGTCGAGGAAAATCACATAGTCCGTTTCGAGCACCTGAATCGCATGGTTGTAAGCGGACACCTGGCCGCCGTTTTCCTTAAGTATCGAAGAGATCCGCGTCCCGAACGTCTCGATGATCGCGCGCGACCCGTCGGTCGAACCATCGTCGATCACCAGCACGCGCGTCGCCGGATAGTCCTGCCCGAGAGCCGACTCGATCGCCGTGGCGAGATAGTTCTGGTAGTTGTAGTTGCAGATCACGACAGTGACATGGTTCATGATGTGTCGACGCTACCCAAAGGTTCGATCAGCCGAAATTCGACGACCGTGAAACGATCGATGCATGCTGCAAGTATTCGGATTCGCACGAGTTGAACATCGCCTGTATTGATCCGGTTCAGTTAAGCGACCCCACGAACAACGACATAGGCAAGATGCCTGGGCGGTTTGTTGTCAGCCCCGTTGACTCGATCGGGCACCTTGAAGCGGATTTTCAGGGCCTGCTCGTCCCACGCCAGCGCAACATTGTCCTGAGCACTCGACGTGCCGCTCAGCGCGTCGATGAACTCCACCCGTGCATTGCCTGAGGCAAGCGGTTTGAGTCCTGCCACCGCGACGCTTTGCCAGCCCGGTGCCGCACTGACCTGCATCACGACATCATGGCCGGAGAGCAATGCACTTCCAGAGGCCCCCGGATCGAATTGCAACGGCCTGGTAAAGCTTGCCAGCGATCCGTTCGCTGTCTGATTCAGGACTACGAGGCTTCGCCCGGATACGTTGTACGTCCGTCTAGGCGGTCCGCGATGCGTCAGACGGAACGGCTCGTAACCATCCCAGTGGTAAATCATCGACAGATACTTGTTCGGGTCGTCCCAGTTTCTATCGAGTGCCCAAACGGCGAAGTCGAAGAAATAGCGCGGTAAATAGTGCGGGTCCTTCATGTACTCGTCACCGATCTCCGTTTGCCAGATGCCGCGCGCGGGACCGTTCCTGACGTATTGCTGATACAGGGAATCCAGATCGGCAACAGGGAGATAATGCGTATCGATGTAATCGACCCAATCCAGCATCCGCTCCTTCAACACCGGGCTCCTGTACTCGAGCCATGTTCTGAAGTTGTCGAGACCGCCCTGATCCGGCCAGCCGCCGTAAACCACGTACGCGTGATACTTGCGGATGATGCGGGCCGCCGGGATATGGATGCGCTCGACGTAGTCCTGCATGGCCCGCGCGTAAGGCTTCGAACTCTTTACGTTGCCGTCGGCATCCGGGCCATGCCAGAAAGTCGCCTGGGCCAGTCCGCCCGACAATCTGCCCGCGGCCTCATTCCAGACCTGAAAATAGCGCAGGTTATAAGGTGGCGCGGAATAAGTGCGAACTACGGCTTCGACATACCGTTCCCACACGTCCACATCCACCGGCGCCGAGTTGCCGTCGCCCGGCACGGTCGCGTTCCATCCCGGCGTATAGCCGAGCAGCAGGAGCGAGCCGATCCCGTTGCGGTCGTTGGCGATCAACGCCGGCGGGAGTTCGGCGTCGAACGCCGAACTGGTCTTGTCGATGCGCATGACGTCTTCCGGCCCATCCGCCTGCCCCGGACCTACCGAGCCTCGCCCCCAACTGATGCCCATTGCGCGCCACATCTGCACGTCGCTGGGCGCACCTGCCCAGCCATTGGAACCGATCAACTCCGACATTCTCCGGCCACGCAGACCTTGCGATCGCGACCCGGGCGAGAACGGCGGCGCGGTCTTGCCACGCGCGAGCGGCGTTCCCGTTGCGGCGAGCGCGGCGAGTATGCGCAACGCCCGTCGTCTGCCGGCGATGCTGGTGACCCGGGTGATTCGTCTGGCTACAACCATGGGCTAGCTCGCCGATGCGCTGGGCGCCAGTTCCGGCAACGGTGCGCCGGCGTGACCGTAGAGAATCTGCAGCACCTGTCGCGCCGAGTGTTCCCAGCGGAACTCGCGTGCATGAGCCATGCCTCTGTTCCGGTAGTGCTGCCGCAAATCCGCATCGTCCATCATCTGGGATATCTTCGCCGCGATATCGTCCGCCGATGTCGCATCGCAGTACATGGCGGCATCGCCGCATGCTTCCGGAATCGAGGTCCGCGAAGAAGCAATCACCGGGCAGCCGCAGTACATCGCTTCGAGCGGCGGCAGTCCGAATCCTTCATATAGGGAGGGAAAAACGAGGCAGGCGGCATTCTCATACAACGACTTCAACTCGCCATCCGACACGAAGCCCGCCCACACAATCTGGCTGGAATCGGTCCGCAGCGCCCTTTCCTCGCTACTGAAGATACGTCTGTTGCGGCCGCCAACAATGACGAACTTCACGTCATTCAGATGCCCGAGCTTATCGATCGCTTCCAGAACACGTTGCAGATTCTTTCGTGGATCGAGGCTGCCCACGATCACGCAGTACGCGTCTTTCGCAAGTTCCAGACGCGCCATGACCGCAGGATCCGATACGATCCGATCCAGATGATCCGCGCCAGGCGTGATAACCGTGACACGCGATTCATCGACCTTCAGGTGATGGCAGATCCGCATCTTCGAATAGGCAGAGACCGTCAGAAGCACGGGCCCCATGTGCCGCAGCATGCCGAAACAAACGCGATACCAGAGCCGGAACTTACGGGAAAAGCCTTGTGGCACGTCGTAGATCGCCATGTCGTGAACCATGACGATTTGCCCGCGCTTGAGAAGCGGATTGGTATTGCACAGATTGAGAAGCGTCCTGCCCCGCGCCGCGACAGGCAGCGTGATCTGCTCCCAAAGCGTGCCGCGCAGCCATGGAAAGCAGCGTTTCCGCTTGAGCTGCGTGCCCGGCTCGACAGCGTTCCGAGGCACAAAAACTTCCAGTTCGTTTCCAGGCGTTGCGCTCATCTGCATGGCCCGCGTGAGTTCGTACGCCACACGCTGAACACCGGTGACTGCCTGCGAAGTGAACTTTCCGTTAATTGCAAAGGCCATCGGCTTCTCCGTTTGACGGTGCCACAAACCATCTGACCGCAGGCTTCCCGCGGCCGGTACCTCATCAATGCGTTGCTTCGAGATCGCCGAAATCGCTGCCATAGTTCGTCACGTAGTCGTAATTCCGTGTGCTTCGCAGAAGCGGAATGCCATTGAAAACGGCACCGGCGATACGCCCTTCGGCGCGCGCCATCTTCTTGACCGTGTCCGCAATTTCCTGCTCGCTTTGCATTCCCGAGCGCAATACCAGCAGCGCCGAGCCTGCTTCACTCGCGATGATGGAAGCATCGGTGACGGCAAGAAACGGTGGCGTGTCGATAATCACCATGTCGTACTGACTGGCGAGTCGCGACAGCAGCTCCTTGAACTGGGGTTTCATCAGCAACGCGGCGGGGTTCTCCGGCCGCGCGCCGCAGGACAGAAACGTCAAACCGTCGATACCGGTTGTGCGCAGCGCGTTACGCAAACCGAGCTGCCCCGAAAGCACTTCTGAAAGACCGCCACGGTTGGTTCCGTCGAACAACGAGGCGAGATGACCTCGGCGCATATCGGCGTCTATCAGGAGAACGCGCGAGCCTACCTCAGCGTGCAGGATTGCCAGGTTCGCCGCAACGAAGCTCTTTCCCGCGGAAGGCGTCGGCCCGATAACCATCAGAAGGTTGTTGCGCGCGTGCGCAAGGTCGCGCGCCACCGACGTACGCACAGCGCGAAGCGCTTCGACCGACATGTCGTTCGGAAACCGTGCGGCAAGCACTCTGGCGTTGTCATCGCTCCGGGATGCGGCACCCCCCATGCCGGCTGCGCCGCCAACAAACTGCATGTCCGCGGCACTTCGCGCAAGCGGCTGACTGGATCTTCCGCTCGCAGCAGGCAGTGCCTTGCGGTCCATCCCGCGACGGTCGAGCAGCAGTTGCTGCTGACTGAACAGAATCTCGCCGAAGACAGGCACACTCATGCGGCTTTCAACGTACCTCGGATCGGTTACGCCGGTCATCACGTGACGGCGCATGAAGACCAGCACGACGCCGGACAGGAGTCCGAGTATCACGCCGCCTGCCAGCACGATTTCCGGCTGCGGCTTGACCGGACGGTGAGGTCTGATTGCGGGGTCGACAATATGCGCGCCACCTGTCGTGCTCGCGCGCCGAACCTGCAATTGCTCGGCTTTCTGCACCATCCCGAGGTAGATTGTTTCCGCCACCTTCTGCGCGCGAATCAGATCGACACTCTGACGCTCGGACGACGGCATGCCATTGAAATGACTGTCGAATTGCGCCTTCGCATCCTGCAACTGCGCAATCTGTCGGTCGGCCGTCTGCACCCAGCGGCTATCCGGGGTGTAGCGATCCAGGAGTTGCGTACGCTGTATTTGCAGGCTGGCAATCTGCTTGTCGATGTCGAGGCCGCCCTGGAGATACGCTTGCGCTTCGCTCGTCGGCTGCATGGACTGCGACGCCCCGCGGAAATGCTTCAGCGCGTCTTCGGCCTTTCTGAGGTCCGCCAGCAATCTGGGCAACTCCCCATTAATGAACTTCAGCGTGCTCGTGTCGTTGGCTTGCCGGGCGGCGATCGCATAAGCGAGGTACTGGTCTGCCAATGCATTAGCGACTTCAGTGGCCTTATCCCGGCTCTTGTCCGTGTACTCGATCTGAATGAGGCCGGAGTCCTTCACCTTGTCGCCGACCTTTACCAGAGTTCCAAACCGTTTGATTGCGTCGATCTCGTTCCAGCGAATAACTTCAAACTTCGTGCCTGGCCGCGCATCCAGTTGCTTCACGAGCATGGACACCCCGTTACTCTTCACCGGCACGCCCACTAACCCTTTCAGAAGAGGCTGGTCCGACGGGCCGCGCAACTCGTACGCACCGTTTCCGAGAGCAACCAGCGTGAGTTTCTCTTCTTCGAGATCCTGCGGTACGTCCAGCGCGCCGATCTCGACGCGCTCGCCGCCCCACGCGAACGACTTCAAGCCGAACCAGGGCGCCGCCGGTTCTCCCGGCGTGGCGAATTTTTCGGCGATATCCCCCAGCAAAGGAATCTTGTGCGGTGTCACCGATACGTCGAAGCGGAATTTCTGAATGACGGGGTCGAGCACGGCGCGGCTGCGTATCACGGCCATTTCGGTCACCGGCGCGGGCGCGGGCGGCGGAAGACTCTCCTGGTTCTGCAAGGCGAGCCCGAGCGCATTAGGTTCCGGCGGATCGACACGCAACAGAACATCCGCTGAGTAAATCGGCGTTGCGATGAGCAGATAAGCCACGGCCAGACCCAGCACGACGACAGCCGTGCCCACGATCTCCCAGATGTGATCGCGCATCAACGTGAGCATCGCGCCTGCGCTGAGCTGACCACGCTCCGTGCTGGGAGCGGGAGAGAACGAATTTGCAGGGTAGTAATCCACCGGTTTGATCCTTCCATGTTCGATGGGCAGAGTAATGATCCGATACCGCTCTGCTGCACCACCAGTTCGTGATCTGGAACCGCCGCCGAACGCGAATGAGACACGGTCGGCAACACCTCGAAGTTACGTGCTGGGTCAGGTTGGGTGGAAGAGCCGAAGCCCTCATGTATTCGTACTACTACACGTATTGTTAAACCATTCACGAGCCGCTTTTACTGCATATTGCGAACAGGCATGAACAAGTGAAAACAATCGGCCGCGCCCGTCTTCACAACAGGCGGACACGACCATATTGAGTCACTGATATCGACGACGCCGGCATCCGGCAGCACGGACATCTCGTGAGAAAGCCTCGCAACGGACGGGCCCGCCTGCTGCCCGTCCCGACTTGCAAGGTCAATCTTTTGTATGTGCGCGTGGCGTCCCAGGCACCCGCTGACGCGGACGCCGAGCGCGAGACCACGAGCGCGATGCCGCTGGAACCTTATGCGTACAGCTTCGCGCGATCGCACACCTGCTTCGTCACTTCGCACATGCTGACCATACAAGGCCTTCGGCGGTCCCGGTAAAGCGGTAATTGATATGTCTGCCCTTGTCACAGCGGCTGGACGGCGTCTTCAAGCAAATTACTCAACGAACAGATTAAAAATTCTGCACAAACTTCATGCGAATTTTTCTATTCATGTTGCGGTGAAGCATAGCCCGGAATGAATGGACCGTATCGCCAAAGGCATAAATTCGGGTGTTAATGGCCGATTAAGTTGAATGCATTACGGACGCGACGAATTCAGAAAGCGTTGTTGCTATCTGTAACTGCTGTAACAGAATGCACAATTCGAGGGCGACCCTGTAACTAAAGTGTAGTGACAGTTCACAGGTGAAAAACGCACGTTTGAAATGGCGGGGCGGGCTGATTCCCTTCCCACGTATGCCAGCGCGGCCTTCAACCGACGACAGCCATGATGCAAACCTCGTCGCCACGCACGGAAAAAGTTTCTGACCGGGAATACTATTAAAGCGCCTTTTGCGAAAATTTCAAGGTAATAATTTCCCCGATCATGACAATTACGCCAAAACACCTGGAACATCGGCCAAGTTCGTTCTGAAAAATTCGATGCGCTAATCTCTTTACGTATCGTGATTGCGTGTTCGGAGAAATTAGCGTGATGACTTCCAGGAGTTTTCTTACGTCGTGCATCAATGAGTGTCAGAATGGAATGAAAGCGGTGAAACACATTGGCCTCCTGATTTTCCAGGACTGCTCCATGTCGACCACCGGCGCGGTCGGCGACGCTTTCCGGCTTGCCAACGAGTTCGAGAAAGCAAGCGGCGACGAGCCTCCGTATCGGCTCTCCGTGCTGTCTGACGAGGGCGGCCTCGTGACAAGCTCGTCGAGCATTCTGATCTGGACGCAAAGCCTCGAACGATACAGCCTGGCCGATTTCCATGCCTTCTTTGTCGCCTGCCGCGACACCACCGGAACTGCGGAGTCCAACGGTCGCTTTCTCTCATGGATCTCGCGCCACGGATCGATCGCATCCCGCGGCGTTCAGCAAGGCGCGAGTCTCGCCGTGGTATGCAGAAATCCACTGCAGTCAACCGTGCCCGTCTTTTTCTTTGACGATGGCGGCGGTGGCGGCAGCGGCGGCGTCGCGCCCGCCGACCTGGCACTCGCGCAGATCGAGCGCGACCTGGATCCGGAGACCGCGCGCAAGATCGCTCGTGCGCTACAACCGAATTACATTGAACGAAACACGCCTGAACTCGACGACGCAAGCATCGTCACCACAACCGAGAAGATTCGCGAATCGGCCCGCTGGATCAAGGAAAACTACAGCAAGGCCATCTCTGTAGCCAAAGCAGCCGAGTTCGCTGCAATGAGCAAGCGCAATTTCCAGCGCCGCTTCAAATGCGAGTTCGGCATGACCCCTCTCGAATATCTGTTGCGCACGCGCTTTGACGTGGTACGCGCAATGTTGCGAAATACCGATCTGCCCGTCGACAAAATCGCGCGACGATGCGGCATGGGCGACGGCAATCGACTCGGGCGGCTATTCAAGGAACGCTACGGCGTGTCGCCCACGCAATTCCGTGCGCAACAGCACATCGACGCCGAGGAACCATGGCTGACGCCAGAGGAAGCCTGGAATACCGCGACTGAGATCGCGCGATAAGCGCG
Source organism: Paraburkholderia sp. BGA-UO-ETr-F12 (assembly GCF_059567945.1). Classification (NCBI taxonomy): domain Bacteria; kingdom Pseudomonadati; phylum Pseudomonadota; class Betaproteobacteria; order Burkholderiales; family Burkholderiaceae; genus Paraburkholderia; species Paraburkholderia sp. BGA-UO-ETr-F12. The sequence goes on along the minus strand of NZ_JCAQOZ010000067.1, from coordinate 126,985 downwards.
TCGATTTTCGGACTGCAGCCTTGCGACGCCATCAGCCATAAATCGAAACATGACGACCACCAAGTCCGCACAGTTCGACCAGAAAGCCGCCCCGTCCACGCCATCGCACAAGGAAGCGCCGCCTTCTGAAACCATCTTGGCCAAACACGCGAACCTCGTACAGGACGATCCGTATCGGCCAACACCACAGTCCGTTTCCACAGTCAGACGACTCAAGGAGGCGGCAAAGTGCATGCTCCCTGATTCCCTATTCCTGAGTATGCTGCATCACAAGCGCATTGGCCGTTATCCGAATCTTCTGCGTCCGGCTACCTTCAACGAAAAGATCCTGCAACGAAACCTCAGACCGGATCCTCGCTACATTAGCCTGACCGACAAACTGTTGGTGCGGGAGTACATAGCGGCCAAGATAGGAGAGAAGCACCTCATACCGTTGATTTCGGCGCCGGAGGTGTTCACGCGCGAGGTCTTCGACGCGCTGCCCGGTTCTTTCGTCATGAAGGCGAACCACGGCAGCACCTTCGTCGAGATCGTCAGAGACAAGTCCGAGACTTCGTTCGAGAAACTGCAACTTCTCGCCCGGCAGTGGCTCTCCACCGAGTTCTACTACGTCGCGCGCGAGAGGCATTACCGCACGATCAAGCCGCGGATCTTCTTTGAACAGCTCCTTCTTGACCAGGCGGGACAGATACCCGCCGATTACAAGTTGCATTGTTTTGGCGGCCAGCCGGGGCGCCCCATCATCTACATTCTGGTGATATCCGACAGGTTCGGAAAGGCGACGCACGGCGACGTGTACGACGTCGACTGGAATCATCTCGATGTAGCCATTGGCTACTACAAACGGAGCGCCAAGCCTGCTCCGCGCCCAAAGAATCTGGCATCCGTGCTGGACATCGCGGCCACGCTGTGTGAAGACTTCGACTATGTCCGTGTTGACTTATATGCGCCGGACAATCAGGTCTTCTTCGGCGAGCTGACCTTCACACCGGGCGCGGGCGTGCTGCCCTTCACGCCCGACAGCATCGACTACGAGTGGGGGAAATTGCTGGGTTGAGCAGGTATTTTCCAACCTGCATACCTGCTTCACCCGATGTCTCTGCCCCCTCACCCCGACCGGAGCAGTACCGATGACACAAGCTAGCGAGGAAGTGCCCCGCACGGCCGACACCAGGACGGAGGACAAACCACGGCCCACGGTGATGATGTGCCCCTTCACCAATCCCACGAATCGCTATATACAGATTCAGAAAGACCTCTACCGCTCGATCGGTTATGACGTCGTGCCGCTTTCCATCAAAGGCCTACTCAACGGCGGCTTCTTCCAGCTCTTCAAACCCGGGAACATTCTCGCTTTCCATTGGCTCGAGTACCGGCCATTCAAGCGTGACAAAGGCACCGCCCGGTTGAGTCTGACGGGCTCCCTGCTGTTCGCGTTCTACTGTTCGCTCATGCTGATCGGGCGGGCAAAGGCGGTTTACTTCATCCACGATCACGCGGTCCACGATACGATTGGCTTCAACAGGCGTTTGTCGATGCGAATCATCGCGCTCGTGCGCCGCCTGGCGGATTTCCGCGTGGTCCACGCGCCAGACTTCCAGGCGCAGTACAACGCGCAGTACCTGCCGCATCCACTCTATTGGGACGCCCCTGGACAGGCACCCACCACACCGAGGAAGTACGGCGCGACGCCACAGTATTCGTTGCTCGGCGTGATCCGGCCATACAAGCAGATTGACGCGTTACTCGACGTCTGGCCCGACGAGTGCAAGCTGCGTATTGCCGGCCACGGCACCGAGGCCTACCTCGCGACACTGAATGCAATCATCGATAGACGATCGCTGCGGAACGTCGTGCAGCTCGACGCGAGATTCCTGACCGACGCGGAGTTTGCGCAGAGCATTGCCGATAGCGATGTGCTGATCCTGCCGCACGCGGCCGACTCGATGCTGGTGAGTGGCGCGTTCTTCGAAGCCATTGGACGCGTGCCGTTGCTGATCTCGCGCGCAACACCGTTCATGGTGTGGGCTGCCAGGAAGTTCGACAATGTCATTCTGTTCAATGACATCTCCGAACTCCCTGCCATTGTTCAATCGCTTAACGCATCGTGGCCGGCGATTGCTCGCAACACGGGCAATCTGGCGATCGACGAATTCGGCTGGAACGCTTGTCGCCGGCGCTACGAGCAGTTCTTTGAGGCCGTTGAAGGCCACCGCAATGCGGTTGAAAAGCCAGTTGTCTAGCGAAGGAAGTTAAGCGGCACGTCGCTCAACGAATCCGATGTCGAGGCAGCGTCGAAGCGTTCTATTTCAGACTCAGCTAAAAGCCATGCGCGGGAGAACAACCTGAATGCTCACTTCACAACTGGTTCCGGGACGGCTCAGGACTATTCTGTATCGATATGTCACCGAGCGCCCTCGGGAAGAACGACTATTCCATGCTCTGCGCCCGACGTTCGTTTCAGTAAGGATTCCGGGCGAATACCGCCCGTGCAATCCGACACTGTGCTTTAACGGAAACGGCTACACCGTCGTTGTTCGTTCGGTTAACTACGAACTGATGGAAAGCGGCGGCGTGAAGTTACATGGTCAAGACTACGACACCGTCAACTACATCGGCGAGCTATCCGCCGATCTGAATGTTGTACGCATGAATGCTCTGGAAGACACGGCGTTCAGGAATGTACCGGGTAAATCTCGCGACGGCTTCGAAGATCTGCGAACCTTCTTCTGGAAGGAATCCTTGTGGTGTCTGGGTAGCGCGCGCAGCAACGCGGGCGACACTAACACGATGGCGCTTCAGAAAATCTCTGGAGAGCGTGTTGTGGAGAGCTACCTGATCGAGTCGCCGTTTGGCTTCAGTCGCGAGAAGAACTGGATGCCTTTCGTGTCCGAAGGCAAGCTCTACGCGGTACATACGATGAACCCGTTGACCATTGTCGAGATCAGCGAATATGGCGCAACCGTATCGCTCACGAAACCATTGAAGGTGCCGAAGGGCCTGCTGGGATCATCCCAGCTAGTCGAATGGAAGGAAGGTTGGCTGTGCGTCGTACACGAGCGCAGTCGAGGGAAAAAGCATCTCTACAAGCACCGGTTTGTTTATTTTGACCGGAACTGGAATGCCGTGCTTTCCGAGCCGTTCTACTGGAAACAATACGGCGTGGAATTCTGCTGCGGGCTGGCGGTTCACAATGGAACCGTAGCGGTCGGGCTTGGTGTCAATGATTCGGAAGCGATCATCGCTCAATTCAATGAGACTGATATCGATCGGCTTTTGTGATCTCTACCGCGCACCAGCTGGAGTAACGGGAAAACCAAAGATACCCGGTCTCCCCGACTCATTCCGGAGGAGACCGGATTCACTGCGCAACCCGACGCTTGCGGCCTAGTTGTCGGCGTTGGCCGAGGTGAAGCTCGTAAATGCACTGTACGACGGGTTGATTGGCGAGCCGTTCATCATAATGCCGAACGTCTCGTTGCCGCTATCAAGCACGTAGTACATCACAGACTGGATGTTGTGAGTCTTTCTCGCCGGATAGAACTGGCCCAGTTGCGTGGTGATGTAGTTTGCCCGATAAGCCTCCGTTTGCTCCGGGCCCGTATTCCACTCGGAGATGATGAAAGGCACGCCGTAGCGGGCTTTGCAATACGTCGGCAGATCGAAGCCAGGACCTGCGCCGTCTGTGCCGATGTTGAAGATATTGCCGTAGACTTCGTAGTTGTGCCACGTCGTGATATCCCAGCGCACCGCCGGATAACCGCTGCTTCCGTCCGGTTGAGTACCCTCCCACAATGCGTCGGACGCGCCAACGTCGTTCACACAGAAGTTGATGCCGCACTTCGCGGAAGACTGAACCGACTTCACCCCGTCGATCATGCCGCGCATCACGCCGCGCAAGACCGGCCAGTTCGCATTATTGAAGTCGACCGCCTTCGTTCCTGCGTTGGTGGAGTCCAGAATGATTGCGCCATCGCGCGTCAGTTCGTTACCGCACTCGTACATGGTCACGCCGTACCCCATCAGCGCACGGGCAACCGCCGAGCCCGCTGAGTAGCCTGCGCTGTAAGCGGTCGATTCGCCGCTGAAGAGCTTGCCGGTACTGTCGTAAAGCCCCTGGTTAATCAACACCAGCAGCTTGATCCCCGCCGACTGGAAAGCTTGTGCCAGTTTGGCCACTGCGTTGATCTGGGTTGGGTCGGACGTGCAGCCAACACGATAGCTGGTGCAACCCATTGCCTTGAGCGTCGTGACCAGTTGCGCCGGCGTGTAGGTGTAGTCGTAGTGCCCGTTGATACCAAAGAAGCTACCCGCAGCCGGCGCGACGGCGATACGAGGATCGGTACAGGCCAGCCATTGAGAGGAAACCTCCGCGTTCGCGTAAAAGTGCCCACTCGTGTTGCAATGATAGATCTTGCCGCCGTACCAGAGTACGAGCGACACGTTGTAGTTGACGCCTACCACCGTGCCATTTTTATAGACGACGCCGTTCACCAGGGTCCATTTCGCACCCGACTTATCGAGGATGTATGGCGCGGAGGGCAGCGTGGTACCGTCGGCTGAGACGGTGCCCAGACGCGGATCGATGCAACTTCCCCACGCCGAGCCGTTCCATTGATAGAACTGGCCGCTCGCGTTTTCGTGGTAGATGCTGCCGTTGATCCACAGCGCGAGCACAACGTTGTAGTTAACCCCTGCTACCGCGCCGTTCTGATATAGCACGCCGCCCGACAGTGTCCATACCGCGCCGCTGCTGTCGGTGATCGAAGCTGCCGGCGGGATTGTCGTACCGCTCGCGGATGCAGCACTTGCGTGTGCCGTTGCCTTGCTGGCAGCGGATACGGCCGTGCCGTTGCTACCGTCTTCCGAACCGCCGCCGCAGGCGCTCAAAAGATAACTTCCACCCAGGGCCGCTAGCCCGCTCATAAATTGACGTCGTTTTACCATGGCCGAATATTTTCCACTGTCGATAAAAATATAAATAGTGATTTTTAGAGTTTTCGAATCAGAGAATGCTTATAGATAACGCATTTTACTTCGCGATCCTAATTATTAAAAAAGATCTTCTTGCGTATTCCGGGCGCAGTTCAAAGCCTGATTAAACGGTCCGAGGCAAGACTCGATTAGATGCGGCTATCCAGCGGACGAGCGTCACCGATCGCGGTGGCGATCCGGCATACGCGGCGTCCTACTGCGTTAGAAACCGATGGGAGACAACCTGACAACGCTACTTCGCTGCTACTCAAAACTCTGCCACCACACAACGCGCAAACGTTTGATCAGACGAATAGCCTTTCTTCCGCTACCCGCAATTTCTTCCACTCACTCGTCGCGACTGGGGTAAATCGTACCCGGAATGATTGTCCGGTCCCACAAAAAATAGTAATTTTCGGACAAATAGTAAGATTATTTCTATTAGCTTGGCGCATCGCAAAGATCCCTGCTTTCTCATGATGATCATAGGATTGGATGGTCATCATCTTTCCGACTTCGACCCCAAGAAAAGCTTCGCATTTTGCGCGATGCATTCGAAGGTGGCATCAGGTCGGCGGGCGATGCACCGTTTGAGCGCGCGTGGTCGCTTACGCTTCGGTAACAACGCGCTCGAGCGAGCGCATGCGAATCTCATCTGAACGTGAGAACGTGTGGCGGTGAGATTCGCGCGACACTTCCGGCTTCCTGAGAAGTGTCATCATGGCGTCACTTCCGTGGGCACTCGACGAAATCGACAATTAATTCGTCGCAATGACTGAGAAATTCAAATTGCAATTCGAGTGTCGCGATATACATTTCAGCCTTTATGATGAGTGAGATCGCGGCAGCCCAAGAAAGACATCTTTCTCCCCACGCACTTTTGCGCCGCCAATCAACATCAATAAAAACTGGAGACCCGCGTGAAATTCGATACGACCACTGTCCGGCTGATCCTCGCCATCGCTGAAGAAGGCAGCATCTCCCGCGCTGCCGACAAACTCAGTCTCGCAGTCGCGGCGGCGTCACGGCGTGTATCGGACCTCGAAGCGCAACTCGGCGCCAAACTGTTCCAACGCGTGCCTCACGGCGTGGCGATCACCGAATCGGGTGCCAAGCTGCTGGAATACGTCCGGCAGATCGACAATCTGATCGATCGCCTCGAAGGCGACGCGCAAGCGCTCAACCAGGGGCTCGAAGGCCGCATTATCATCGGCGCGCCAAAGGCCGTCGTGATCCAGTTCCTCGCGCGCGAGATTGCAGAAATTCAACGCAAGTATCCGGGGATCTCGCTGAAGATCGTGGAGGAGAACAGCAAGATCGTGCAGCAACTGCTGCGCGACAAAGTGATCGACGTGGGCATTTACGAAAAGAAAAGCGGCTTCCTCGATCTTGCCAAATCACCCTATAGAGAGGACGAACTGGTGCTGGTGTATAGCCGCCCGCATTTCCAGTTCCCCGATGCCCCCATCGGGATCGACGACATTCTCGGTCTGCCTATCGTGAGTCTCGGCAAAGGTTCCGCGGTGTTGTCCGCCGTCCAGCGCGCGTACCGCAGTCGCGGGCGGCAATTCGCCAATAACTTCACCGTCAGCGGTTTCGACACCATGCTGGCGATGGTGCGCCATGGCCTCGGCGTAGGCCTGATGCCACCCGAGGTTCTGCGCAGCTTTCATCCCGAAGCGACGCTGGCGTCAGCCGCACTTACGGGCGACTGGCACCAGCGCAGCTACGTTCTGTCCTGCGTCGAGGGGCACGCACAGGCGCAAACCCTGCAAAACGTGGTGGCCGAGCTTCTCGGCGCACCGGCTTAGCTTCCGGTCGGCACGCACGGCCCGGTTTCGCAATGCGCGAAACCAGACATGCTCCAGGCATTCTTGCGGCAGCCTGGTCTGTAGCGGACAGTGATGACAGAAAACCTGCCGGCCACGCACGAGATGGCCGAGCGGTTCGACTCACACCTTCTACAGAGGAAACCGGAAATGACGGAATCGAAGCATCTGCCGCTGCAAGGCATCCGCGTGCTGGACGTGAGCCAGGTTATGGCCGGCCCGTTCGCCTGCATGCTGCTGGCCGACATGGGCGCGGACGTGATCAAGGTCGAGCCGCCCGAAGGCGACCAGACCCGCGGCGCGATGGGCTTCAAGATGAAGGGGCCCGACAGCATGGGCTTCCTGAACATGAACCGCAACAAGCGTTCGCTAACGCTGGATCTCAAGAGCGACGCAGGCCGTGAGTTCTTCTACGAGCTCGCAAAAACGGCCGACGTGATCGTCGAAAACTACCGTCCGGGCGTGGTGCAACGGCTCGCCATCGATTACGAGTCGATCCGGGCAATCAATCCAAAGATCGTCTACGTCAGTATTTCCGGCTTCGGACAAAGCGGTCCGTGGGCGTCGCGACCTGGCTTCGACCTCATGGCACAGGCCATGTCGGGTGTGATGAGCGTGACCGGCTACAAGGGCGGCAAACCCGTCAAGGCCGGGGTGCCGGTAGCGGATATCGGCTGCGCGCTGTTTGCCGTTTACGGACTGCTGTCGGCCTACATCGGCGCGCAAAAAACGGGCGAGGGTCAGCATATCGACGCCTCGTTGTTCGATTCGATCATGGCCTTCTCGATCTGGGACATGTCGGAGTATTGGGGCACCGGTGTGCCGCCGACACCGCTCGGCACCAGCAACAAGATGAGCGCGCCCTACCAGGCCGTGAAGGCGCGGGACGGCTACTTCGTGATGGGCGCGACGAACCAGAAGCTATGGACGAAACTGTGCGAACTGCTGGCGCGTCCCGACCTCGTCGCGCACGCGGATTATGCAAGCGTGTCGCTGCGCCTGAAGAATCGCGAAGCGTTGATCGAAACCCTGGAACAGGAATTCGCGAAGCGCGACAGCCACGCATGGGTCGATGCGATGCTCGCCGCCGGCATTCCAGCCGGCCCGATCCTGTCCTATCCCGAGGCGTTCGAAAGCGAGCATGCCGCGCACCGGCGGATGTGCATGGAGATCGATCACCCGAACGAAGGCAAGGTCAAGAACATCGGCTTTCCTGTGAAGATGCTCGGTACGCCGCAAACGGTGCGCCGTCATCCGCCGCTGCTAGGCGAGCATAACGAGGAGATCTTTGCCGAGATCAATGGGACAGCGCCATGAGCGATCCCGTCAAACTCACGATCTATCCGTCCGGTGCAGCGGAGATCGTGATCGATCGCCCCGAGCGTCACAACGCAATGACGCTCGACATGTACGAATCTCTACTGGCGCTCGTTGCCGAGTGTGAGCAGAACCCCGGCGTGCGCTGCATTCTGTTTAGAGGCGCGGGTGGCAAGTCCTTCATTTCCGGCACCGACATCGCCTATTTCAAGGACTTCCGCGACGGTCGCGATGGCGTGAGTTACGAGGCATTCGTCGAGCGCGTGATCGACGCGGTCGAACGCATTGCGGTCCCGACAGTCGCCGTGATCGACGGATGGGCCGTAGGTGGCGGTCTCGCGCTAGCGACGGCTTGCGATTTCCGCGTCTGCAGCGACGGCTCGCGTTTCGGCGCGCCGATCGCGAAGACGCTCTCCAACACGCTGTCGTCGCGCAATATCGCGCGTCTGCAAGCCGCACTCGGTGTGCCGCGAGTCAAGAAGATGTTGCTGCTCGCCGACTATGTCACGGCAGAGGAAGCGCTGGCGTGCGGCTATGTCTACGACGTGTGCTCGCAAGACGCGCTACAGGAAACCGCTCATACGCTCGCGCAGCGGCTCATGGCGCTTTCTCCGGTCACGCAGAAGGCCGTTAAAGAAAGCCTGCGCCGCATCGTCGTTGAACAGCGGCTCGATGACGAGGATCTGATCGAAACGGTATACGGCAGCACCAACTTCAGGGACGCCGTGGCGGCTTTCACCTCAGGCGCGTCAAAAAAATAAGCACAAGAAAGTGGAGTGAGACATGAAACGATTACAGCCTAAGGCAACAACATGGGTCCTGCTGATGTTGTGCCTGATGTACTTCATCACCTACGTCGACCGTGTCAACATCAGCACGGCCGCCGGGCAATTCAAGTCCGAACTCGGACTTAGCAACACGCAACTCGGCTTCATCTTTTCGGCATTCGCCTATCCGTATGTACTGTTCCAGTTCATTGGCGGTTGGGTCAGCGATCGCTTCGGGGCCAAGCGCACGTTGATTGCCTGCGCGTTCATCTGGGCGGTAGCGACCACGTTGACGGGTTTCGCAGGCGGCTTCGCAACGCTCGTCGCGGCGCGACTGTTGCTGGGCCTGGGCGAAGGCGCCACGTTCCCCGCCTCCACCAGCGCGATGGCCTCGTGGGTGAGAAAGGACAAGCGCGGCATGGCTCAGGGTATTACGCATTCGTCAGCACGCCTTGGAAACGCCGTGGCGCCAATGCTGGTTCTGGCGATCATGACGGCGTTCGACTGGCGATTCTCGTTCTACCTGCTCGGCGCACTGAGTTTCGGCTGGCTCGTGCTGTGGTACGTGACTTACACCGAGAAACCGGCAGATCATCCGCGTATCACCGCCGATGAAATCAACAGCCTGCCGCCACCGACGGTACGTCCGGTAGAAATGCCGGGCACATGGGCTCGTCTATATCGCCGCCTGCTGCCGGTCTCCGGCGTCTACTTCTGCTACAACTGGATTCTCTGGTTGATGCTGGACTGGATGCCGCTCTACTTCATGCATAGCTTCCATCTGAACATCAAGAAGGCGGTTATCTTCACGTCAGGGGTGTTCGTTGCGGGTGTATTCGGCGATCTGGTGGGCGGTCTGATCAGCGATAAACTGCTTCGCCGTACTGGCAATCTGAAACTCGCGCGCAGCTATCTGGTCGCGTTCTGCATGACCCTGACCGGACTGTCGCTGATCCCTGTGGTGCTGATACACGATCCGATGTATTCGCTGATTTTTCTCGCCGCCGCGATGTTCTTCAATGAAATGAATATTGGACCCATGTGGGCGATTCCGATGGATGTCGCCTATGACCGCTCGGGCACAGCCAGCGGCATCATGAGCGGCACCGGCTTCACCGCGGCGATCGTGAGTCCGGTTGTGGCCGGCTATCTGATCGACCGACTGGGGAACTGGAACGTGACCTTCCTGCTGTCCATCGCTGTGATGGCCTGCGGCGTGCTGATGACGTTCCTGATGAAACCGGATGCGCCATTCGTCGCGAGGCTCAAACAGGCGGCGCCTTCGCCGGAACTTCCGGGCCGGGACGCCGTGTTCCCGCTCGTCGATAAAAACTAGCGAACCGATACCTGGGTACGTTCCTTCGGGGGACAGATCGAATCCGTGAAAACAACGCGGTCACGCCACGCCGCCGTGCGTTCAACGGCGCGTGGCTGATCCGATTGCTAAGCCCCGCGCAACACTTCAGCCCGCGTGCCCGTGGCTGCCCTGCTCGCTATCGAGATGCGCCATCTGTGCCGCTGCGTAACGCTCGCCCGCGGCAGCGCCCAGAGGTACGGCCTGCGCGATCGCAGCCAGATCGTCGGTGGTGAGCGTCACATCAAGCGCCCCCAGCGCTTCGGCAAGGCGATCGCGCCGGCGCGCGCCGACCAGCGGCACGATATCGCTGCCCTGTGCCGCCACCCACGCAATCGCGATCTGCGCAACCGAAACGCCTTTGGCATCGGCCACCTTGCGCAGCGCATCCACTAATGCAAGATTGTGATCGACGTTGTCGCCCTGAAAGCGCGGGCTCATCGCGCGAAAATCGCCTTTCCCCGCGGACTCCTTGCTCCAGTGGCCGCTGATCAAACCGCGGGACAGCACGCCATACGCCGTCACGCCAATCCCGAGTTCGCGGCACACCGGCAGGATCTCGTCTTCAATGCCGCGTGAAATCAGCGAGTACTCGATCTGCAAGTCGCTCACCGGATGCACCGCTGCCGCACGGCGGATGGTCGTCGCGCCCACCTCGGACAAACCGACGTGCCGTACATAGCCGGCTTTGATCATGTCGGCGATCGCGCCCACCGTGTCTTCGACAGGCACGTTGGGATCAAGCCGCGCGGAACGGTAGATGTCGATATGATCCACGCCCAGCCGCTGCAGCGAATAGGCGAGAAAGTTTTTGACCGCGGCGGGACGCGCGTCGTAAAGCGACCAGCCGCCGGCGGGGTCGCGCATCGCCCCGAATTTCACGCTGACGATCGCCGCGTCGCGACGCGACTGCGGTGCGCTTTTCAGCGCCTCGCCGATCAGTATTTCGTTGTGGCCGGAGCCGTAGAAATCGCCCGTATCGAGCAGCGTAATGCCGGCTTCGAGCGCGGCGTGGATCGTCGCAATGCTTTCGGCGCGGTCCGACGGACCGTACATGCCTGACATGCCCATGCAGCCAAGACCGATCGCCGAGCTTAGCGGCCCCGTCTTACCCAGTTGAAGTTGTTTCATGACGTTCCTCTTTGGAAGTGACGCCGCAAGAAAAGGCGCTCGACCCGAAGTATCGGCCCAATTTCAGCGTGCGATAATCCACTTCAATCTGGATGACCCGTGCGGAATAGCGAACAATGCAGGAACCCGATCTTTCCGATTTGAAAGCTTTCGTCGCCGTCACGCGGGCCCGCGGATTTCGCCATGCCGCGCTGACCAGCGCCGTATCGGCCTCCTCGCTTAGCGAAGCGGTTCGAAGGCTCGAGCAGCAGCTGGGTGTCAGACTGCTCAACCGCACGACGCGCAGCGTCACGCCCACGGAAGCCGGGCAGCGTCTGTTCGAACGGCTCGCGCCGGCGTTCGGGGAAATCGCCATCGCGCTGGATGCGGTGAATCTCTTTCGCGAGAGTCCTACCGGAACGTTGCGGTTAAACGTTCCGTCGATCGCGGCAAGAGAAATTCTGCCCGCGCTCCTGTCGCGCTTTCTTGCCGCTCATCCGGGTATCACGGTCGATGTCGGGACCAACGACACGTTCATCGATATCCTCGCCGCGGGTTTCGATGCCGGCATCCGCTACGACGAACGCCTCGAGCGCGACATGATCGCCGTGCCGATCGGCCCGCGCGTTCAGCACTTCGTCGCGGCGGCTTCGCCGGCCTACCTCGCGGCCCGCGGCGTACCGCGGCATCCGGGCGAACTGCTGAACCACGCATGTATCGGCCACCGCTTCGACAGCGGCGTACTCGCGACCTGGGAATTCAAACGGGGCGACGAGGTTGTGCGGATCGAGCCAAACGGGCCGATGATCGCCTCCGTGATCGAATTGCAAAGAGGCGCGGCCGTCGACGGATTAGGAATCGTCTATTCGTTCGACGAGTTTCTGCGGCCGGCAATCGAACAAGGCACGCTCGTGCCGATACTAGACGAGTGGTGTCAGTCCTTCAGCGGACCGTTTCTGTACTACCCGAGCCGGGCACATATGCCGGCGCCGCTGCGGGCATTCGTCGACTTCATTCTCGCCACCAACGACCCGGATAGTCAGCCATAGGCGCGACACGAGGCGCGATACGCCGGGCTACGCGTTGTACTGCATGAGCCCCGGCAACGCCTCCGCCAACGCATCGACAGCCAGACGCACCTTCAGCGGCAAGTGCGGAGTTTGCAACCAGAGCGCGTAGACATCGTAGAGATATTCCGGCTGATCCGGCAGCAAATGCACGAGACTGCCGGTCTGAATGCGCTCGCGAACGAGCCAGTATGGCAGCCACGCAAGCCCCATCCCGAGCACCGCCGCGTCGGCGATTGCATCGAGATCGTCGAACCGCAACCTGTTTGACGGAGTGACCTCGACCGGCGAGTTCCCGGCGCACGGAAACAGCCACGGGCGAATACGCCCCGAGCGCCTGTAAATAATCGCCTGATGCGTGCTGAGTTCTTCTATCCGCCGAGGATGCCCGTGCGCCGCCAGATACGCGGGTGCGGCACAGACCACCATATGCTGGCGCGCAATGCGACGCGCGATCACGCCTGCCTTGTCCCCCAGACCGCCGGTCCGGATGGAGAGATCGTAGTCGTCTTCCGCCAGATCGACTAAACGGTCGTTGAAAGAGAGATCCAGTTCCAGCCTCGGATGGCGTTGCGCAAATGCCAGCAGGACCGGCGCCACACAGCGCCGCCCGAAGTGAACGGGCATCGAGACGCGCAGCTTGCCGCGCGGTTCGGACAGTTGATCGGCCGCGAGAGCATCCGCCGCATCCGCTTCGGCGAGTATGGCCCGGCAGCGTTCGTAGTAGGCGCGGCCGAACTCCGTCAGGCTCTGCCGCCGCGTGGTGCGGGTAATCAGGCGCACGCCAAGACGCTCCTCGAGAAACTGCACGTGCTTGCCGACCATCGGTCCGGATAAGGCGAGCGCGTCTGCCGCGGCCGCGAACGAGCCCAAATCGACAGCTTTGACGAACACGGCCATGCTCGTGAGACGGTCCATATTGATAACTGTTGGTTTCGACTGTTCTAGTTATAACGCTATTTATCCCGTCATGCATCGCCGTCATAGTTCATTCATTCCAATCACTTTCGAGTTGAAATCCTATGACACGTGTTATTCGCTTTCATCAGCATGGCGGCCCCGAGGTTCTACGCATCGAGGACGTCACCGTTCCACCGCCCCCTCGAGGGGAAGTTCAGATCCGCGTGAAGGCGTTGGGTCTTAACCGCGCCGAGGCCATGCTGCGCGCGGGCAATTACATCGAAACGCCTACGCTGCCGTCGGGTCTTGGGTACGAGGCCGCGGGTATCGTCGATCGGGTCGGGGAAGGCGTGCAAGAATTCGCGCCAGGCGACGCCGTCAGCGTCGTGCCGCCGCCGACCATGCTGCGCTGGCCCGCTTATGGTGAGGTCGTCAATTTTCCCGCCAGGTTTGTCGTCAAGCATCCGCCTTCGCTCAGTTGGGAAGCGGCCGCGGCAGTCTGGATGCAATATCTCACCGCTTACGGCGCGTTGATCGACATCGCCAAACTGGGTAAGGGAGACTTCGTTGCCGTGACCGCGGCGTCGAGCAGCGTCGGCCTTGCGGCGATACAGATTGCCAACCGGGTCGGCGCCACCCCCATTGCGGTCACGCGCACCTCGGCCAAGCGGCAGGCGTTGCTCGAGTTGGGCGCCGCCCATGCCGTCGCTTCCGCGGAGGAACACCTGGCGGGCCGCCTGAAGGAAATCGCAGGGCCGCAGGGTGTGAGGGTCGTGCTGGACCCAATCGGCGGCCCGATATTCGAGCCGCTCACGGACGCCATGTCTCACGGCGGCATCCTGCTGGAGTACGGCGCGTTGAGTTCTGAGCCGACACCTTTCCCGCTATTCACGGTGTTGAGCAAGGCGCTGACGCTGCGCGGCTATCTGGTGCACGAGATCATCGGCGATCCGGCGCGACTCGCGGCGGCCAAGGCTTTCATCCTCGACGGATTGGCCTCGGGCGCGTTAAAACCCGTCATCGCGAGGACATTCCCGTTCGACCAGATCGTCGACGCCCATCGCTTTCTGGAGTCGAACCAACAGTTCGGGAAGATTGTCGTGACGGTTTGAACCCGGCCGATACAGCGCGCTCAGCCGGCTGCGACGACCTCGATACGCAAGGCTTCCCCGCCGGCTGCAATCGCCAGCAAATGGTCGACGTTCGGGTGCGCGCCCGGACGGTTGCGCGCGTCGGCCGTATGCTCGGCGAACACGGCGAGGCCGTGTTCTGCCGCCTTGGCGTCCAGCGTGCCGAAGGTTTGCTGCAGATAGTTGTATACCGCCAGCGAGCCCTGCTTGCCCGGCTTGTTCTCGATGCTGGCCACTACGGCGCCCTTGCCGTCGAGCAGATCGATACGTTCGATGCCACCAATGGCGGGCAGTTGGGCGAGGTTGTCCTTGAACACGTTGCTCGGCTGAATCACTGAAAACACTCCTTCTATTCGAAAAAATACGGCGAGCCGTATCTTATCCGATAGGGTGCTGCGCATCGCGCTCAACACACGGCGCGCCGCAAGGCCCGGCGTCGCGCGAACTTCGGTTTTTTCGAACTATCGCTCCCGGTTTAGCAGATTTATCCGTTTCCCAACCTGACGCAGACTGAGGCTCACCACCACTGCGGACCTTGTCCGCGCCAAGGAGCCCCGATATGCGTAACTATCCGCGCAACAGTCCTCAAGCCGCCGCACGTATCGTCGCGTTGGCGCTCATCTCAGACGGTCACGTCAGCAGCTCGGAAGAGCGTGCACTCGAAAGCCTCGATATCGCCGGCGAGCTGGGTCTCGCCCCGGCGCAATTCGCGCAGATCGTCCAGACGATGTGCGAAGACCAGTCGGTCGCGCACACCCCGGCGGTCGGCCAGCTCGATGCGGCCCAGCTCACCACGTTGTTCGGCGAGATCGACGACGACGCCTTGCGTCGCAAGGTGATCCGCCTGTGCCTCGCCGTCACGGTCGCGGACAACTATCTGGCGGACGGCGAAATCGCCTTGCTCACCGCCGTGTTCAGGGCGTGGGGACCTCAGCCGGTCCAGCCCACGAACCGGCACGTCGCACTGCTGAGCGCGCCGCGCGCTCACGCGCGCACGGCAGCGACCACCTGAGAAGCGAGCGCATGATGTTGCCCGCGCCGCGAACGGATCGCGTGGATCTCTTCGACCACGCCTTCCGCCCGGCCGAGCCGGCGCAGTCCGCGCAGCAACGCGACGTCCCCGGCGCCGAGTTCCGCGAGCGGAAACACCCCAAGGCCACGCGCGGCGAACACCGCCATCAGCGCGCTGTCTTCGAATTCGCCGGCAATTTGCGGCCGGATAGCCGTAGCTTCGAACCAGCGGTCGAGCCGCGCGCGCAACGCGCTGTGCCCGGTAGGCAGAAGCACGGGCACATCGGCGAGGCACTGCGGAAAGCCAGCACGGGCGGCCTTGCCGACAATCGCCGCCGGACCGTACCAGTCGACCGGCGAGCCGATCAGGCGCTGGCTCACCACGCGCAAATCCGCATTGTGCGGCGCGGGTTGGCACGCAAGAACGAGATCGAGCCGATGGAGCGCGAGTTCGGACAACAGTTGCGCGTGCTCGCCTTCGTGACATAACAGCCTGAGCGACGGCGTATCGAGCACCGGCGCCAGCAGCGCGTGCGCCGCGAGCTTGGAGATGCCGTCGGAAAGCCCCACGGCAAGCCGCGCAATGCGTTCGCCGCCCGTCTCGCGCATCTCGTCGAGCAGCGCCTCGCCAATCTGAAAAATCTGCTCCGCGCGATTGAATGCCGCCTCGCCCGCTTCGGTCATGGCGACGCCGCGCCCGGCCGGCTTCAGCAACTGGCGACCGATCGATTTTTCCAGCTCGCGCACCTGTGCGCTGATCGTCTGCACCGCCATGTCGAGGCGCTCGGCCGCGCGCGCGAAGCCGCCCTCCTTCACGACGATCCAGAAGTAGTACAGATGGCGATAGTTGAGCATGGGCAGGAAATAGTTCGAAAAAACCGATATATCGATCAGATTATCACTGATTTATCCGAACCATGAAGACGGCGATGATAGCGACATACCGAAGTTGCCCGTCACTCGTCATTTAATACTTACGGACCCATGGATTCCTTACTCATTCTCGCTGCCGACCCCGCCGCATGGGCTGCGCTTCTCACGCTGGTCGTGATGGAAATCGTGCTCGGTATCGACAACCTGATCTTTATCTCGATCCTCAGCAACAAGCTGCCGGAAGCCCAGCGCGCGCGTACCCAGCGCCTCGGCATCATGCTCGCGCTCGTGTTGCGGCTCGGCCTGCTCGGCACCGTCGCGTGGATCGCGCAGCTGACCGCGCCCGCCGTGACGTTGCTCGGCCACGCGTTTTCGTGGCGCGACCTGATCCTGCTTGGCGGCGGCCTGTTCCTT
Source organism: Paraburkholderia sp. BGA-UO-ETr-F12 (assembly GCF_059567945.1). Classification (NCBI taxonomy): domain Bacteria; kingdom Pseudomonadati; phylum Pseudomonadota; class Betaproteobacteria; order Burkholderiales; family Burkholderiaceae; genus Paraburkholderia; species Paraburkholderia sp. BGA-UO-ETr-F12. Next base: position 110,239 of record NZ_JCAQOZ010000067.1, on the reverse strand, counting down.
GTCTGGAAGGCGACGAGTGAGATTCACCACAACGTCGTCCATGCCGAGGAGGTTCGCGACAAGGCAAGCACGACCGTGCAATTAACCGCAATGGCCGCAATCGGACAGATCCTGGTGCTCGATATCGTGTTTTCGGTCGACAGCATCATCACGGCGGTCGGCATGACCGAGCACATGCCGATCATGTTCATTGCCGTGATCGCCGCGGTCACCGTGATGCTGTTCGCGGCCAACCCGCTGTCGCGCTTTATCGACCGGAATCCGACCATCGTGATGCTCGCCCTCGGCTTCCTGCTGGTGATCGGCATGACGCTCATCGCCGAAGGTTTTGGCACCCACGTGCCGAAGGCTTACATCTACGCGGCCATGGCGTTCTCCGCGTTTGTCGAAGCATTGAACATGCTCGTGCGCCGTGCGAAATCGAAGCAGGCGCTTAGCGTCGAGCGATGAGCGTCCGCCGACTTTCTATCCTTAAGGAGCAACGAAATGAAATGTCCTGTTTGCAAGACCGCTGACTTGCTGATGACCGAGCGACGCTCGATCGAAATCGATTACTGCCCGGTCTGCCGCGGCGTCTGGCTCGATCGCGGCGAACTCGACAAGCTGATCGCGCAGGATGCCGGCAGCAACGTAGCGCCGGTGAGCGCGGCCGCACCCCCGAGCAGGAACGACCATCACGATCGCGACCGTTCACACAACAGCGAGCATGGCTACGACCGCAATCGTGGGTATGACAATAACCGCTCGTATGACAGTCACCGCACGGACTATCGGGGACACAAGAAAAAGCGCTCGCTGTTCGACATGTTCGATTTCGACTGAACCTGTCCACCACTATTCGGACTCGCGGCTGTATCGAATGAAAGGGCGCGTGCTGATCTGGCAGCCGCGCCCTTTCAGTTTTTCCCTCTCGATCCCTGCTGACGTGGCCTCATGCCAACGTCAAACCCTTCATACAAATAACAACGCGCCGCGTGTCATCGGCGAGGCGATCTGCCGCGTTAACGCATTTAAGGCGGCACAGTTGTAGCAGCAGTTACCTAGCGGCAACAACCGGCGCACCAACCCATCACCAGTAACGCTCAGCATTGGCGGTTTGAGCGCGGCGCGCACGCGCTCAATCTCCTCGCGCACACTGCCTTGATGCTTCCCCAAATTGTTTTGCCTGCCCGTTTATCCTTCAGATGCCACTTTCATTCGTTTCGATCAAAAAAACCGGCGCGCTTGCCGCGCTCGCTTATTGCGCGCTCAGCATCGCGATGCCGGCTCATGCAGCCGACAACGTGATCGTGCTCGACTCCGGCGAAGCCCAACTGACGCTGGTCGATCCGGCGACGCACAAGGTCATCGGCACGGAGCCGACCGGCAAGGAACCGCATCATCTGATGATTACGCCGGACGGTCATTCGCTGATCGTCGCCGATTCGATTTCGAACGATCTGATGTTTCTCGATCCGCACACCGGCCGCGTGCAGCGTAAGGTCGAAGATATCGAAGATCCCTATCAGCTCGGTTTCTCGCCGGATCACAAATGGTTCGTCACCGCCGGGCTGCGGCTGGATCGCATCGACGTGTATCACTATGACGGCCAGAACATGACGCTCGCCAAACGCGTCCCGCTTTCGAAAACGCCGAGCCACATGACGTTCTCGTCCGATAGCAAGATCGTGTTCGTCACGCTGCAAGACACCGGCGAAGTGGCCGCGATCGATCTGGCGACGCAATCGGTGCTGTGGAAACTGCATGTCGGCAATACGCCCGCCGGCCTCTGGATGACGCCGGGCGACCGCTATCTGTTGATCGGCATGACGGGCGAAGACGACGTCGCCGTGGTGGATTGGCACAAGCAGCAAGTCGTGAAGAAAATCCAGACGGGGCGCGGCGCGCACAACTTCCGCAACCTCGACGACGGCCATCACGTGGCGGTCACGAACCGCGTGGAAAGTACGATCAGTATTCTCGATTACAACACGCTGACGAAAACCGCCGACATCACCGGACTCATGCCCGGACCCGACGACATGGAACTTTCCGCGGATCATCGCTATCTGTGGGTCACATTCCGTTTTGCGCGGCATGTCGGCATCATCGATCTGACAACGCATAAACTTATCGACACAATCGCTGTCGGACGCTCACCGCATGGTTTGTATTTTGCCAACCGTGCCCCCGTGTACGCGCCCAATCCAGACTGACCAGGCTTTCGTTTTGATGACAGCATCCGCAATTTCAAGAGGTTTTCGATGATTCACGAGATCGTCGCGCAACTCGACAATGGCGTCTCGGCGTTGCAGACACTTCTGTACGTCGACGTGGTGCAGCCGTTGTTCTATCGCTTCGGCCTGATGGGCTACGACGAGGACACCTACGACGCGCTTTACTGGGTGATCATCGGTGTGCTGGAAATACTGATCACGTACATCGCCTTGCGGCCGCTGGAAGCGCTGCGGCCCATCGAGACATGGTCGGATCGCAAAGCGCTGCGCGCCGATGTGATCTACACGTGGATTGCCAAGCTCGGCATCATCAATATCGCGTTCTTCTTCATGCTGCAGCCATTGTTCAATCATTGGCAGAGCCTGATGGCGATCTACAACGTGCCGAACATCGATATCGACGGCTTGTGGCCGGGCGTCACCGATCAACCGGGGGTGTCGTTCCTGATCTATCTGATCGCGCTCGATTTCTTCGGCTACTGGTATCACCGCTGGCAGCACCGCTTCGGCGTGTGGTGGGAACTGCATGCGGTGCACCATAGCCAGCAGCAGATGTCGTTGTGGGCCGACGACCGCAATCACTTTCTCGACGACATCATCCAGGCGGCGTTCTTCGCCGCGATCTCGCTCTTCATCGGTGTGCAGCCGACCCAGTTCGTCGTGCTGGTCGCCGTCGGCAACTTCATGCAGAGCGTGCAGCACGTGAACGCGCGTCTGCCGTATGGGTGGCTGCTCGAACGCACGATCGTCAGCCCGATTTTTCACCGGCGTCATCATGCGATCGGCTACGGCCATGAAGGCACGCGCTACGGCTGCAACTTCGGCGTGCTGTTTCCGTGGTGGGACATGATGTTCAAGACCGCGTCGTGGGACCGCACCGTCGAGCCGACCGGCATTCGCGACCAGTTGCCGGCACCGCACGGCGCCGGACGTTCCTACGGCAAAGGCTTGATCGCCCAGCAATGGCGCGCGTTTGGCCGCATCGCGCTGCGTCTGCGGGGCCAACGCTCCTACGGTGGCGTGACAGACTGAGCGACATCGCGGTGCAGCCTGGGGCGCCTCATCCGAAGCCAACGGCCCGCGCAATCAGCAACCCGCCTGCGCCGACGATCCCGGCCCCGATGATGCGCGCTGCGCGCTCGCCATGTGGGGCAACGCGTTCGACGGTGATCGCCGCCGTCACGGCCGCCATCACCCGCAAATCCATCATCCCGGTCACCAGAAGGACCGTGGTCAGCCCGGCACAGCAGGAACTGCAGTGGAGGCCGAGACGCAAGCCGTGCCGCCACGCCGTGGCGGCATCCACGGGCAGAGCGGGCAAGCCGGGCCGTCCCGGCAACATCTGGCCGCACCCCGGCGGCGTACGGCAACAGGCAAGACGGCGTGCCTTCCACGCAGTGAACTGCAACGCGCCGGCGATCAGCACAATCACACCGGCCGCAAGCGGAACGGCGCGCGCCAGCGCCGGCAGTTCCGTTTCGAGCGCCGCGAGCGCAACGCCGAGCGGAAATACGGCCACACCAAGCGCGCTCCATACGAAGAAATACCCCGCGCCCACCAGCAGCGTCAGCCGGCCGACGCGCGTCTCGCCGATTGCGCTGACGGCGAGGCGATAGCGCCACAGCATGGGGACGAGCGACGGCAGCATCATCGCGACCATCATCACGATCCACATGCCGACAAACGACGCCGCGAGTCCGAGCCACGTCTGTCCACACATTCGCATCCATGCCGCCGACATTGTCCAGCCGCCTGGCATCGGCATGCCGCCCATTGCCGACATGGACGCGGCGCTCACCGCCGTCACCGCCGCGCTGACGGCGAACAGCAGCGCCGAGACGCCCAGGAACGCCCGCTGCGAAACGGGTGCGCCGATCGGGTGCCGCGACATAGGCGGCCCCGCGTTTGCGCTCACGTGCTCCATCGCAGGGCTCAGCGCGTCTCGTACTCGTCGTGGCGCTTCCACCAGACGCCCGTCTCGTTGCGCCCCTTCGGCGCGCGGTCGAGCCACTGATACATCGGCCAGATGCCGTCCACGCCTCGCGCATAGGTGGAATACGTGTGATAGACCACGCCGTCTTCGAGAACGAACGCACTCAAACCCGGCCGGTCGCGCGTGTACGTCGCCGCGTCGGTGCCGCAGGTCGCCGCGAACTGGGCGACGGGCTCGGGAATCTGCGCCGCGTCCATCGCGTGGCCGCCGCGCTCATAGTTGTACTCAATGCTCCCTTCACGCTGTTGCGCCTCGGTAAACGCGATGTTGAAGTCGAAGTTGAAGTCGCTGCCGTGCGAAGACGCCCAGGGGAACGTCCACCCCATCCGGCGCTGATACGCCTGCAGCTTCTCGAACGGCGCCCGCGACACCGCCGACAAGGTGACGTCGTGATTCGCCAGATGAACCGCGACGCCGTCGAAGCCATCCGCGATCGACGAACATGACGGACATCCCGCCTTGTAGTCAGGCCCAAACATGAAGTGATAGACCAGAAGCTGCGAGCGTCCTTTAAAGAGGTCCGCCAGCGAAGCGCTGCCCGCATCGGTTTCGAACCGGTACTGCTTGTCGATGCGCACCCAGGGCAGCGCCTGCCGCTGTTGCGCCACCGCATCGCTCTGCCGTGTGAGCGCCTTCTCCGCCTTGAGCAGTTCGAGCCGCGCGGCCAGCCATGCGTCACGCGTTCCGGTCGTATGTGTCGTAGTCATGCTTGCCTCCTTGGGCGTTCTGCGTCGTTCGCCTGATTGTCGATACGACGTAGTGGTTGGTGGTCGTGCTAGATTAGTCACGGGAACCCGGACGGTGGGAGTGACAAGTGTGGCGGGATTCAGATAGACCATGACACCATGGACGCGCTAGTAACGGCGGCGGCGCGGGCGCTGGCGGCAGGCGACCCGCTCGGCGCATTGAACCGGGTCGCCTTGCGCGACGACGCAGCCGCGCTCGCACTGCGCGGCATCGCGATGGCGCAGCTCGGCGATCTCGTTCGAGCAAAGGCGCTGGTGCGAAGCGCCGCGCGCGCCTTCGGTCCGAAAGAGCCGGTAGCCCGTGCCAGATGTGTGGTCGCCGAGGCCGAAATCGCGCTCGCCTCACGCGATCTGGGCTGGCCCGCCAAGGCGCTCGACGCCGCGCGGGCAACGCTCGAAGCCCACGGCGACCGGCTGAATGCCGCGCATGCGCGGTATCTCGAAGTCCGGCGCCTGCTCCTGATCGGCCGCCTCGACGAGGCCGAGCGTTTGCTCGCGAGGCTCGACCCCGCGCCCTTCCCACCCGCTCCGCGCGCCGCTCACGAGCTGGTCGTCGCGGGAATCGCAATGCGCCGCCTCCAGACGAAACAGGCGCGCGCCGCGCTCGCCGAAGCTGAACGCGCCGCCCGTCAGGCCGGTATCCCGTCGCTGACGGCGGAAGTCGACAGCGCCCGCCTCCTGCTGAACACGCCCGCAGCGCGGCTGGTCGCGCATGGCGAGGAACGGCCCCTGCTGCTCGAGGAAGTCGAAGCATTGCTGGCGTCGAAGGCGCTCGTTGTGGACGCGTGCAGATACGTCGTACGTGAAGCCAACATCGTCGTACCGCTCGCGAGGCGTCCGGTGCTGTTCACGCTGGCACGTACCCTGGCCGAAGCATGGCCTGAAGACGTACCGAGGGACGCGCTTATCGCGCGAGCATTCCGGACGAAGCACGCCGATGAAACGCATCGTGCGCGATTGCGCGTCGAAGTCGGGCGGCTGCGCGCCTTGCTCGGGCCACTGGCCGGCATCAGCGCAACGAGGCGGGGCTTTGCGCTCGCGCCGCACGGCGCGCGCGAGGTCGTCGTACTCGCGCGGCCGGTGGAAGAGCCGCACGCCATGGTGCTCGCGTTCCTCGCCGACGGTGAGGCGTGGTCGAGCTCGGCGCTCGCGATTGCGCTGGATACCAGCCAGCGCACCATGCAGCGCGCACTCGACACGCTGGCGGCCGCCGGCAAGGTGCAGTCGTTCGGCCGCGGGCGGGCGCGGCGCTGGATGACGCCGCCCATGCCCGGATTCACGACTACTTTGTTACTCCCCGCGTCTCTGCCGATTGATTAGGATGCAGCCATGAAACGATCAGCCGCCAATATCGTCCGTGAATATGGACCCTTTCCGGGCGTCGACGCCGTACATGGCGTGACCTTCGACGGGCAACACGTCTGGATCGCGAGCGGCGACAAGCTGAACGCTTTCGATCCGGCGAGCGGAGCCATGCTGCGCACGATCGACGTGGTCGCGCGGGCCGGCACGGCCTTCGACGGCCAGCACCTGTTTCAGCTCGCCGACGAACGCATCCAGAAAATCGATCCGGTTAGCGGCCGCGTGCTGGATACGATCCCGGCGCCCGGCGGTGGCGGCAATTCAGGGCTCGCGTGGGCCGAAGGATCGCTCTGGGTGGGACGCTATCGCGACCGGCGGATTCATCAGGTCGATCCCCAAACCGGGGAAATTCTTCGCACCATCGAATCCAACCGCTTCGTCACCGGCGTCACCTGGAGCGACGGGGAACTCTGGCACGGCACCTGGGAAGACGACGCGAGCGAGTTGAGGCGAATCGATCCTGGTACCGGCGAAGTGCTGGAAAGCCTCGAGATGCCGCCGGGCGTCTACGTGTCGGGACTCGAAGCCGATGGCGGCGATCAGTTCTTCTGCGGCGGCGCAACCAGCGGGAAAGTGCGCGCGGTACGTCGGCCCGCACGAGGCGCCGAGCTTCCCGCCGAGTCTGTGGACGAATAAGCGAAGCAGACAGTGCGCCACCTGGCACAACGCCCGGATCGACACGCCAGCCGATAAACAACAAACGTTGCCAATCCAGGGTTTCCATCAACAGAAATAGCTGTTGCCAAACTTTTTGTTGTCGTACTATCCGCCTTGACAACACATGTTGCCACATAGGCGGGTTGCGCATCGCATGTTGCGACGCCACCCGGTGTTAGTCAGCCGCCCCTTGACGCTGTCAGGGGCATTGCCCACCACCGCGGAGAATTTATGGGACGTCGCTCCTTCCTCATGTCTATGGTTGCTGTCGCCATGCTCGGCACAACCCTCGCCCACGCTGACAACAAGGAACTCGTTGTCGGCACCGACACATCGTTCATGCCCTTCGAATTCAAGCAGGGCGACAAGTACGTTGGTTTCGATCTGGACCTGTGGGCGGAAATTGCCAAAGATCAGGGCTGGACCTACAAGATTCAGCCGATGGATTTCGCCGGCCTGATTCCCGCTCTGCAAACGCAGAACATCGACGTTGCGCTCTCCGGCATGACGATCAAGGAAGAACGCAAGAAGGCGATCGACTTCTCCGATCCGTACTACGACAGCGGCCTGGCCGCGATGGTGCAGACCGGCAACACCAGCATCCAGTCGATCGACGACCTGAACGGCAAGGTGATCGCGGCCAAAACCGGCACGGCCACCATCGACTGGATCAAGGCGCATCTGAAACCCAAGGAAATCCGTCAGTTCCCGAACATCGACCAGGCGTATCTCGCGCTGGAGGCCGGCCGGGTGGACGCCGCCATGCACGACACACCGAACGTGCTCTATTTCGTCAGCACCGCCGGCAAAGGCAAGGTAAAGGTCGCGGGCACACCGGTCAGCGGCGACAAGTACGGCATCGGTTTTCCGAAGGGCAGCCCGCTCGTCGCCAAGGTCAACCAGGAATTGATCAGGATGAAAGCGGACGGCCGCTACGCGACGCTGTACAAGAAATGGTTCGGCTCGGAGCCGCCCAAGTCGTAATCGTCATTGGCAGGACGCGCAGCGAAGCCCGCTGCGCGCAGGACGACTCAACCAGGAGCGGTGTGTGGAATTCGATTGGTCAGTTATCTGGACTGCACTTCCGGACTTGATGGCCGGCGTGAAACTGACGGTGTTCATTGCGTTCGTGGGACTGGCCGGCGGGTTCGTGGTCGGCGTCATCGCCGGCATGTTCCGCGCGTACGGTCCGCTTGCGCTTAACGTCGTCGCGCAGGTCTACATTGAACTCATTCGCGGTACGCCGATTGTGGTTCAGGTGATGTTTCTTTACTTCGCGCTGCCGCTGCTCGCGCATATCCGGATCGACGGACTCACCGCCGCCATCATCGCGATCACGGTGAACTCGGGCGCCTACCTTGCCGAAGTTGTACGCGGGGCTTTGCTGTCCATTCCGAAAGGCCTGATGGAGGCCGGTCTCGCCATGGGATTGTCGATGCCGCGGGTGTTGCTGAAAATCGTCGGGCCGCTGGCGTTCCGCCGGCTGATTCCGCCATTGGGCAATCAGTGCATTGTGAGTCTGAAGGATACGTCGCTCTTTATCGTCATCGGCGTAGGCGAACTGACGCGCCAGGGCCAGGAAATCATCGCCGGAAATTTTCGTGCGGTCGAAATCTGGTCGGCCGTCGCGGTGATTTACCTGGTCCTGACGGGTGTGATGACGCTGTCGTTGCGTCTCGTCGAAAGAAGGATGCGCATCCTATGAGCATGGTCGAATTCCAGAGTGTCTCGAAGAGCTTCGGCCACGTGCCCGTGCTCAAGGACATCGATCTTCGTATCGAGAACGGAGAAGTCGTGGTGATCGTCGGGCCTTCGGGCTCCGGCAAATCGACCCTGCTTCGCTGCATCAATGCGCTCGAAAAGATTAGTGGCGGCGAGCTGCTCGTCGACGGCCTGAGCGTCAAAGGCAATGCGTCGGACATCCGCACGATTCGCCTCGAAGCCGGCATGGTGTTTCAGCAGTTCAACCTGTTTCCGCAGATGACCGCGCTCGAGAACGTCATGTTCGGGCCCATTCAGGTCCGTGCAGCAACGCGTGCCGAAGCGCGTGACCAGGCAATGGCGCTGCTCGACAAAGTCGGTCTCGAATCGCGGGCCAATCACTATCCGTCGGAATTGTCCGGTGGACAACAGCAGCGTGTTGCGATCGCGCGGGCGCTTGCCATCAAGCCCAAGCTGATGCTCTTCGACGAGCCGACGTCCGCGCTCGACCCCGAGCTTCGTCACGAAGTGCTCAAGGTCATGCAGGATCTCGCGACTGAAGGCATGACGATGATCGTCGTCACACACGAGATCGGCTTCGCGAAGCGGGTAGGGACACGTCTGCTGTTCATGGACAACGGGGGGATTGCGGAGGACGGCGAGCCGGCGGCGCTGATCGACAATCCGCCTACGCAGCGCTTGCAGGACTTTTTGAAGCATGTGGCTTAGGTCATTGCACGCCTCGGATGCTGGCATCGGCTTGCCAACCCATCGCCATTATGTGACGATGGGTCGATGCCCTACACGATCGAGCCTCTGCAATGACCACCATGAAATTCGATACCGTCGTGCTCGGCGCGGGCATTGTCGGCGTGTCGGTGGCGGTGCATCTTCAGAAACGCGGCCGTCGGGTCGCACTGGTCGACCGCAAGCAGCCCGGCAACGAAACGTCGTTCGGCAATGCCGGGCTGATCCAGCGTGAAGGCGTGTATCCGTACGCGTTTCCGCGCGACCTCGGCACCTTGCTTCGGTACGCGCGCAACCAGTCGCCGGACGTTCGCTACCATGCTGACGCCATACTCAAGACCGCGCCCTTTCTTTGGCAATACTGGCGCAATTCTCACCCGGCAAAACACGCGGCTATCGCAAGGTCGTACGCCACACTGATCGAGCATTGCGTGGACGAACACCGCGCGCTGGCGGCCGAGGCCGGCGCGAGCGCATTATTGCGGCCAACCGGCTGGATCAAGGTGTTCCGCACGGCGGCCGTGTGGGACGAAGAAATCCGGCATGCTGAACAGTGGCACCGGGAATATGGCGTCGAATTCGAATCGCTGGATGCGGGCCGGCTGCAACAGAAGGAGCCCGATCTCGACAAGACCTTGTTAGGCGGCCTGCGTTATACGGAGTCCGAATCCGTAAGCGATCCCAATGCGCTGGTCACCGCCTACGCAAAGTATTTCGAAACGCTCGGCGGACGCTTCTTCATCGGCGACGCGGACTCGTTTCGTGAAAGTTGGACGGTCGACACGCAAGACGGAACCATCACCGCTTCATCGGCGGTCGTCGCGTTGGGACCGTGGTCGGATCGTGTGAGCGCGCGGCTCGGCTATCGCTTGCCGCTCGCCGTCAAACGCGGGTATCACATGCACTATGCGCCGCAGGGGACAGCCCGTCTGAATCATCCGGTTCTGGACGTCGAGAAGGGCTACGTGCTGGCACCCATGGCAAAAGGCATCCGTTTGACTACGGGTGCGGAAATCGCGCACTGCGACGCGCCTAAAACACCCACGCAACTCGCCGCGGTCGAACCGGTTGCGCGCACGCTGTTTCCATTGGGCGAGCGCCTCGACAACGAGGCGTGGATGGGACGGCGCCCCTGCACGCCCGACATGATGCCGATCATCGGGCCGGCGAGAAATCACAAGGACCTGTGGTTCGCGTTCGGCCATGCGCACCATGGGCTGACGCTTGGCCCCGTCACGGGCCGGCTGATCGCCGAGATGATGACCCACGAGGAAACGCTCGTGGACACGCGGCCGTTCAGGGTGGAGCGGTTCTAAAGGCCGCTCGCTCCACGCCTGATCCGTTCAGTTCGCGCGGGAGCGCTTACCGGCCGCTCGTCTGCAACATCGCGCGATACTGCTCGCGCACCGGCCGGGCGTTTTCATAGTTGCGTTCCTTGATCACGCCAAAGCCGCGAATCGACGACGGCACCCGCAACAAGGCCAGCGCCGCTTCGATCGTTTGCGGGGTGAGCCGTTGAAGCGCGAGTTCGACGTCTTCCTCGAATTCGCCGATCAACGCACGTTCGATGACCCGATCCTTCTGGCGGCCAAACGGATCGAAGGCGGTGCCGCGCAACACTTTGCCGTGCTTCATCACGCGCAACAGCGGATCGAGCCACGCCGCGCGAAGGGCAATCTTGGTTCTGCGGCCGGTACGAGGATCGCGACGCGTCAAAAGCGGCGGCGCCATGTAGAAGGTCTTCTTGCCACCGCCGTCGAAAGCGCCGGACAGGTACGACTGGAAGCTGCCGTCGGTATGCAGACGCGCGACTTCATACTCGTCCTTGTACGCGAGCACCTTGAAATAGTTGCGCGCCGCCGCTTCGGTAAGTTCACCGGCGGTCCCGGCAATACGCTGCTCGGCCCGCTGCACCCGCTCGACAAGCGCCCGGTAGCGGCGGCCATAGGCGGCGTTCTGATAACGCTCAAGGTCGCGCACACGGTCGGCAACAAAGCGCTCGAGTTCGAACTCACCGGATGGCACCACAGCCGCGCCGGAAACCTGCTCGATCACACTCGCGTCGTGAGCCAGCAAGCGGCCCCAGAAGAACGCGCGCCCGTTCATCTTCACGGCCGTGCCGTTCAGTTCGATAGCCCGCAAAATGGCCGTTTCCGAAAGCGGAATCAAGCCTCGTTGATACGCATACCCAACCATCATCATGTTCGACGCAATCGCGTCGCCGAACAGAATCTCGGCGGCGCCGGAACCATCCCAGAACGCGGATGAGCCCGACCCGAGCGCGCCTTCGATCGCACGCTGGTGAATGGCCTTGCTCACGGGCAGATCGCCATCGCGCACAAAGTCCGAGGTGGGCGTAATCCGTTCGTTCACAACGGCCCGCGTCACGCCCGGCGCGACCCGCGAGAGCGCACCCGCTGACGCCGCGACCACCGCGTCGCAACCAAGCAGAACATTCGCGGCGTGCGCGCCGATGCGCGACGTCACGATTTGCGCGCGGCTGCTCGCAATCTGCACATGGCTGATCACGGCACCGTTCTTTTGCGCGAGACCCGTGAAATCCAGGGTCGAGGCGCCTTTACCTTCCAGATGGGCGGCCATCGCGAGAATCGCACCGATCGTGACCACGCCCGTGCCGCCGATACCGGTGACGACAATGCTCGCGTGTGCGTCCAGATCGGCCGGCACAGCCGCCGGCGCAGGCAATTTCACGCGCCATTCAGCCTCAATCGCGCCAATACGCTTCTGATCCGGCTGTTTGGGTTGCAGCCCCTCAACCGTAACGAAGCTCGGGCAGAACCCTTTGAGGCACGACATGTCCTTGTTGCAACTCGACTGATTGACGGCACGTTTGCGGCCGAGCTCCGTTTCGAGCGGTTCGATCGCAATGCAATTCGACTGCACCGAGCAATCGCCGCAGCCTTCGCAAACCGCCGGGTTGATCACCACGCGCCGGGGCGGGTCGATCAGCTTGCCGCGTTTGCGGCGCCGGCGCTTCTCGGCCGCGCAGGTCTGGTCGTACACGATGACCGAGACGCCTTTGGCCGCACGCAGCGTGCGCTGGAGTGCGTCGAGGTCGTCGCGATGCTGAATCTCGACGTTCGCGGGCAGCCGCAGGGAACCGGTGTACTTTTCAGGCTCGTCGGAAACGACCACCACTTTGGCAACACCCTCGGCGACCACCTGGGCCACCACGCGCTGAACAGTCAGGCTGCCTTCGGCGGGCTGGCCTCCAGTCATCGCAACCGCGTCGTTAAAGAGAATCTTGTACGTAACGTTGGATTTCGCCGCGACCGACTGGCGAATCGCAAGACTTCCCGAGTGCTGATAGGTGCCGTCTCCCAGGTTGACGAACATGTGCGGAATATCCATGAACGTCGACATGCCGATCCATTGCACGCCCTCGCCGCCCATCTGACAGAACGTCGCCGTATCGCCCGCTTCGCCCAAGGCCATGATGTGACAGCCAATGCCGGCGGCAGCGTACGAACCATCCGGCAACCGGGTCGACGTATTGTGCGGACAGCCGGCGCAGAAAAACGGCTTGCGGCTCAGCGGCTGCGCATCGTTGCCGGCCGCCGCGAGCGCAATGACGCGCGAACCATTGCGTTGAACCGGCGCAACGAGCGGAACCGGCGGAACGGATACCGTGAGTTCGACCTGGGTATGGGCAAAGAACCGTTTCAGCGCGGCCGCGATCTGGTCCGGCGCGAACTCCATCGCGGCGGGCAGCAGCGGCCCGGCTTCGCCGAGGTCCTTGCCGAACACAGCGGGACGTTCGTCCGGCCGCAGATTGAACAGCGCCTCCTTGATCTGACGCTCGACGAAGGAGCGCTTCTCTTCGACCACGACCAGCGCCTGCATGCCGCGCGCAAAGGCGCGTACGCCCTCGGTCTCCAGCGGCCAGATCATGCCGATCTTGTAGACGCCGATGCCGAGGCGCTCAAGCTCCTGCGCCGACAGCCCAAGGGCCGCGAATGCCGCCAGCACGTCGCCGTGCGCCTTGCCGACCGTGACGATACCGACCCGCGCGCCGCGCGGCCGTACGAGCGTGCGATCGAGCGGGTTGGCACGCATGAAAGCGAGGGCGGCGGGCAAACGCTCATCGAGTATGCGTCGTTCGAGTTCGCTGCGCTCGGCCGGCCAGCGAAGATTCGGATCGTAGTTGAAGCCGCGCCCTTCCGGCACGTGGATGTCGGCCGGCAATCTGAAACGAGGCGCCGCGCCGGCGTCATGCGCCTGCACGGTCATCGACCGGCCGCTTTCAACGGTTTCGGTGATGGCCTTGAAAGCGACCCACAGGCCGGAGAAACGCGACATCGCGTAACCCGCCAGACCGAACTCGATATATTCCTCAACCGACGCCGGAAACAGAATCGGCATCATCGCGCCTTCGAAGACATGGTCCGTCTGGTGCGGGAACATCGACGACTGTGCCGCGTGGTCGTCACCCGCAACGGCGAGCACGCCGCCTTGCCTCGACGTGCCCACAATGTTCGCGTTGCGGAACACATCGCCGGTTCGGTCGACGCCCGGGCCCTTCCCATACCACATCGAGAAAACGCCTTCGACGCGCTTGCCGGGAAAGGCGTCGACCTGTTGCGCTCCCCACAGCATGGTGGCGCCCAGGTCCTCGTTCAAGCCGGGTTCAAAGCGGATCGCGTGGTCCGCGAGCAGTTTCTTCTGGCGCCACAGTTCCTGGTCGAAACCGCCGAGCGGCGAGCCGCGGTAGCCCGACACCAGGCCGCCCGTCCGGATGCCCGCGGCGCGATCGCTGCGAGCCTGTTCAAGCAGAATTCGCACCAGCGCCTGGGTGCCCGTCAGGAAAACGGTTCCGTTCTCCCTGACGTAGCGGTCCTCGAGACCGTAGTCCATGTCGATCGGACGCCCCAGCTCTACTGCTCGCATATTCATTGTGTGTCTCCTCTGCCTGTAGGGGTGGCATGCGAGCCATTTTAGGTAGCCGATAGAGGCGATTCGTGCCAAACTCAGTCCCACAATCGCTTGAAATTGGCAAGTCGCGCCGATTTTCAACCGTTTTAAGGGAAAGTTAGCCAATGAAGTTTGACCGTACCGACGTCGCCATCCTGCGCGCATTGCAGCTCGACGCCCATACGAAGGCCGCCGACCTCGCGGAGTCGCTGGGTCTTTCGCTGTCGCCGTTTTACCGGCGTATCCGGATGCTTGAAGAGGCCGGCGTCATCAACCAGTACGTGACGCTGCTGGATCAGGAGAAGGCGGGGTTTCCCGTCAATGCGTACGTGTCCGTGGCAATCGAGAAGAAAAGCGAGGCACGGCTCGCGGCGTTCGAGCGCGCGATTGCGAACCTGGATGAAGTGATGGAGTGCTACCTGATGACCGGCGCTTTCGACTACATGCTCCGGGTGGTCGCGGCCGACATTGCGGGCATCGAGCGCTTCGTCATGACCCGGCTCACGAAGGTTGACGGCGTGCGCGACATTCACACCTCCGTCGCGCTGCGTCGCGTCGAATATAAAACCGCGCTGCCGCTACGCATTCGCGACGAATAATGCCTAGCTGAAGGGCGCCTTTTCCGGTTCAGCCGCATATTTGTCACGGAGCGCGTTCACGCAGCGGGTGAAGCGCGTGCGGAAGCCGACAGGGTCGGTACTCGGCGGCGTGAGTCCATCCGAGGTCACGTTCCATCCGTCGGCGGTGCGGGTAGCGTCCAGATCGAAGTTCGCGCCCGGCTCGTCTTCGAGAATCACCGTCTCGCGTATTTCGCGGCCGCCGGCGCTGATCACCGCCTGACACCCCTGATGAAGGCCGCCCGCCGCATGAACGCCGCTGCTGCCCAGAGGGGCGCTATTCGCGGCTGCGCCGTACATCCGTAGCGACTGGAATTGGGGCGGCGTCGCGGCGGTAACGAATGCAACGTCGCTGTCCGATATGCCGTCGCTACAACCGCTGATCAGGCAGGAAATCGCGGCCAGCACGAAGCCGGCGAAAGCGTGTCGAAAACTCCATGTCTCGTGGCATAGCATGGTTGGCCCCGTAGTTCTTGATATGTGGTCGGGAACCTCGTGTCCCGGCTCCGCGCCATTCATTGCGGCAATAAGGATAGCCGATACGCATGCCAACGATCCAGCGTGCCGATATAAAGTCGGGACACGTCACTCGCCCCTGAGCGCCCGTATAGCATCCAGCAGCCTGTCGATCTCCGGCTCGGTGGTCAGATAGCTGACGGACGCACGCGCAATCTGCTTAAGACCTCTCGCCTCCATATCCAGCGGCGTGTAGCCCACACCGTTACTGCCGATCGTAATGCCCTGCGCCGCCAGTTTGCGCTGCACTGAGAGCGGCTCCAGACCCGCTACGTTGAACGCCACCAGGCCGGACTGTTCGCGCCCCTGATCCAGCACCGTTACGCCGGGGATCTCCGCGAGTTGCACGCGCAAAGCCTGAGCAATGCTGTCGATGCGTGCGCGAACATTGTCGATGCCGATCTCCAACGCCTCTTCCAACGCATTGGCCACGCCGCAATGCAAGGCGGGCGACGATTCCGACACCTCCAGACGCGCCGCGTCGTTACGCAAGACGGGTTCGCCGTCGGCGCCCAGCGGCGCGGATCGCGTATCGACGAAAGCCGGCGTCAGGCGCGGCAGAAAGTCCTCGCGCACGTACAGCAGACCGGTGCCTCGCGGGCCGCGCAACGCCTTGCGGCACACGCCGCTCAGAACGTCGCAACCCACCGCGGCGACGTCGATGGGAAGTTGCCCAAGCGCCTGCGCGGCATCGATGAAGTACGGGATGCCGTGGCGGCGCGCGACCTGCCCGATCGCCGCGGCCGGGTTGATGAGTCCGCCGTTCGCCGGCATCCAGGTCAGCGCGATCAGGCGCACACGATCATCGAGCATGGCCTCCAGCGCCTGCGGATCGACGGCGCCACTCGAGTCGGACGGAATGACGTCAATCGTCGCCCCTGCGCGCTGTGCCGCAAGACGCATGGAGGCCAGATTACCGCCCCACTCATGACGCCCGACCAGAATCCGCTCGCCGGATCGCAAGGGCGCAAGCGCCGCGAATGCGGCCCCCCAGCCGGACGAGTTGCCTGTCGTCAGCGCAATCTCCGCGGGCCGGGCGTTCAGCAGGCGCGCAGCCAGCAGGCGCGCGCGCTCGGTTTGCTCACGTCCCGTTACGCCGGCTTCCATCGGCCCCGTCGTGGCTTCGAGCCACAGTTGCGCGCGTATCGCTTCAAGCGTGGCGGACGACGGAAGCGAGGCCCCCGCGTGATTGAAATGCGTGACGGTTTGAGCGCCGGGCGTGCGGGCGCGCAGCGCTTCCACGTCGGCGAGCGAGAGAGGAGATGGCATGGTTATTCCAATGACGGGCGTTGGGCTCAAGCTGCTGTAAGAGAGATCACGGCTTCGACTTCGACGGCCACACCGGCAGGCAGCGACGCGACGCCGACCGCACTGCGCGCATGGCGGCCGGCCGCGCCAAACACATCGACCATCAGATCGGATGCACCATTGGCAACGACGCTATGACGATTGAAGTCCGGCGTGCTGGCGACGAACACACCCAGGCGAACGACGCGCGCGACACGCTCCAGCCGGTCGCCCGTGGCGGCCGCAATCTGCGACAGGACGCCCAGCGCCGCGAGGCGCGCCGCCTCGATGCCTTGATCGTCCGTGAGCTCGTCGCCGAGGCGGCCCAGGTAGACCGGCTGGCCGCCCTTGCGTGATATCTGACCGGATATAAAGAGAAGATTGCCTTCCTGCACGAACGGCACGTAATTGGCTGCGGGCGAGGCTGCGGCTTCAAGCGTCAGGCCGAGTTCGGCGACACGTGCGGAGATGGAAGAGGTCATATCAGGAGCGTCCGATCGTAAGGGAGAACCCATCCTATGGGCTCGCCCTTGGGGTGACCAATCAATTTTTACACGCCATGCATGAGCGAAACTAATGCGTACCGTCCAGCACGTCTTGCGCGGCGGTCTGCGTGATCCACGCGCGAAAAGCAGACGCGGCATCGCTCAAGCCGCCCTTGGGCGTGACGAGCCACCAGCCGACGCGAGGTTCGTCCAGCACCGCGTCGGGCAATGCCTCCACCAGCGCCTTGCTCGCCAGTTGCTGGCCAATCAGCCGATGGCGGCCCATCGCAATGCCCTGCCCGGCGAGCGCCGCTTCCACGACGATGTTGTAGTCATGCAGTTGCACATGCTGCGCCCGGCTAAGGTCCACGCCGAACCGATTCGCCCAGAGTTCCCACTCGAAGGAATGCTCCGAATACGAGGCCAGAAGCGGAAAGCGCAGCAGATCCTGCGGCTTGCGCGGACGGCTTCGGCCACTGACAAGGGACGGGATGCAAACCAGCGACAGACGCTCAGGCATGAGTTGCTGCGAACGTACGCCCGGCCAGCCGCCACGGCCATAACGGATCGCCACGTCGACCTCGCCGCCCGACACGTCGGCCAAGGCGATCTCGGGCCGCAACTGCAGATCGATACCGGCATGGGCGGCCGAGAAAGCATGCAAGCGCGGCGCCAGCCAGCGTGTTGCGAAAGAAGCCAGGATCCCGACCGTCAAGGTGGCCCGCTCGCCGGGATGAACGCGAACCTCGCGGGTACCGGCGCGCAGCAGTTCGAAGGCGGCATGCACCTTCGCGTAGTACGCCAGGCCCTCTGGGGTCAGCTCGACGGCACGCGTGCGCCGCTCGAATAACGCAACGCCCAGGTCGGCTTCCAGTTTCTGGATCTGGTGACTGACAGCACTCTGTGTCACGAACAGTTCCTGAGCCGCATGACTGAAACTCAGACGCCTCGCGGCCGCTTCAAAAGCACGTAGCGACAGGAGCGGCGGTAATGAGCGGGCGGAATGCATCGGAGCTTGGCAATGGCACGAAGAGTTTGCCATGCTACGCCACTTGTATTGCCGCGCGCGCCTCAGGCACGCAGCGCGATACGAATGCCGCCGCACGCGCTAGCGCAAGCCGGCCGCAATTTCGACGTTCGCGACCATCGCCATGAGCCGCGGCGCGACATCGTCGATCAAACGACGTCCCTGCGCCGACTGCGCCGGCACCGCGCAGTTGAACACCAGCGTCTCAGCGTCCACCTGCCCGCACAACGGCGCAGCGACGCCGTACGCGTTCTTCTGCATATCGCCATACGAAAAGCACACGCCGGCTTCATGGTAGTCGCGCAGCGCCTGCTGCACCTGCGCCCCATAAAGTTGCCATTGCTCAGGCACGGCGACGCGCAGCCGGTTCAGCGCCACTTCACGCTCCTGCGGCGTGACCGCCGCCAGCCACGCCCGGCCCATCGCCATCCGCAGAATCGGACGCACCGCGCCGACGTCGGGCCGGGCAAGAATCCGCTCGTCGCCCGGACAGCATTCGACGTAGACCATATTCGACTGATCCCGCATGCCAAGCGACACCGACCCGCGAATCTGCAACGCAAGCTCGCGCATGAAAGGCCGCGCGATCTGCCGGATGCGCATGCCGGCCAGCAACGGATAGCCCATCGAGAGCACACCGCCGCCGAGCCGATAGTTGCGCGCCACCTGGTCATGGCGCAGGTAGCCGAGCTCGGTCAAGGTGTAGGCAAGCCTCGACACCGTGGCCTTCGACAAACCCGTCCGCTCGGCGAAATCCTTGTTGCCGAGCGCCGCTTCGCCGGGCCGGAAGCAGCGCAGAATTTCCAGACCGCGCGCGAGCGTGAACGCGAATTGACGGTCGTCGTCGTCGGGAAACGAGTCCATGGTCGGCCGCCCGGGAAATGGACCCGGTGAGAGTCGCGCTTCGTCGTCGGCGGCAGGCTGCAAGGCGAGCTGGCGTTCGACCGTTTCCACCATCGCCACGAGACGCGGCGCGATCTCGTCGACAAGCATCCTGTCGGTCAGCTGCACTCGCGGCACGCCGCAATTGAAGACGAAAGTTTCTGAATCGATCGATTCGCGCAACGGTACGGCGACCGCATGGATTGCAGGCTCGAAATCGCCTTCGCCCAGCGCGAGGCCACACTTATCGAACGTGCGCAGCGCGCCCTGCAATCCGGCGTGATACGCGTCCCATTGCTCGGGGTCGCGGGTGCGAATCTGTTCGAGCACGAGAGCGCGTTGCGCGGGCTCGGCGCGGCCGAGCCAGGCCCGGCCCATCGCGGAGGCAAGCATGGGCAGCGACGCACCGGTATCCGGACGAAACGCCGGCGATTCATGACCGCGCGCAGTCTCCACATACACCATGTGCGAGCGATCGCGAATGCCGAGCGACACCGAACCGCGCGCCACATCGGCAAGCTCCCGCATCAGCGGCCGCGCCAGTTCGCGGATCCGCAGGCCCTGCAGAAACGGATACCCGACCGACACCGCCGCCGAACCCAGCCGATATTTGCGTGCGCTGTTGTCGTAGCGCAGAAAGCCGAGCACGGCGAGCGTATACGTGAGCCGCGATACCGTGGCTTTCGACAGGCCTGTGCGCTCGGCAAAGTCCTTGTTGCTGAGAATTGCGTCGCCCACCTTGAAGCAGTTCAGTAACGCGAGGCCGTGCGCGAGCGTGGTGGCAAACTGGGGATTGCGGAGTGGATTCGGTGCCATCGTTTATGCGAAGAAACGCTCGGGGCGTGCTTGCGCCAATTGGAACACGTTCGCCAGCCGTCCTCCATCCGTGTTTAACATAGCGAAACCCTGGTACCGCCATCCTGCCAGATTGCTAGGCTAAGCCACCCCTACAGGTCTACGCGGAGTGGTCTCAATGCCTTTGTCATCCTGTCAGCAGGCGCTCGGCCCGCTGTTCAATCCCCAATCGATTGCCGTTGTCGGCGCCTCGTCGAATCCGGCCAAAATAGGCGGCCTGCCGGTGGAGTATCTGCTGACCCAGCAGTATCCCGGCGCAATCTATCCGGTCAACCCGAAACAGGATCGCATCCAGGGTCTGCAGTCTTACCCGAACCTGCGCGACGTCGGCGCGCCAATCGACATGGCCATCTGTGCGGTGCCCGCAGCAGGCGTTATGTCCGCAGTGGAAGATGCGGCGGCCGCCGGGGTCCGCTCGATCGTGATGTTTTCCTCGGGCTTCGCGGAAATCGGTGCAGCCGGTGTGCGCGCACAGAACGAACTCCGCGCGCTCGTGAAGGACAGCGCGATCCGCTTGCTGGGACCGAATTGCCTCGGCTTCGTCAACAACCATCAAGGCGTGTACGCGACGTTCACCCCCGCGCTGAAAATCGCCGCGCCGCTGCGCGGCAACATCGGACTGATCAGCCAGAGCGGCGCGTTCGGGATCTTCGCGTTGATGCTCGCGCAGCGTCGCGGTCTGGGTATCAGTCATTTCGTCTCCACGGGCAATGAAGCGGATATCGAACTCGCCGACGCGCTCGCGTGGCAAGCGCTCGACCCTGCCACCTCCGTGATCCTGTGCTACCTCGAAGGCGCGCGCGACGGCGAGAAACTGTGCGCCGCGCTCGAACTGGCTCGCGCGCAGCGCAAACCCGTGGTGATGTGCAAGGTTGGCCGCACCACGCAGGGCGCCGCAGCCGCGGCATCGCACACCGCCTCGCTTGCCGGCTGCGATGAAATCTACGACGCCGTGTTGCGCCAGTACGGCGTGTACCGCGCGCAAGACATTCACGAACTGTTCGATATCGGCTATGCCTGTTCGGTCGCACCGCTGCCTGCGTCCGAGGCGCTTGGCATCGTGTCGCTTTCCGGCGGCGCCGGCGTATTGATGGTCGACGAAGCCGAGCGGGTAGGACTCTCGGTGCCGCCGCTGGCGCAAGCCGGACAGCAGGCGATTGTCGAGCGCGTGCCGTTCGCGTCCGCCGTCAATCCGGTCGATATCACCGGCCAGATACTCAACGAGCCCGCGCTGCTGGGCGACACCGTCGATACGATGCTGGAGCACGGCCAATATGGCGCGATCGTGTCGTTCCAGGCGGTCACCGGCATTTCGCCGCAACACAGACCGATGGTCACCGAGTTGTGGGCCCGCGTGCGCGCCGCTCATCCGGACCTGACTATCGCCGTGGTCTCGCTCTTCGACGAGCAGAACCGCGATTTTCTCGAATCGCACCGCTGCCTGACGTTCGAGGAACCCGCTGCCGCCGTGCGGGCGATTGCGGCGCTACACGCATTTAGCCGCCATTTCGAGCAGCAGCGGACGTCGATTGCGTTGCCTGAACCGGTCGCCATCGAGCCTGCGCGTTTCGACGAAGCCGACGCGCTGCGCCTCCTCGCCGACGCCGGCATTCCGGTGGTTTCGAGCCGCGTGGCAAGAAGCGCCGACGAAGCCTCCGACGCAGCCACCCGGCTCGGATTTCCGGTCGTGCTCAAGGTGCTGTCCGCGGACATCGCACACAAATCGGATGTCGGCGGCGTCGCACTGCGGCTGGCCGATTCAGAGGCGGTTCGGGCCGCCTTCGCGCGTATCACGGAGAACGCCGCGCGCGCCGCGCCCAACGCGCATATCGAAGGCGTGCTGGTCGCGCCGATGATCCAGGGCGGCGTGGAATGCATTCTCGGCGTGACACGCGATCCGGTGTTCGGTCCCGTCGTCATGTTCGGACTGGGCGGGGTTCTCGTCGAAGTGCTCAAGGATGTCACGTTCAGGCAGGCGCCCTTCGACGTCGCGGAAGCACACCGGATGATTCGCGAGATTCGCGCGTGGCCCGTGCTGGGCGGCGTGCGTGGTCAACCGCCGGTCGACGTCGACACAATCGCCGACACACTGGCCGCGCTCTCGCGTTTCGCCGCGGCCAACGCCGGCAGCATCGAGTCGATCGATATCAACCCGTTCATCGCGCGGCCCAGAGGCCAGTTTTCGTGCGCCGTGGATGCGCTCGTAACAATCCGCTCAACGGAGAAAACATGTTCCCCATAAGCCCCCGATGGCGCGCATGGATCGTGGTCGCGCTGATGTTCCTGTTCATGCTGATCAATTTCGCCGACAAGGCCGTGATCGGTCTCGCCGCGGTGCCGATGATGCATGACCTTGGACTGACGCCGCAGCAACTGGGCCTCGTCGGCAGCAGTTTCTTTCTGCTGTTTTCGACGGCCGGTGTGCTGTTCGGTTTCGCGGCCAACCGCATCAAGGCAAAGTGGCTGCTGGCGGTGCTCGCGCTCGCGTGGGCGCTGGTGCAGTTTCCGCTCGTCGGCACGGTCTCGTTCCCCTTGTTGATCCTCTGCCGGATTCTGCTCGGCGCGGGCGAAGGACCGGCCTACCCGCTGGCGATTCACGCGACCTACAAATGGTTCGATAACAGCAAGCGCAGCATCCCGAGCGCGATCGTGCTGCAAGGCGCCAACACCGGCATGCTGCTGGCCGGCCCGTGCCTGACCTATCTGATCATTCACTACGACTGGCATCGCGCGTTTCTCGTACTCGGCATTGCCGGATGTGTGTGGACCGTGCTGTGGCTGCTACTGGGCGCCGAAGGTACGGTCGACGAAACGGCGGACGCGGCGGATGCGATGGCCGCACAGACGGCACAGCCGCCGGGCCAGCATGTTCCCTACCGGCGGCTGATTGTCGATCCGACGCTGGTGGGTTGCATCCTGCTGACCTTCGTCGGCTATTCGGTGCTGTCGGTTGGATTCACCTGGTTTCCGGCCTATCTGCGGCTCGCGCTCGGTTATCCGGCGGCCGACGCCGGCTGGCTGTTCTCGTTGATTGTCAGCGCCGGCATTCCCGTCACGCTCGCCGCGTCGTTCCTTTCTCAGTGGCTTGGCGGCAGGGGCGTGAGTTCGCGCCTATCGCGCGGCGTCATGACAAGCGTGCCGGTCGCGTTCGCGGGCCTCGCCCTGTTCGGCACGACGCTTGCGCTCAGTCCCGCGCTCAAGGTGTTGTGTCTGAGCGCGACCAATGTGCTGAGCCAGTTGATCTTTTTCTTCGGCCCATTAATGATCGGCGAAGTCACGCCGATCAAACAGCGCGCCGCCTGGCTCGGCATCAACGCCTCCCTCGGAACGCTGGCGGGTCTCATCGCGCCGGCGTTGATGGGGCACTTCGTGAGCGATACACAGGGCATCGCCGAAGGCTTCAGGCATGGTTTCACCGTGCTGGGCTGCATTCTGGTGCCGTGCGGCGTGCTCGGCATCTGGCTACTGAATCCCGAACGCTCGGTGCGCGCTTTGCAGCACTTCCACGCTCGCGCCGGCAGCATTCGCAACGACGTGGCCGCAGGGCCGTCCGCCAGCGAGGAAGCGGCTTGACGGAATAACGTTCAATCGGAAGCGCAGCCTGTCCACCGGCGGACAGGCTGCATTCCGGCTTACCGCTGCACATCCTCGTCGACCTGCCCGTCGACGCGCTCATTGACTCGCTCGTCGATACGCTCAACCGGCGGAATCGTGTAGGCCTTCGACAGGATGGCTTCGCGCGGATGGTATAGCCGCAAGATGAGATAGAAACGGCCCGCAGGAGCCGGCAACCAGTTCGAGATCCCCTGCCGCGGTTGCGCGTGCTGGATCAGAATGTCGAGCGAACCATCCGGGCCGTAGTGCAGATCGCGCGTGCGATCGCCGATCGCATAGCGCCGGATCGGGTTATCCGCGAAACAGAAGTCGCTGCCGTAAATCGATACTGACCAGAAGGCATCCACCGGCGGCAAGCCCCCGGCAGGAAAGTGCAACACGTAGTCATGCGCGCCGTCGAGCTGCTCGCCCTTGCTGTCGAAGTCGCCCAGCGCATAGAGCGCCTCCTCGCTCGCGAGCGCGCCGAGCCCTTTCATCGCGGTACAGGAGCGCGCCAGATAGTCCGTGCCCAGTCGGCCACCCGCATAGTTGATCGACCATGGCCGCGCGCGACGGCTACGGGTATGGCCATCGACGATCTCGATACCCGCTGCCACCGCCCTTCGCAAAACCGCCACCTGCGCGTCGTTGGGCAGCCTGGCATCGAACGCCCGCTCCGCTGAAATACCCAGGCGGGAAAACTGGGCGACGAGGCCCGTATCCACCGCGGGCGGCGGGTTGTCGGCCATCGCTCTTGCCAGGTTCGCGAAGAACGCCTCGCCTGCTTCGTTCCAGGGCTGGTAGGCCGCCACCGCGCGCGGCACGCGGGCCGGCGCCGTCGCGCGCAGCGTGAAACCGGCCTGGAAGGCACGCGCTGCCTCCATGTCTTCAACGCCATCGATCAACACACGGCCCAGCACCCACACGAGATTCGTCGGACAGCGGATTTCGATCGAACCGGGCGGCAGCGAGCCGGACCAGTCGGGGCCGACAATGGCAAAGCTTGCCGCTGACGGCCCCATCACACGCGGACCGAGGTTATGGAAATTGTCGCTATACGCGTCGATGAACTCCATCACGAAGTAACGCCCGGTCGGTGCCGGCGTCGAAAACATGACGGGACCGTCGGCGAGATTCAGCCAGGCCATCGAGTAAAGCAGGTCATTGGCCGGCGTGACGACATCACGGTCCTCGTGGGTCCACGGCCGCGGACAATGCGAGAACTGGTTGATCGGCGCACGGCCGTTGTTCTGCGGTTCGTCGACGGCGGTCATGAGCGCGCACGTACGCACCATTTCGACGAGCGGATAACCGTATATGAATGCCTGAACCCCTGCGACGTAAGCCCACTCCTGCTGTGCATTGCCAATGGTCATTCGAGAAACTCCGTGAGGATCGGCTTGCATGCGAGCACGCACGGGGAGGCGGGATAGCGGGATCCCCTTGCAAGCCTGAGGAGCGCAAAGTATAGGCAGCGGCCGGCGCGCGAGTGTTTAACATAGCGAAACCCTGGTACCGTTATCCGGCCGGCGCGGTAGGCTCGATCCCACTCCTTCCTGTCCATAACCGGAGCGGTATCCATGTCTGGCTTTGCAAGCGAAAATCTCACCGCACTCGCCCGCGATGCGGTGATCTACACCCTGCCACTATTCGAAATGGCGCGCGCGCGCGCGGCGGCCTGCCCCCGCCGCGACGACAACGGCGAGTTCGCCGGCGACAGTCCGGCTTCGACATTCGGCTGGGTCAATCAGCTGGTGCGCGGCCGTCAGTTGCTGGGCCCGCGCAACCGCGAAGTCGTGACGCCCAATAACGACACGCTTTACCTCAGCACGTGGCTCGACCTCGGCGACGAACCGCTCGTGCTGGAAGTGCCCGACACGGCGGACCGCTACTACGTACTCGGTCTGCTGGACTTCTACACCAACCCGTTCGAATCCATCGGCACGCGCACAACCGGCAACGGCGCGCGGCGCTTTCTGCTCTATTACGGCGACGTGCCGCCGCTCGCCGACGACGATCTCACAGCGATCGCCTGCCCAACGCGAGAGGTCTGGATGATCGGCCGCATCCTGGTCGACGGCGTGGACGATCTGGCCGCCGCGCATGCCCTGCAGGATCGCTTCGCCGTGAAGACGCTCAGCGGCCAACCCGCACACCGGCGTTTCGATGTCGGCATGGCGCGCGGCGCGGCGGCCGGCGATCCGCGTTTTTATGCAGCGGCGGTCAACGCCGCGCTCGCCCGCAATCCTCCGCCTGCCGCCGAATCCGCACTCGTCGCCCGTTTTGCCGCGGTCGGCATCGGCACAAACATCGATGTATCGACGCTCGCGGCGCCCACGCTCGCCGCGCTCGGCAGCGCGCTCGAGCACGTGATCGCCGAGCTGGGCGTGCCCCAGCCGTCGGCGCTCGGCGGCGGATGGTTCCTGCCGGTGGAAGTCCGCGCTTCGTTCGGCGACGACTATCTGAAGCGCGCGCACGTCAGCCGCAACTACATCGGCGCACTCGGCATAGAGGAAGCGATGTACGTCACCGCCGACCGGGACAGCGAAGGACAACCGCTTGACGGGCGCCATACGTACGAACTGTCGTTTCCGCCTGGCGGCCTGCCGCACTCGCAGGCATTCTGGTCGATCACGATGTATGACAAGGCATCGCGCATGCTGGTGGATAACGCAATCGAGCGATACTCGATCGGTGATCGCTCACCGCAGCTTCGCTACGATGAAGGCGGCCTGTCGCTGACCTTGTCGGCAACACCGCCGCTTGACCCTGCCGCGCTAACCAACTGGCTCCCCGCGCCGGACGGGCTGTTCTACATCATGCTGCGCATCTACATACCGGGCGCGCTTCATCTCGACAGAAAGTTTCACTATCCGCCGATCCGCCGCGTTCCGGCCGACCGACCCTGAAAAACCGTCAGCTCGTTAGACCAGCCCGTTGACCAGACCGTCGACTAGCTAAGGCGCCGCAAAGTCCAGGCGCCTGCTGACCTCCACGCCGGCCGCCCATTCCCGCGCGGCCGCGCCGCCAAAGTAAAAAATCCAATATTCGGCGACGGATTCCCGCGACCTGCTCCGTTAAAGAGACTGGAGCACAACGTTCGCACATCACCCACATCCTGACAACACTGAAAGCTGGCATAGCCAACCAGCCGTCGTGAGGGTTCGGCCAACGTTATTGCCCCCTGTTTTCAGGCCTTCGCGTTCGATTCCCTTACTATGACAACTCAAATACTGGTCGTTGACGACGATGTCGAACTCCTTGGTTCGCTTGCCGCCTTTCTCGGACGAGAAGGAATGGCGGTCTCCGTTTTGCACGAGGTGAGATCGCTTGGCGATCAGATCGAACGGAACCCGCCGGATCTGATTGTTCTCGACCAGATCATGCAAGGCGTAAACGGTCTCGCCGCGCTGACCAAACTGCGCGCCGCCGGCAACACTGTCCCCGTGATTCTGGCCTCGGGGCCCGACGACATGGACCGGATCGTGGGACTCGAAATGGGCGCGGACGACTGTATCGGCAAACCCTTCAATCCGCGCGAACTGCTTGCGCGCATGCGGGCCGTATTGCGCCGACAAACCCAGGCTGCGCCGGGCACCGCGCGGGATGAACACGCCGTGATCGAATTCGGCCCATTCACACTGGATCTTCAACTGCGCACGCTGATCATGGAAAACAGGCGGCTCACGCTGTCGGCCGGAGAATTCGCGCTACTAAAGGTCTTCGTCAGCAACCCTATGCGCACGCTGACCCGGGAGCGCCTGCTCGAGCTGCTGCATGGCCCGGAAGACGATCATACCGACCGCGGTATCGACGTCCAGGTGTGGCGGCTGCGCAGAATCCTCGAGAGCAACCCCTCCTCTCCGCGCTTCATCCAGACCGTGCGCAGTCACGGTTATGTGTTCGTGCCGGATGGCGCGCAGCAGACCACGAGGCACTGATGCTTCGCTTGCCGCGACGATCGCAACGCTGAGCCTGGATGTGGACAAGGCCTTCAAGGCACTGCATTATCCTTGCTGGCGAGCAGCGCCGAACCAGAGAGGCGAACAATGCCCAGGCACAACCCAGCGCTTCATCGCAACGAAAAAGTCCCCATGACACCGGGCCGCCGGCGGCTTCTCATTGCCGGCGCGATACTGCTGATAGCGGCGTTAGGCTGGGGACTCTCGGTGATCCTCGAACCCGCCTTCCGCCATACGATCGTCATCACCACCGGTGCGGACAACGGCATCTATCGCGGCTTTGCGGACCGCTATGCGCCCCTCCTGAAACGCGACGGCATCAAACTCGATATCCGCAGTTCGTCGGGTTCGAGCGAAAACTATCAGCGCCTGACGGACCCGAACAGCGAATACGAAGTGGGTTTTTTCCAGTCCGGCACCACCCGCCCCAAGGACACCGATCACCTGCAGACAATCGCCGCGGTCTCCTATGAACCGATCTGGGTGTTCTACCGAGGCGAGCCCACCGTCAGCCGGCTGGCGCAACTGCGTGGCAAGCGGATTTCAATCGGCGTTCCCGGCAGCGGCCTGCTGAACGTTTCGCAGGTATTGCTCGGATACAGCGGCGTCACACGGGACAATACAACGCTGCTCGAAATGGACGCGGCCCAATCCTATCAAGCGCTCGAAAACGGCCAACTGGATGCGGCCTTCTTTATCGGCAGACCCGATGCGCCCATGCAGACAACCCTGCTGAACAGCAATCTCAAGCTGATGAGTTTTGCGCAGGCCGATGCGCTAGTGCAGAAATTCCCATCGCTATCCAAGGTGATCTTTCCGCGCGCGTCGACCAGCGTCGTCAACGATCTGCCGCAGACCGACGTCACGCTGCTCGCCGCCACCGCGTTGCTCGTTGCAAAAGACACGCTGCACCCCGCGCTGGTCTATCTGTTGCTGGACGCGGCCAAAACCGTCCACGGCGGCGAAGATTACTTCACGCGGCTTGGCGTGTTTCCCAATCTGAACACCGAGGAATTTCCTGTTTCTGAAGAGAGCGAGCGTTACTTCAAAACGGGGCGCCCTTTTCTGCAGCGCTACCTGCCATTCTGGCTAGCCAGTTTTATCGAAAGGCGCTTGCTGATCCTGCTCCCCTTCATGGCGTTAATGCTCGGGCTGTTGCAGGCGTTGCCGCGCATGGCGGAGGCCCGCATCAAGAAACGCCTGGTGGTCTGGTATCGCGAGATCAAGGCGCTTGAGGATGAAATATGGAAAAACCGCCATCCCACCGCGGACCAGATCGCGCAATGGCAGGAAGAGATCGAGCATATCGATGCGAACGCCAACCAGATCAAGATGCCACAGCGTTATATCCACGACGTCTATGCGCGATTGGCGTAGTCCGGGACCGGATTGCCCGGGTCGCGCGGCAAGCATAGCTTAAGGCGCCGGCGCGGCAGCGTCGTCGACGATCGGCTGGCGAGCCATGAACCAGTAGAACAGCGCGGCACATCCGGCAATGATGCCGCCGGAGATGAACGCGAGCGCATAAGAACCCGTGCGATCGACGATGAAGCCCGCGACGACCGGCGAGAATGCCCCCCCAAAGTAGCCGCCAAAATTCTGGATCGCGCTCACCGACGCAATCATCGACGACGGCGCGATATCCGCCGCGAGCGCCCACGCCGAGCCGACCACGGCGGCAATGAAGGCGAGACCGACGGTGAACAGTGCGATGGTCACGCTGAATACGTGGGTGAACGGCAACGCAATCGCGCACGCCGCCGCGCCCACCGAACAGCAGGCGATCAGTAGCCGCTTCGCATCGATCGCCGAGGCGAGATGGCGATCGACGATCTTCTTCGCCAGATAGCCCACCGCGATTTCGCCCACAGCGCCGCCCGCCCACGGAATACCCGCGACCACGCCGAGCTGCGCGAACGAAATGTGGAAGCGGTCGAGCAGATAGAGCGGCAAAAACACGAGGAAGATATTCCACAGCCAGATCGTGCAAAAGTAGCCGAGGATCATGCCCCACACGCTGCGGCGGCCGAACAGCGAACGCCATTTGAGCGACGAACTCGTCAGCGACCGTTCGTGACCGCCGCCGCCCGCTTCGATGTAGGCCAGTTCGTCCTTCGACAGGCGCTTGCTGTCGACCGGATTGCGATACAGCAGCAGGAACAGCAGCGCGAACGCGATCCCGACGGCGCCGGTCACATGAAATAGCGAGCGCCAGCCGAACGCGACCATCAATGCAACCAGCATGGCGGGCGCGAGCGCCGGTCCCCACTTCGACGATGAATCCCACACGCCCGTCGCGAAGCCGCGCTCCTTGGCGGGAAACCACGCCGCTGTGATTTTTGCCGAGGTCGGCCAGCACGGCGCCTCGCCCACCGCGAGCAACGCACGCATCACCAGCAAGCCGGAGATCGAACCCACCACGCCCGTCAGCCAGGTCGCGACACTCCACCAGATCATGCCGAGCGCATACGCACGCTTCGCGCCGAAACGGTCGATCACCCAGCCCGCGGGTAACTGCATGACCGCATAGGTCCACGCGAACACGCTGCCGAGCAGACCAATCTGCGTGCGCGTCAGCCCTAGTTCCTGAATCATGCCGGGTGCGGCGATCGAAAGACTGGCGCGATCCATGTAGTTGATGATCCCGCCGATCAGCAGCCAGATCAGCACGTGCCAGCGGAAATTGAGCTGAGTGGACGGCGCCGCGGCGGCCGGTACCGGAATGATGGGTTTGTTCAAATCGTGTCTCCGTCCAGATGGCTTTATGCGGCCATTCATTGTCGCCAGTGGCGTCTTTGCGCGCTGCGCGCAGCACGATGCTCACGTGCATACGCTGTGTGGCCCTTAAGCGGCAATTAAGCAGCAATTAAGCGGCCACCGAGCAACCAGTGTACGGACCGAAACCCGCCGACTCCAATGAGGAAACCGGATGGGCCGATAGCGTTTACGTTATCGGCCGCTCCATCAAGACGGGCGCAACAGCAGCTTCTGGACTCGCCAGTTCAGAAGCTCGGCCACCAACAGCACGTTCTCGGACGGACAAGCCATTTGATGAATCCAGCCAAACTGCTTCAGTTGCTTGCCGGATTGGCCCAGCACGCCAAGCAGTTTCCCTTCGAGCGTCAGTTTGTAGATGCGCCCCGGAAACGCATCGGAACTGTAGAGCACCTGATTCGGGCCCGGCGAAATGCAGATCGCCCACGGCGAGCCGGGCGCAAAGGTACCCTCGGCTATGGCGGCTTCGTCCGGCACGTTGCCGATGGCCGGTTGAGCGCCTGGCGGCACCGGCACGTCGATCGTGAACTGCCGCTGGAAATTGCCTTCGCCGTCGAACACCTGAATGCGGCGATTGCTGCGATCGGCAACATAGACGAGACCCTTCGCATCGACCGCGATACTGTGTGGCGTATGAAACTGACCCGGACCGGTGCCGCGATCGCCCCACGATTTGAGCCAGTTGCCGTCCTTGTCGACCTTCGCCACGCGGGAGTTGATGTATCCGTCGCTAATGTAGGTGTTGTCGGCGCTGTCCCACGCGACATCGGTAACCTGCCTGAAGCGTCCCGGCTCCGCCGGCAGCGGCGGATTCGGATGCTTGAGCGGACCGGTTGCCTCGTCCGCCGCTTCCTGCTTGCGGCCGAACACCATGGCTACGCGTCCCTCCGGCGTGAACTTGATTACCATGTCGGAACCTTTGTCGGTCACCCAGATATTGTCGTGCCGGTCGACCTTGACCGTGTGCGCAAACGACCACGCGTAGAGGTTGTGGCCGATCTCGCGGACGAAGCGGCCGTCCGGTGCGAACTCGAGAAGCTGGGCTGCAGCCGCGCCGTAGGCCGGCCCAATCGAGTTGCCGCGCGAGAGCACAAAAATATGTCCCTTCGAGTTGAAGCTGACGCCCGAACACTCGCCGAAATACACATCGTCTGGGAGACGCAGCAGATTCGGAACCGACTCGTAAGCGATGCCCGGGACAGATTCCGCGTAGGCGAGACTGGGGAACAAAGCGAGCGCCGCGGCACTTTCGGCGGCCAGAGCGAGGAAGCGGCGACGGCTCAACACCGCGCCCGGAGAGTCACTGCAGCAAAGACAGGAGTACGACTGTTGATCGTTCATTGGCTTGTCTTCCTTTCGCTCGCCTTGCGGGACAGCGGCGTGGTCGGTTTACGCGCCAAGGTATGCGGCATGTCCGGATAACAGGCGCACAGAGTCTTGCACGGCGAGGATACACCGGGAAGACGCACACGCAAATTCCCGCTGCCTGGAAGACGACGCAGACGACGCAGACGACGCAGACCACGCAGATCACGCGTACTATCCCGTCTGTCCGGATCGACGGTCGTACTCAACGGCCGCAACCGCCATGCGCCACGCTTCACTCGAGGTGACATCCATGCTCAGGAATCTTTCGCAAGCCAGCTTCGCAACCGTCACGATCGCCATGTTAGGCGCTTGTGCGATGCCACCCGCCGGTCCGCCGAGCGCGTCTATCGATCCGCCTCAGGCCGAGCGCGTGATGACCCTCACTGCATCGGGCGTGCAGAACTATTCGTGCGAACTCGACGCGCAGGGTCATCTGGCATGGGTGTTCCGGAGTCCACAAGCCACGCTCTACGATGCAAGCGGTCGCGCAGTGGTCCGGCATGGCGCGGGGCCGTCCTGGGAGGCGGAAGATGGTAGCCGGATCGTAGGCCGCGTGCTCGCGCAGAAGCCCAGCGAAACACCGGCGAGCATTCCCCAGCTATTGCTCGAAACACATAGCACGGCCGGTAGCGGCACATTGTCAGCAGTGCGATATGTGCAACGCGTGCATACCGTCGGCGGGTTAGCGCCGGCTGCATCGTGTTCAACGGAACATGCATCAGGAAGCTCGCCCTATCTCGCGAACTACGTGTTCTACCGCTAGGCAGGCAAAGCCGTCCGCTTACTTCACGTTGGGCTGGTTCGGCGGCGGCAGCGCCGGATCGAGTTTCGCGGACTGTCTCACCAGTTGTTCGGTCATCGCAGCCGCAACCGGGTTCGAGCCCGGACGATACGGATCGTTGCGGCTGAACTGCGGTTGAGGTTGAGATTGTGGCCGGGGCGGCGGCAATGCCGGATCGAGTTGCGCGGACTGTTTGACCAGCGCATCGGTCATCGCGGAAGCAATAGGATTCGCGCCGTCACGATGCAAGCTGTCACGGCGGGTTTCGGTGCGCGGCACGGGGACAGGGCGCGGTGCGACGTATGCATGCTGCGCGACCGGTTCACGTGGGCGCATATCCGCTTTCGGTGGTACTTGCACGATCTCTTTCGCTGGCGAACCGGATTGCGTTGCCACGGTTCCGCTCACAACCTGATTGGGGTCAGTCGCTGCGGGCCTGGGCAGTGGCGCTGCGCCGACCACAGTTCCCGCTGTCGCATGAGCGTCATCCAGTTGGGGAGCAGCCTGGAAGGAAGTCGCGGCCAATTCCGCTGAATTGTCCCTCGGGACCTCGGTATCGGCCGCTGCGCGATCTCTTTCCTGCAACAGCAGAAAAGCGCCGAACGCCACTTCGATGAGCAGCACGCCGACTATCAAAGATTTGCTTACATTCCTCATATTAACCAACGATTCGTTCAATCGACGCGACAGGATTGATGACGGCCGCCCGCTCGGAGAACGCGCCGGACGGCAGTTCGCGGCGCAGGCCCGCGATGGGTTGATGTGGGGATGATTTGCGCGGCCCGCACACGTTGACGTGTCCAGCGGGAACGGTCCGGTGGCTCACGCCACCAAACGGCACGGGACATGCTGCCTATGCTAATGCGAAAAAACAATCCGTGCCGAGCGCAACAAGCCCGCGCGCGGAACTCCGCAATGTGTGAGCATTCTGCGTGCCCGGTGCCAGCAGGGATTACAGCGTGATGCAGCGGAAGATCCAGTCGGAAACGGGTAATTTTCTCGTCCGGATCGGTCAGATTTTTGTCGGCAACGAACTAGAGGCTCGTTACGTTAACGGAGGTGTGTAGCCTTTCCTCCCGTTCCGGAAACAAGGCGCGCCGCCATGAAGTCGATCAGCGCGCGGATGCGGCGCGCAACCGGGCGGCCCGCGCTCCACACCAGATGAACCGGAACCGGCTCGGGCTCGAACGCGTCCAGCACCGTCACCACCTGCGCCGCGTCGAGCAGTTTCTGCACCTGAAAGATCGGCGCCCGGCCGATACCCGCGCCTGCCGCAGCCGCGGCATTGCACGCGAGCGCGCTGGCGGAGCGAAACCGCCCCGTGACCTCGACAGCGCCGCCGGCCCGATTGAACGTCCATGTCTCACGCTCGGCATGCTGGCGCAGGATGCAGTCGTGCGAGGCAAGATCGGACGGATGGACCGGATAGCCGCGCGCGGCGAAATAGCTCGGTGTGCCAAATACCACGCGCCGCAGCGTGCCCACCTGTTTCGCGCGTAAGTTCGAATCCGGCAGACGTCCGAGGCGGACCGCGAGATCGATGTCGGCTTTCGCGAGGTCGAGATGCTGTTCGGCGAGCACGAGTTCGGCCCGGACAGACTCGTGAATCGCCAGAAACGTCGCAAGAATCGGCGAGACAAACTCGGCGCCGAATGCCGTTGGCGCGCCAACGCGAATACTGCCGCGCAACTGTGTGGCCTGGTCGACGAGTTCGTCGCGCGCTGCGCTGATTTCTCCCAGTGCGGGCCGAATTCGCGCGGCGAATTTCAGGCACGCCGCGGTGGGCTCGACCAGGCGCGTCGTACGGTGAAACAAGGTCGTGTTCAACTCACGCTCGAGCGCTGCAATAGCACGGCTCACCGATTGCAACGTTCGACCCAGCGAGCGCGCCGCAGCCGTCAGGCTTCCTTCGTCGAGGATAGCCAGCAGCACTTCATATTCGTCTTTGTTCATGCCCGTCATTCTCTCGTTTTCCGGAAGAATCTCTGACGGCTCGCACAGCTAGCCGGGAGCCGCTCACCGCCGTACATTCTAGCCATGTCGATACCCGGCCGATTCGCAAGGAGGCGATCAATGACTCAACGTAACGAGAATGGCATGCCGATGAAATACAGCGACCGGTTCACCCTCGCCGATGCACGCCAGGTAGCGCGCGCAGCCGAAGAGGAAGCTCTGCGTCACGATTGGCCCATGGTGATCGCGGTGGTGGATAGCGGCGGACACCTGGTGCTTCAGCAGCGGCTCGATGGCGCGCAACTCGGCAGTTACGAGGTGGCAAGACAGAAAGCCGAAACGGCCGTGCGATTCCGGCGCCCGACGCGCGTTTTCGAGGACGCCCTCGCGCAGGGCGGGCTCCAGCTGCGTCTGCTCGGCATGACCAACCTCGTGCCGCTGGATGGAGGAATCCCGCTGATTCGCGATGGCGCCATAGTCGGCGCGATAGGTGTGTCGGGCATGCGCTCCGACCAGGACGCACAGGTCGCCCAGGCCGGCGCCGATGCGCTGCCGGCAACAGCAGCGCAATCAGAACCAGAATCGGAACCGGAATCGCCAGGCGGCCGTTAAGGTTTGCCTTTGAGGGTGAACGGCGCCAGCAGAGACCGTACGTCGACCTGCTGCCCCTGGAGCAGAAGCAGCCTCGCATGCAGCACCAGGTTCTCGAGGACCAGCTTCGCGGTGCTCAACAGGTACAGCGCATGAATGTCGGAGATCGACATGTTGCCTGCTTCGACCAGGTGATGACGCTCGACCAGTGAACTCATGACAAGCCGCCTGAGTTCCTGCTCGCCGAAAGGGAGGTCCGCGAAGTCGATCGGGTCGTCGGCTTCCACTTCCCGCAGCAGTTCCACCAGCGTTTCCGTGCTTACGTCCATGTGCAGGCTCCACGTTGTCGTTAAGACCAGCATAGCCAAACAGAGTCACCAGCACTCACAGCCTACCGTGTCTGCCTGCAAGAGTCCACCGTGACCTGGCCTGGACGCGGCAGTAGAATGCTGCGGACATGGAGGGTCATCCTATGGCAAGCATAACGAGCATCGGCATTGAACAACTGCGCCCGCTGCAGGCAACGGTCGGCATGCTGGAAGTCGATGCAAAACGAAAGCGCCTTCTGGCCATGGATGCAAAGTCTTTGAAAGCCTTCCTGAAGAGCGCGCCGATTCCAACCGTCATCGGCAAGCGCGAGAGGCACTATGTCATCGACCATCACCATCTCGCGCGTGCGCTGTGGGACGGCGGCATCACGAAGGCATTCGTCGAGGTGGCAGCGGACCTGTCGCAACTGCCGGACGAGAAGTTCTGGGACACCGTGATTGCAAAACGCTGGGTGCATCCCGTCGATGAACGCGGCATCCTGCGCGCCATTTCCGCGATTCCGGACGAGGTCTCCGCGCTTATCGACGACCCGTACCGCAGCCTCGCCGCGTTCGTGCGCGACGCGGGAGGCTATCTGAAAACGCCCGAACCGTTCGCCGAGTTCCAGTGGGCGGATTTTTATCGCACACGCATTCCGATGTGGACCAGCGAGTCGCAGTTCAATGCAGCGGTCGAGCAGTCTGTCCACCTGGCGTGGAGTCCCGACGCCCGAACGCTGCCGGGTTTCAAATCGCGGCGCGTGAAATAGCGCCGGGGTTACCCACGCCGTTTCTTCTTCAACTCGATCGTTTCGAACAACTCATAGTTTTGCGTGGGTGTCTGGTCGGCGCCCGGCGCGTGGTAGTAGTTCATCGTAATCGTCGTCTCGCCACCCGGCTGCCCCGGGTCGTGATCGAACACCGCGATGCCGTAGCCCGTGCCGGTGTCGCGTTGCGCCGACCAGATGGCATCTTCAACGGCGTCCGCGCCGGCACGTACAAACGTTCCCGCGGCCGTGTCCGCAACCGGACGATTAGGCCGCGTGAAAATGCGCGCCTGCGGCAAGCCGGTACCGGCGTCCACCCCGTAGACGTCGAGCGGCGCACTCGTGCCGCCGCCGCCGAGAATCAGGTGAATCGTGCCGTGGCTCGTATCGAACGTCGACGCCCCCGGCGACACCGCCGACATCACCGGCCGCGGCTGCAAGGTATCGACTACG
The DNA here is from genome assembly GCF_059567945.1 of Paraburkholderia sp. BGA-UO-ETr-F12. Taxonomy (NCBI): domain Bacteria; kingdom Pseudomonadati; phylum Pseudomonadota; class Betaproteobacteria; order Burkholderiales; family Burkholderiaceae; genus Paraburkholderia; species Paraburkholderia sp. BGA-UO-ETr-F12. The sequence continues at coordinate 73,664 of NZ_JCAQOZ010000067.1, read as the reverse complement.
CGCCCGGTGGCGATATCGGTGCCCTTGTTGTGATTGCAGCCGCGCACGGGATAGCTGCGCTCGTAATCGTGGTCATGGCCGCACAGCACCAGGTCGACGCCGTAGCGGTCGAACAGCGGCAACCACGCCTCGCGAATACCCTTGTCGGAACCATTGCCGGTCTTCGATGAACTCAGCGCGTCCTGATGCATCTGCACGACGATCCAGTCGACTTCGTGGTCTTCCGCCGCCCGGCGCAATGTCCTCTCGAGCCAGCGGGTTTGCTCGCCTTCGCTATAGCCACGCACATAGAGCGAGGTGCCCGGCTGAATCGGCGGATTGCCGGTGCTCGCCACCGGCACCAGCGGGCTCGGGCCGGCAACGAACGCGGCCGCATCCTGATAGACCACGTCGTCCGCATCGAGCGAAATGAAGAGCACCGAGCTCACACGAAAGCTGTACCAGCGCCCCTGAAAACGCGTGTGATTTTCCGGCAGCGTATAGCGCGACAGATACGAGGCGAGGCCTTGCTCGCCGTTGTTGAATTCGAGTTCGTGATTGCCCGGACAAGGCATCCACGGCCGGTTCGACGCCGAAGTCTGGCAGTTGTTGCCGAAATCGCGCCATACGTCCGGCTGATGCGTCGGGTTCAGATTGGCGTAGCAAAGATCGCCGTTGAGCAGGTGGAACAGCGGCTCGAATCGCTCGACGGCCTGAACCGCGAAACGGCTCTGCGGCGACGACAGGACCCAGCCGGTATTGGGCGTCGCGAGGTCGCCGTAGCTGGTCCAGCGGAACGGCGCACGGCCGCGCGGCGCGGTGTGAAAGCTTGCCGCAAAGGGTTGAGCCGCGTTGCTGTCGTTGTCGGCGCTCACCTCATACTGATAGGTCGTGTCGGGCCTCAGGTCGCGCAGACGCGCGTGATAGGTGAACACGACCTCGCCGTTGATGCCATCGGTATAGGTGCTCTGGACACCGTGCACCGTCTGCGCCTTCTCGCCCGCGCCGTTCAGGCGCACCCGCGGGTTGACCGCCGGCGCCGGCGACGACCATGACACGGTCACCTCGCTCGTCGGGTCGTTGCCCCAGGTCAGGTGAATCTGCTCCGGCGTGCCGTCGGGCGCACCGTTGGCGCCGCGCGCCGTCAACGCGAGCGTGCCCGCGGCCGTCGCGAAACTGGATGCGCCCGCCAACTTCAGAAACCCACGGCGCGAGACGATGCTGGCGCCCTGATCGGTCGGCAAGTCCTTGACGATTTTCTTGTTTGTCATGTCGGGTGTTGTTTTAGAGGGGTGGAATGTCGCCCATGCGGAAGCGGATGGCGGCCAGTTGGCGCGCGGTGCGATGCAGGCCACGCGTGCCGGGCCGCACCAGGGCACGACGGAAGTGACAGCGCATCCTAGTCGCGAAGCTATGACAGCCAGATGAAACGGGCATCCAGAACAAGGTGGCAAAAGCCTTCCACGCGCGCAGAAAACCGGCACGGCGCCTCATATTCAGGCATCGCGAGCGGCCTGCCGGACACGCCGAAATACCATGCCCGGCAGTCCGATTCATTAAGGGTCTGCATCACCCGCCCCTGCGGCGTGTAAACTGCTGACTTTTTTGACTCTGGTGGTATGGTGCAAGTCCCCCAGCGCACAGCTTTCAGCGGCCCGGCGCTCATACGCTTACTTGCCAGCCTGACGGACGTCGACGTTCCCGAATCCAGCCAGTCGCTGTCGGACCGGCTGAGCCAGTGGCTCGGCTGGACCGACGCGATCGCGTTGTCCTCGGCGCTAAACAACACCCCGCCGGCCGTCGGCGGCGGCGCGCGCGCCTTCGGCGACGCTGAGGAGAGCGAGTACGCCCGCGCACGCGCATCGTTGGCGGACGTCATCGTCGGCGATAGTGTGTTTGCCGCCGCGCGGCGTCGCGGTTCCGCGGCGCACGCGCCGGCACAAGGCGGCTCCGACGATGCGCCGGTCGACTACGCGGTGTTCCGGCAACGCTACCTCTCCATGCAGCAGACGATGGAAACGGGGGTCGGCAACCTGCGCGGCCGCCTGCGGGCCATGCTGGCCGCCAAAACGCCGGCCATGGCCCGGCTTGCGGTGGTAGATGCCGTGATGGAGCGCGCGCTCAGCGAGCGCGAGCGGAGCCTGCTGGCCGCCGTGCCGGGCTTGCTCGCCGGGCACTTCCAGCGTTTGCGCGAGGCGGAGCAGCACATGCTGGCCGACGCAGAAGCTCCGGCGGACGACGCAGCGGCCCCAGTGGCCACTGCGGCCGCCCCCGCCGTCACGCCCGGCACCTGGCTGGACACGTTCCGCAAGGATATGCAGAGCGTGTTGCTGGCCGAACTGGATGTTCGTTTACAACCGGTCGAAGGGCTGCTCGCAGCCCTTCGCACCCGCTAACTGGGACACTATGTCCAGATATCTCAATCTCGTTGTTTTTCTGGTAGGTCTGGCCGCGGTGTGCTGGATCGGTGGCGGCTACGTCGGCTCGAACGCCCTCGCCCTGGCTGTCACGATGTTGATCGGCGTTTGCTATCTGGCGGGCGCGCTCGAACTGCGGCGCTACGGCCAGGCCACAGCCACGCTGACGCAGGCGGTCGCGGGCCTGTCCGCGCCGCCGCCAAGCCTCGGCAGCTGGCTCGAACCGCTGCATCCCAGCCTGCGCAATGCGGTGCGCCTGCGCGTCGAGGGTGAGCGCGTGGCCATGCCGGGCCCGGCGCTGACGCCTTATCTGGTTGGCCTGCTCGTGCTGCTGGGCATGCTCGGCACACTGCTCGGCATGGTCGCGACCCTGCGCGGCACCGGCATCGCGCTGGAAAGCGCGACGGACCTGCAAGCGATCCGCGATTCGCTCGCCGCGCCGGTCAAGGGCCTGGGCTTCGCGTTCGGCACCTCGATTGCAGGCGTGGCCACCTCCGCGATGCTGGGGCTGCTTTCGGCGCTGAGCCGGCGCGAGCGGATTCAGGCCGCGCAAATGCTCGACGTGAAGATCGCAACGACTTTGCGCATCTACTCGCAGAGCCATCAGCGCGAAGCAAGCTTCAGGCTGTTGCAGCAACAGGCCGAGGTGATGCCGACCCTCGTCGACCGTCTGCAAGCGATGATGGCCGCTATCGAGCAACAGAGCCTCACATTGAACGAGCGGCAGATCGCCAGCCAGGCCACCTTCCACGAAAAGGCCGAGGCCGCCTATACGCGCCTTGCCGCCTCTGTCGAGCAGTCGTTGAAGGCAAGCGTCGCCGAAAGCACCCGCGCCGCCAGCGCGGCGTTGCAGCCGGTCATGACGGCCACGATGGCCGGTCTCGCGCGCGAAAGCGCCGCGCTGCACGACACCGTTACGCACGCCGTGCAACGGCAACTGGACGGACTCTCGGCCGGGTTCGAGGCCACCGCGAGCAACGTCACGGACATCTGGAACAAAGCCCTGGAGAAGCAGCAGGAATCGGGCGAGGCGCTCACCGAGCATCTGGGCGCGTCTCTCAATCGATTCACCGAGACCTTCGAGCAGCGCTCGGCCGGCCTGCTGGATGGCATCGCCGCGCGGCTCGACGCAACGGCCGGCAGCGTGACGGCGGCATGGAACGAAGCGCTGTCGCGGCAGGACCAGGTCAGCGAGAAGCTGGCGGACCGCAATCAGCAGGCGCTGGCGGCGGCCGCAGCGACCTTCGAGCAGCATTCGGCATCGCTGTTGCGCGCGGTGGGGCAATCGCATACCGATTTGCAGACGGAATTGGCCTCGCGAGACCAGCAGCGTCTGGCGAACTGGACCGAGACGCTTGGGTCGATGGCGAAGTCTTTGAGCGAGGAATGGGAGCAGGCCGGTACGCGCAGCGCGAGCCGGCAGCAGGAAATCTGCGACGTGCTCGCACAGACCGCACGCGACATCTCGGCCCAGACTCAGGCACACGCAAGCAGCACCATCGCCGAAATCGACCGGCTCGTGCAAGCCGCGGCGCAAGCTCCAAAGGCAGCGGCGGATTTGCAGGCCGAACTCGCCGCGCGCGATCAACAGCGACTGGCAGCGTGGACCGAGACGCTCGGTTCCATGGCCGCGACATTGAGCCAGGAATGGGAGCAAGTCGGCGCGCGCACTGCGAGCCGCCAGCAGGAGATCTGCGACACGCTCGCACAAACCGCGCGCGACATCTCGGCCCAGACCCAGGCACACGCCAGCAGCACGATCGCCGAGATCGACCAGCTCGTACAAGCGGCGGCGCAAGCTCCCAAGGCCGCAGCGGATTTGCAGGCGGAACTCGCCGCGCGCGATCAACAGCGGCTGGCAGCCTGGACCGAGACGCTCGGTTCCATGGCCACTACCTTGAGTCAGGAATGGGAGCAGGTCGGCGCGCGCACAGCGAGCCGGCAACAGGAAATCTGCGATACGCTCGCACAAACCGCGCGCGACATCTCGGCCCAGACCCAGGCGCACGCCAGCAGCACGATCGCCGAGATCGGCCAACTCGTGCAGGCCGCATCGGAAGCGCCCAAGGCCGCGGCGGAAGTCGTCGCCGAATTGCGTCAGAAGCTCTCCGACAGCATGGTGCGCGACACCGCGATGCTGGAAGAGCGCAGCCGCATGCTGGCCACGCTGGAAACCCTGCTCGATGCCGTGAACCACGCATCCACCGAACAGCGTTCGGCCGTCGACGCGCTGATCACCACGTCGGCGGATCTGCTGGATCGCGTCGGCACGCGTTTCACCGACAAGGTCGAACTCGAAACCGGCAAGCTGGGCGCGATTGCCGCGCAGGTGACCGGCAGCGCCGTCGAAGTGGCGAGCCTCGGCGAAGCATTCGGCGCGGCCGTGCAGTTGTTCGGCGAATCGAACAGCACGCTGATCGAGCATCTGCAACGTATTGAAGCGGCGCTCGACAAGTCCCTCGCGCGCAGTGACGAGCAGTTGGCGTATTACGTGGCGCAGGCGAGAGAAGTGATCGACCTGAGCATGATGTCGCAAAAGCAGATCGTCGAAGACCTGCAGCATCTCGCGGGCAAGCGCGCGCCGGTTGGAGCTGAAACGGCATGAGCGAGGAAATCGACGGCGGCGTGGAAACGGCGGCGCCCATCTGGCCTGTCTTCGGCGACCTGATGTCGGTGCTGCTGGGCGCTTTCGTGCTGATTCTGGTGAGCGTGATCGGCGTGCAACTGGAACTCTCGACCCGGCTGGAGCAGGAGGTCAAGCAGCGGCAGATGGAAACGCAGCGCCGCAAGACCCTGGAACAGGCACTGGCAGGACCGCTGGCTGCGGGCCGGGTAACGCTGGTCAACGGCCGCATCGGCATCAACGGCAACGTGCTGTTCGCGCTCAACTCCGATCAGTTGCAGCCCGAAGGCCGCGACGTGCTGAAGAGTCTGGCGGGGCCCTTGTCCGCCTACCTGCGGGCCAATGACCAGATCCTGATGGTGAGCGGCTTTACCGACGACCGGCAGGTGCGCGAGGCCAACCGCCGCTTTGCCGACAACTGGGAACTGTCGGCCCAGCGCGCGTTGACGGTGACCCGCGCGCTGATCGACGAGGGCGTGCCCTCCTCGGCCGTATTTGCAGCCGCGTTCGGCTCCCAGCAGCCCGTCAGCTCGAATGCCGACGACCAGGGCCGCGCCAAAAACCGGCGCGTGGAAATCGCACCGGTCCCGCGGCCCTCGAGCGCAACGGTGAAGCCTCGTGAGTAATGTGACTCGTGCGGACGTTGGCGCTAGCGATGTGACTGGCAGCGCCCGGGCCACGCTCGATGCATGGCGTGAGTGCGGCGCCGCTCGGCTGAACCCGATCCGCTTTCACTTCATCGATGCGCTGGAACGACGGGCCGCCGCCCACTGCGGCGAGACGCGGCGTCTGCTGGACCAGCGGCTGTCCGGATTGATCGGGGCCTATGCCGGGGATCTCGAACGCACGGCATCTAACGCGGCCGAGACTGCTGCCCACCCGGGCGGCGCGGCATCCTCCGCTGAACCCGCGCTCGACACGCTGGCCGGCCTGGTCGGCTACATGTCGAACCCTACGCCGGCGGACGGCAACGGCCCGGCGGCGGCCAACGCCGTGCCCCAGCGTTCCACTTATCCGGAACTGGAGGTGCTCGACTACTTCAGGCAGACGTGGTCGAAGCTCCGCTCCGAGAAACAGTTGCGGCAGTCGCTCAAGAAAGCGCCGGATAACGCCGGGCCGCTCAATTCGAGCAGCCTCGTGCATCGGTCGCTCTCGTTGATGCGCGAACTGTCACCGGGCTATCTCCAGCAGTTCCTGTCGTACGTTGACGCCCTCTCGTGGATGGAGCAGATGAACGGCGGCAGCGCGTTGCCGGTGAAAGACGCGCCGCGCGCCGCGACCGCAAAGAAGAGTGCGCGGAGCAAATCCCGTTAGCGCGAGATCAGAGGCCGCCTCGCCGATCGGCTCTGTGTGCGTTGACGACGAACCGGCGGCGCCAGCAGCATTTACGCAGCCGTGCGCCAGGCCCTGATCCTGCGGTTCAGCGGCTCGGAATAAAGCCTGGCAATGCCCGCGCTCAATGCGGCCGACAGCACAAAAAATCCCGCCAATAGCAGCAGCTTTACGTCGCCAGTCACAACACGCGGCGGCCACAGTGTTCGCATTGCGCCAAGCACGATCAGGTGGAAAAGGTATAGCTCGTAGCTAAGCCGCCCGAACCACTCCAAACCCAGCAGAACCCGGCCGACGCCAACGGCAGGCATAGCCGCCCGGCCCGACGCACCCAACAACAACACAGCGGTTCCCAAGGCCATTCCCGTCACACCGAGCACATTGGTTTCCGCAATCGGCCCACCCAGATACAGGACCACCATGGCCGCCGCCACAACGCCTTGCAGGAGGGCTGCCGCGCGACCGTGCAACGTTATCCGTTTCGCGAGCAAAGCCGTGCAGCAGCCAATCGCGATACCGTCGAACGAAGCGAAATAAGCGTACAGAAAACCGCCTTCATCCCCCTGATGGGTATAGCGATAAACCGGACCGATAACAATGATCGCAGCCCAGAAGATCAGCAGGCGCGCTTCACGCCGCAGGACGAGACAGAGGATCGGGAAGAACACGTAAAACACCTCTTCCACCGACAGCGACCACAGCACACCCAACGGGTAGTTGACCCACCCATGCATGCCGATGAGCACATTCATCCAGAAAGTCAGCGACGCCAGATTGACGAGCCAGAAAGAAACCGCTGTGCCGCCCGGCGCGTGATTTTGAAAGATGGCAACGCCCGCCAGCGCGAGCAGATTGACCGTGCCGAGCAGCAGCACGAGGCACGGGACAATGCGCGCAATACGCAATCGATAGAATGCCCGCGCGTTGATGCCGTCAAGACCGGACCAACGCCGCCCGGCATTCGACGTAATCAGATAACCCGAGATGACGAAGAACATCGTCACTCCGTAGTTACCGTTTCGGGCGACCGCCCGCACCGCATCCCAGCCGAATACCTGTGCCAGAAACGTGTCGTTCAGACGGTACGCAATGTTGAAGTGATGGAACAGGACAAGCAGAATCGAGACGCCGCGGATCACGTCGATCCGGGCGTTGCGTCGGCCAATGCTCATCATGCACGAGCCGCCGTCCACCTCACGAATACGGCGCCGACTTCTCGCAGGACAGCCTCGCGAGCGGGCATGCCAAGCGCGGGAGCATCGTAATAGGCTGCGATCAGAAGTGGCGCGCGTCCTGGTGGGCGCACGATGGCGTAGTCGTTGGTTTGTTCTTCCACGCTCGTTCCAGGTCGGTCAGCCGCTACCCAGTCCGCTGGCAACGTCGCGCGGAGCCGGTTCAGACCCGGCTTGCAGGCAATCATCCACTTTTCAAGTTGCGCACGCGATTGAGGGCTCAGCACATTGCCCAAAAGAATCTTGCTCGCCGAGTTCGCGATCGATCGTGGCGTCGTGGTATCGAGCACGCCGCTGTACCGGTTCGACTCGGGCTCGTACCGATCGGAACGCGTCACGGTATCGCCGAGACCGCGAACGAATTGGGTCAGACCGGCGGGACCGCCGGCGCTCCTCATCAACAGCACGGCCGCCGTATTGTCGCTAACTTCAACGATAGCCTGGCACAATGCGCCGACCGGCATCGCACCTTCAGCGACATGCGCCTTCGTCACAGGAGACGTAAAGACAAGGTCCTTCTCGGTGTACCGCACAAGGCGGCCAGGATCTTCCTTGCCGGCATCCACGCGGGCCAGCACCTGCGCGGCAAGCAATCCCTTGAAGGTGCTGCACATCAGAAAGCGTTCGTCGGCGCGATGAGCCAGGGTTCGGCCTGAACCGGTATCGATCGCGAACACACCGAGGCGTCCGCCATGGCGGCGTTCGACATCGGCTAGCGAAACCTCATTGGCGGCGCGTGCGACCGTCGCGCCGAGACCGAGTAGTAGAGGCAATCCGAGCGTCAAGCTCCTGCGGGTTGCGGAAATACTCACCGAATCGTCCTTTTATTCGAGTTTTGACTTCTTCTTCGGAATACAACGGCTCAACCTTGTTGGTGGCCTTGGCGGCGGAATGCGCTGTACTGGATTCACACAAAAAAACGGGCCAGTCCCGCGAAGGACTGGCCCGCTCACCGCATTCCATCACGTCTGAGGATTCGTATCGTCGGTGGCTTGAGCATTGGCGGCGTCGTCCTGCTTCTCGCCGTCTTTCTTCTCGACCAACCCCTCCAATGCACCGGCACCTTCAAAGCCGGCCACCGCTGCAATACCTTTCGTTAGCAGACCTGCATCCGGATCGACTTTTTCCGCTGCTTCAACGGCTGCTACTGCGCCAGCGATCTTGCCTACTTCGTCCAAGAGTCCCATTTCGCCCTCCGCGAGAAAAAGTGAAATGCCATCCTCTCACGAACTCGACGCGTTGTCGCCAAATGTAAAATTGATTTACCAGTTAGCCCAGAAGTCGAAATGGCATTGAAAGAAATGTCGAATCCACAGGCTTAAATCGGCTTCGTTACCGGCGCGGTGGCAGCCGGATCCGTGATGCTGATTTGCCCCGTTTCGACGTGACCCGCAATGCGCCTCAACCAGCCTGGATTGCCAGCAACAGTCAATTGAAAGTCATACCACTGGCTGCTGCACGACAGGTCCCAATGCGCTTCCACGCTCTTGCCCGCCGGCACCGTCACCGTGAGCGGCGCCTGACCATAGGCGACGTCGGCCACGCTGACCGTGAGCGGCATGCTCCCCGCGTTGGACAGCGTGACATAGACGTTGCCGTTGGCCACGTCATAGCAGGTCACGACATCCGGCTTGGCGGCAGCGTCCGCGCTCGACGAACCCGCGAAGCGCCGGAAGTATCCGTTCGGGCCGTAGACGTTCACCATGTAATTGCCATTCGTGTCGAACGCCCACGTATCGGTCAATTGCTTGCCAGCTTCGACGGTGTAGCGACGCGGCATCGCGGTCGGATCGCCCGTGTACACCCAGAAATGCGCGCCCTGCCTACCGGTGTTCGCGAACGTCAGCGCATAGCCTTGCGATTGCACCTGGCCGTTCACATGCAGCTCGTACGGCAACGCACGCGCGGGCCGCGGGCCGGGTTCCTGCGCCGTTACCAGTTGCTGCGCGGTACTGGCCGGCGCAGCCTGCGCCGTGGCGCGCGCGCATTGCAAATCGGCCTGGGCAACGTAGGTTTGCGTGCTAGGCAGCGACGGCACGGTAGCGTCGGATTTCGAGAAGTCGAGCGCTGCGGTCAGGTCGCCGCAAATCGCACGGCGCCATGGCGAGATGTTGGTTTCCATCACGCCGAAACGCTTTTCGATGAATTGCAGTACCGACGTGTGATCGAATACCTGCGAGCAGACGAAACCACCTTTCGACCACGGCGACACGACGGTCATCGGCACGCGCGGACCGAGACCGTACGGCAGATTGTCGGCGGTATAAGTACCGGCTTGCGTCGCGGTCACGACGTTATGCCGCTCCAGCGAAATGTCGACGGTACTCATACCCGAACCCGGCAACGTGGGTGCTTGCGGCGGCACCACGTGGTCGAAGAACCCGTCGTTCTCGTCGTACATGATGAACAGAACCGTCTTGCTCCACACATCGGGATTCGATGTCAGTGCATCGAGAATCGTCGAGATGTAGTTCGCGCCGTAGAGCGGTGTGAATTTCGGATGTTCCGAATACGCGGCGGGCGGCAGCAGCCATGACACTTGCGGCAATGCATTGGCCTGCACGTCCGCCTTCAACTGCGTCAACGTGCGTGTACTCATACCGCGATTCTGCAGCGACGACCCCGCCGGTGCATTCACGAAGTTCTGGAACGACGCTAGCATGTTCGTGCCGTAGTTGCCGCTGAAATTGTCGAAGCCGGTGCCTTGCTGGTAGATCTGCCACGAGATGCCGGCCGTCTCGAGCCGCTCGGGATAGGTGGTCCAGTTGAAGGGCTGCAGCTTGATCGTGTCGAACTGGTTGTCGATGAAATCGGTGTTGTCGAGCAGCGGGCCGCCACCGGTGGCGAGCGGGTCGACCATCCCCGTCATCAGATACATGCGGTTCGGGTGCGTGTTGCCGGGGATCGAACAGAAGTAGTGGTCGCACACGGTGAAGGCATCCGCGAGTGCGTAATGGAACGGAATGTCCTCACGCACGTGATAGCCCATCGTCATGTTGCTCTTCTGCACGGCCCACTTGTCGGCGCGGCCGCTGTCGATCGCACCGTGCGTGGTGGCCCACGTATGCGGCAGGCCGCCGATACATTGCGCGTTGACGTTCGGATTGGTCGTGTCGTAGCGGAACGGCGCGATCACCTTCGTCTGATCCTCCTGACGCGGCTGGAACCACACCGGTTGGCCATTCGGCAGCGTCACGGGGAAGCGGTCGTTATAGCCGCGCACGCCGCTCAGGTGACCGAGATAGTGATCGAACGAGCGGTTCTCCTGCATGAAGACAACAATGTGCTGCACGTCCTGAATCGTTCCCGTCACCGAAGCCGGCTCGATTGCGAGCGCTTTGCGAATCGATTCGGGAAACAGGGTAGTGGCGGCTGTCGCGCCCGCCAGTCCGGCGGACAGCTTCAGAAAATCTCGGCGCGTTTTGGTGACCATGCGATGGACCTGGTTTGAATTGCGGCTCAGGAGGCGGGCGGGACGAAGCCCGGCGGGCAACTCATGCGCGCGTTGGCGAGCGTGGCGTTGCCACATGCCGCCTTCGTCGATGCAGCGGGCGTCGACCCGGCCGACGGCAAGCTGTCGCCGCACGCGCCAAGAAGCGTTGTCACGGCAATCGCACCGACGAGCGCAAGAAGCCGGAATGCCGAAGTCGGCATGAGTGTCTCCGTGGAAATGAATGACGGACGCGAGCGCGCGTCGGCAACCGCCGCGCTTATGCGCCAGCGGTGCCGAGAAGATAATTACGCTTTATTACATGCGAGTGTCGTGGTGAAAAACAGGCCGACTACGGATAACCGTTAGCGCCCCGGAGGCTGAGGATTATTCGCCGGATTGGTATCGAACCGGGCAACCTTCTTGATGCCTTCATCACTGACGAGTGCCTGCAATTCGGCTTCCATCGCGTCGGCGATTTCTTTGCCGTATATCTCCTCGCCATTCACATAGACCGTGAACGACTGCAAGTACTTCGCTCGCTTCTGCGGGTTCTCGATTGTCTGCCGGGTCCATTGATAAAGCGGATAGTTTTCCATTCCGTGCTTTTCCGCTTCGCTGACGTAATCCGCGAAGGCGTCGAACTGACACTTCAAGCTCGCGCTGTGCCGGCGTAGCACTTCATGAAGCGCCGGATGCGAAACAGCCTGCTGGTCGGCGCGCAGATCAGCGCCAAGCTCGGGCGTGACGGTGATTCTTAGCTGGAATTGCCAGGTGAGTTCCATGTCGACCTCGGTATCGCGCCAGCAGCATGCGCTAGTGAAAATAAGCCGGCGCTACTGGCCGTCTTGCAGTGGCGACTATAAACCGGTTAATTCGGAATCGACTCGCCAATGCTTCCTGCATGAGTTAATTACGATCTGCTTTCAAATCAAAAGAAAATCAATCTTCAGTCAATTTCTCTCAGGACTTGCCGATAACACGTGGACCTGCCTTTGCACAAACGCCGAGGCGGGAGGCCACCTCATTCAGACCATAACCAAAGAGGCATTTAGAAGCCCATGTTTGCTTTGCGAAGGATTCTCCTCGTCATTCCGATTGCCACGCTCGCCGCGTGCTCGGTCGTCGCGCCGCCCTATTCGGCTTCCGTCGACAATATCCAGACACTCAAGAACGCAGCACCTCTGACAACGCGTCTCGGCACGTTCACCAACGATAAAGCCGACGGCGATCATTCGTCCGTGCAGTTGCGTGCGAACCGTATGACTTCGCCGGTTGGCGATTCGTTTGCCCAATACCTTTCTGGCGCCTTGCAGCAGGAACTGTCCATCGCCCGCGCGTTATCGCCCGATGCCAAGGTCGAACTGAGCGGCGTGCTGCTGAAGAATAACGTCGACGCCAACATCGGCACGGCCACCGGCACGATCTCCGCTCGCTTCATCGTCAAGCGCGGCGACGAAGTGCGATACGACAGCGTGAAAACCGCAACGACGCAATGGGACTCGGCATTCGCAGCCGCGATCGCGATTCCGCGGGCGACCCAGGAATATCCGCTGATCGTCCAGAAACTGCTCGCGTCGCTCTACGCGGATCCCGCGTTCATGCAAGCCATCCAGTAACCCTCCTTTTCTCACAGAGCAGAAATCATCATGAAGCTGATGCACCTTATTCGCAGTATCGCGGTCACCGGCGCAATCGCGTCGCTCGCAGGTTGCGCACACGACATCACCATCTCCGGCGACCCGGCTGCACTCACGGCGGCCACCACCGCGGCAACGGCACCGGCGAGCGCGCAAACGCCGCCGATCAACAAGACGGTCGGGCTTGTGATTACCGACGAACTGCGCACCAAGGAAGTCGTTACGCCGGGCGGCGGTGGCGACAAGGTAGCCTACAAACCGTATCGCGATCTGGAACTGCCGATCTATGTCGAACTGAGCCAGGTGTTCAGCAATGTGGTGAAGCTGAATGCCGCGCCGGATCAGGCAACGGTCCAGTCAAAAAATCTGAGCTACGTGGTCACGCCGACCATCTCGACGACGTCCTCGTCGCCTAGCCTTCTGACCTGGCCGCCGACCGATTTTTCGGTGACGCTCGTGTGTACCGTGACCGATCCGAGCGGCAAGCTCGTGACGAAAAAGGAAGTGACGGGTAACGGTCACGCGGAGTTCAGCGAATTCAAGCGCAATTTCGGTCTCGCCGCACAACGCGCGACGACTGACGCCGTGCAGAAGCTGCAAGCCGCCATGCAGGACACGCCGGAACTGCGTCAGTAAAAGCAGTCCGCGATGATCGGCGCCCGCTGCATTCGGCGGGCGCATCGTTTAGTTCAGAAGAGTTGCTCGCCAGCTTCAAGCCAATCACACCTTATCGGCGGAATGCGCGGCAAGGTTTTTTTCGAGCCGCGGGATCTCCTCACCCCGGACCGACTTGCCGAGAAGAAAGCCCTGAGCATGCGTGCATCCGCAAACCCGCACGAAATTCAGCTGTTCCTGCGTCTCGATGCCTTCCGCCGTGGTCGGCATGCCGATTTCCCGTGCCAAAGCCACGATCCCGCGAACCACGGCCGCGGATTCGCGGCGATGTACGGACTCCTTGACGAACGAACTGTCGATCTTGAGCTTGTCGAATGAGAAACGCACGAGTGTCGACATGGTTGAAAAACCCGTGCCGAAATCGTCGAGCGCGAGGCCGATGCCCAACGCACGCAGCTTCTCGACGTTTTGCCGGGTGACGCTATCGTCGCTCAACAACACCGTTTCCGTGACTTCGATATTCAGACGTGCCGGCGGCAATCCCGTCTTGCCAAGAATCGCGGCGACTGTCGACGCAAACGACTCCTCCCGCAACTGCACCGGCGACACATTCACCGCGACGCTCACCGCATCACGCCAGTTGGCCGCTTCCGTACAGGATTGCAGCAAAGCCCACTCGCCGAGTGCAAGGATGAGGCCGGTACGTTCGGCAGTAGGAATGAAGGCTGAGGGAGAAAGCTCGCCGCGAGTCGGATGCGTCCAGCGCAGCAGCGCCTCGCGGCCGGAAATCGTGTCGTCGCTGAGATCGACAATCGGCTGGTACTCCATGCGCAGATCGCGATAAGACTGCATCGCGCCTTCCAGATCGCTGCGCAGCAAGCTCAAACTTTCGTCGGAGGCGTGTCTGACCGCATCGAAGATCGCGAAGGCGCTCTTGCCGCTGCGCTTGACAGCGTACAACGCGCGGTCCGCGCAGATAAGCAATTGCGGCCCGGTGGTTGCGTGCTCCGGATAGAGCGAGACGCCCACGCTGCCGCCGATGTGCACCAATGCCTCGGTCAGTGCGAAAGGACGTGCGAGTGTTTTGACGATGCGATCCGCCAGCAAATCGACGTCACGGGTCGATGCCGTGCCGTCGGTAATGGCGACAAACTCGTCGCCCGCCTGGCGTCCGACCAGGCCGCCGGCCGTCAGCACTTCGCGCAATCGAATCGCGGCCTCCTGAAGAATCTGATCGCCGGCGGCGTGGCCCAGGCTGTCATTGATCGCCTTGAAGCCGTCGAGGTCGATCAGCAGGACCGCGAATCGATAGTCCTGCCGCAACGAGCCCGCCGCGGTGCGCTCCAGCAGAAGCTCGTTAATGCGCGCGCGGTTGGGCAGGCCGGTGAGGCTGTCATGATGAGCGAGCCGGTGACTGCTTTCGCGCGCCAGCAGCAGCGCAACGATGTCGCGATTGCTGCGCAACGCCACGGTGAAGAAACCCGCCGCGCAAAACGGCGCCTGGAACAGCAGCACGAGCTTGCCGGAGCCGGGAGAAAGGGCCGCCCCGCAAGCCAATAGCCCGAGAATGAACGAAATCTGCAGAAGCACGAGCCGGGGCGTGCCCGCGTTGCGTCCGGCCAGTCCGCCGATCACGCCCACCGCGCAAACGTTGCCGAGCAGGAAAAGCGTCTGGTCGCCGCTGGTATTGCACAGAAACGTGCCAAAGCCGAATACGGCTGCCCAGAGAATACTCGCGAGGAGAAAGGCTGAGGTAGGAGTCGGAAGGTTGCGGGCGCTGCGCCGGTGGCACAGCCAGATCAGCATGAGACGCGCAATCAGCAACGCGACCACGGCGCAGCCCCACGCCGCGTAAAGGGCCGTTGGATACAGGTAGTAGGCGGTCGCGCAAACGCTGATTTCGCAAATCGACGCAAATACAATCGACGCGGTTCGAGTGAACAGGTTGGCAAGCAATATTTGCCGATTGTCAGCGCTCAGATTCTGAGCGGAGGACACTACCCATTTGAAAAATGGAGACCTTGGTTCGCTGAAAGCCATGACCTGCGCATTTTTAATGGTTAGTGGAATACTCCGCGCGATTATCACGTAAACACAAAGCGTCCGGTGCAAAGCATCAGCCCTGCTCCCGGACACATTAAGCCTGTGCAACCACAGTGCCGCTCAAACGACTTCCACAGGTACCCGTTTTGCCAACGCGCACATCAGCTCATATCCGATGGTTCCCGACGCGTGGGCGACGTCGTCGATCCTGACCTGATCACCCCATAGCTCGACTTTCGAACCGATCCGCGCATGCGGGCAAGGCGACAGGTCGACGGTCAGCATGTCCATCGAAACACGGCCCACCACTTGCGTCATCACGCCGTCGACCGCGATGGGTGTACCCGTGGGTGCATGCCGGGGATAACCGTCCGCATAGCCGCACGCAACCACGCCAATGCGCATGTCACGATTCGCGGCGAAGGCGCGACCATAGCCGACTGTTTCCTGCGCCGACAACGACTGCACGCCGATCACTTCGCTTGTGAACGTCATTGAAGCGCGCAAGCCCACGTCGTCAATGTGACGCGACTGACCGGTGGGCGAACCGCCATAGAGCACGACACCCGGGCGCACCCAGTCGCGATGCGCCTGGGGATGCCACAGAACGGCCGCGGAGTTCGCGAGACTTCGTTGACCCGGGATGTCTTGCGTCACCGCATCGAAACGATCCATCTGCCATGCAACGTCGCCTTCGTCCGCATTCGCGAAATGGCTCATCAGTGTGATGTCCGCGATACCCGGAATCGATTTCGCCTCCTCCCACGCGGCGCGGTATGCGTCGGGCCGGAAGCCGAGGCGATTCATGCCGGAGTTCATTTTCAGACTCACGTTGACGCGCTTGCCTGATGACGACAGGCGCAACAGATCGAGTTGCTCACGGCAATGCACGGCCATGGAAAGATCGAACTGTTGGGCGATCTGCACATCATCCGGCCGGAAGATACCTTCCAGAAGAAGGACCGGCCTGGTCCAACCCAATTCGCGCACGCGGACCGCTTCGTCGAGATCGAGTAGCGCGATGCCGTCGGCACTCGCGAGCGCCGGGAAAATGCGCTCGATGCCGTGTCCGTATGCATTGGCTTTGACCACGGCCCAAACCCGTGATCGAGGTGCCCGCTGTTTGACGATGGAGAGATTATGGGCAACTGCAGCGGGATGAATCTGCGCAACGATGGGGCGTGGCATAGGAGGCGTTGAGGCTTGTTTGGAAAGGGAATAGATGCCTGTTGCTAACAACCAGCGTTATGCATGACAGGCAGCGTTTTCCACTATCGTATCGAGGCTCTGCCAGTTTTTGTTAATGTATTGTTTTGATTTTCAGGTTTATTTTTCGTTTTAACGGACCTGATTCTGTCCGCACGGAAAGTGTCGGTTCGCAGCGCAGCACGAACGACACCCTCCGGCGCGAGCGCTCATTGGATATCCAGCACCGGTTGGCTTTTCACCAGATCGTCGATCGCCTTGATCTGCGATAGGAAAGCTTCGAGCAGATGAAGCGGCAACGCGCTCGGGCCATCGCAGCGCGCACGATCAGGGTCCGGGTGAGCTTCCAGAAAGAGTCCGGCCAGCCCGACTGCCATCCCGGCGCGAGCGAGGTCGACCACCTGGCGGCGACGGCCGCCGGACGCTTCGCTCGCGGGATCGCGGCGTTGCAGACTGTGCGTGACGTCGAATATCACCGGGCAGTTGTCGCTCGCGTCACGCATCTCGCGGAACCCCAACATATCCACGACGAGGTTGTCGTAGCCAAACGAACTGCCACGCTCGCACAAAATCACCTGGCGATTGCCGGCCTCGTTGCATTTCGCCACCACGTGTTTGATCTGCGCGGGACTCATGAACTGCGGCTTCTTCACGTTGACCGGCTTACCCGTGCTCGCAATCGCCACCACCAGATCCGTTTGACGGGCAAGAAACGCCGGCACCTGAAGCACGTCCGCAACGTCGGCAACCGGGCGGGCCTGCGCGACTTCGTGCACGTCCGTAATGACCGGAACGCCGAATCGCTGCTTCACCGCGCTCAGTATCTCGAGCCCTTCATCGAGCCCAACCCCGCGATAAGAATGCATCGATGAGCGGTTCGCCTTGTCGAACGAGGCCTTGAAGACGAACGGCACGTTCAGCTTGTGCGTGACTTCGACATATTTCTCACACACGTCCAGCGTGAAATCGAGGCTTTCGAGTACATTCAGGCCGCCGAAAAGTACGAACGGCAGCGTGTTGCCGAGCGTCACGCCCGGTGCGATATCGATATTCATGATGTTCTCCCTACGTTTGATAAGCCACATTCGCGCGAGCACGCGCACTGATGTGGAAACAATCTTAGCCGTCGCTCAATGCATCAGCCCGCGTGTGTAGAACGGCGCGAGCTGTTGACAGGCAGAGACTACCACCGGAGCGCCGGACAACCTTGCTTGAATGATTGAGAGCGGCGTTGCTTACCGCGGATGAAGCAGGAGGCATCGCATCGCAATGGTATTGTGCCCCTCGGATATGAGTTGTTCGGCAGCGGAGCGAACTGCCGCTTCATTGAAGTCCGCGAGAACTGCCGCGGCACCAGGAAACGCTGCGCTACCTTCAACGCGTTTTCTGACGATAGCGCAGCGAATCGATAACCAGCGCCAAGGCTCGTGAAGACTCCGAACGACTCGCGTAGTACGCGTGTAAACCTGGAAACGTTGGGCACCAGTCGTCGAGCACGCGAACAAGGCGTCCCGCCGTGACGTGAGCCTGCACCAGATCCGATGGCAGGTAGGCAAGACCATAGCCCGCCAACGCGGCGTCGAGCATGTGATAGCTGCCGTTGAATGAGAGCTGGCCCTCCACGCGCACCTGAACTTCACGACTGCCTTTTTTTAGCTCCCAGGCATAGAAGCCGCCGAGTGTCGGCAAACGCAAATTGATGCAGTTGTGCTGCATCAGATCCTGAGGCTTCTTCGGCTGCGGCTTGTTCTCCAGGTACGTCGGCGAGCCGACGATCGCCATCTTCATATCCGCGGCAATGCGAACCGCGATCATGTCTTTCGCGACCTGATCGCCATGACGGATGCCGATATCGTAGCGATCCGCGACGATATCGGTGAGGCCATAGTCCGTCATGATCTCGATCTTGATCTCCGGATACTTGTGCAGCACTTTAGACAGCTTGGGCCAGAGAACCGTGTTGGTGGCGTGATCTGTCGCCGTGATGCGAATCGTGCCGGCAGGCTTGTCGCGGAGTTCGGTTACCGCCATCAGTTCAGCTTCGATTTCCCCGAAGCGAGGCGCCACCCGCTGCAGGATACGGTCACCCGCTTCGGTAGGCGACACGCTGCGCGTGGTCCGCGTCAGCAAGCGCAGGCCAAGCCGGCTTTCGAGTGCACGAATGGTGTGGCTCAACGCGGATTGGGACACACCTAGCTGCGCGGCCGCGCGGGTGAAGCTGCGTTCGCGTGCAACAGCGATGAAGGCAAGCAGATCGTTGAAATTTTCGCGTGGCATTGATGAACCGATCTCATGGGTGTTGGTGGGATTTAACCACTAGTCACACATGAGCGCATTGACTAGATTCGTCATGCCAATCGCGGCTGTACTAGCCGGGCCGCTTCTCCAACACCTCTTTTACAACCGGCAACGCGGAGAATACGTTCGGCCAACCCGCGTAGAAGGCCAACTGCGTCATCACTTCGGAGGCTTGCGCCTTCGTGAGGCCGTTGTCCATTGCCCGGTTCAGGTGATACGTCAGTTGCGCGAACTGCCCCGTGGCGACAAGCGCACTGACCGTCACCAGGCTTCGATCTCGGGGCGTGAGGCCCGGACGCAGCCAGAGATCGTGAAAAAGCGCTTCCGTCGTGTAGTGCACGACACCTGGCGCCACCGCACCGAAGTTCTTCTCGACGGCTGTTGCCCTTTGAGCTTCCGCGGCCTCGTCGATTGGAAGCTGTTCGCCCGGAACCGCCGGCAGCCCGGATAGCGTGATCCCGCGCTTATCGAAAGCCGGCTTTGCGGCCACCACAGCCGACGCCGCATTGCCCCAACCGGAATAGAACGCCAGATGCGTGACGATTTCGGAAAACTCATTCGGCTTCACGCCGCTATCGAGCGCCAGGTTCAGGTAAAACGGAATATCGGTGGTCTGATTGCGCGCAATCAGCACCGCTAGCGTAACGATGCTGCGATCCCGGGCAGACAGTTGCGGGCGCTTCCAGAGATCGCCAAGCAGTACGCCGTTCGTGTAATGCTCGAGCGCCGGCGAGACAGTGCGCATAGCATCGAGCGTGGATGTCGGCGGAAGAGAAGCTACCTTCGTCATATCGGTTGTCCTTTCAATGTGCGAACAGGCGCCGAGCCCCAAAGAAAGCACGGTCGCTACTACGGCAAAATATTTCATCTTGCGATTCCATCCTGTAGATGACGTGCGCAGCGGTCGAATCGGGCGCGTGGCGCGGAATGTCCGCGGGTTCATGAGCAATCTAGCCATCTCGCGCGCGCGTGACTAGATGCTAAATTCCGCAAACACTTATGAATCAGGTTCATAACAGCATGCGGTTTAGTGGACTTAATCTCTAGACGGTGAGTCTCTATGATCTGAACCACGGGAAAAACCTGCACGGAGAAAAGTAATGGACTATCGATATCTGGGCCGTAGCGCCCTTAAAGTTTCGCCCCTGTGTCTGGGCGCGATGATGTTCGGCGGCGAAACGGACGAAACCACGTCGAAGCGCATCATCGACAAGGCGTTCGATCAGGGTGTCAATTTCATCGATACGGCGGACGTCTATCACGCCGGCCGTTCCGAGGAGATCGTGGGACGCGCGGTCGCCGGGCAACGCGATAGCTGGGTCATTGCCACGAAGTTCGGCTATCCGACCACTCAAGGTCCGAACGAACAGGGACAGTCGCGCAAGTGGATCATTCAGTCGGTCGATGCAAGCCTCAAGCGCCTGGGCACGGACTACATCGACATTCTCTACTTCCATCGCGCGTTACTCGACGCGCCGCTCGACGAAGCCGTGCGCACGATCGGCGACCTGATTCGCCAGGGCAAGGTTCGCTACTTCGGTCTGTCTAATTTCCGCGGCTGGCGCATTGCCGAAATCGTGCGTCTTGCCGATCAGTTTGGCATCGATCGGCCGGTCGCCAGCGAGCCGCTCTACAACATGGTGGATCGCACCGCCGAGATCGAGCAATTGCCCGCAGCGGCGCACTATGGTCTCGGCGTCGTACCTTATAGCCCACTGGCTCGTGGCGTACTGACCGGCAAATATGCGCTGGATGGCGCACCGCCGGCCGATTCGCGCGCGGGGCGCGGCGACAAGCGCATCCAGCAGACCGAGTGGCGCCCCGAATCGCTGGCGATCGCGCAGAAGCTCGCGGCTCATGCCGCGGCGCGCGGTACGAATTCGATTGCGTTCGCGTTGGCGTGGGTGCTCAAGAACCGATTCGTCAGCTCCACTATCGCCGGTCCTCGCACCGAGGCACATTGGGACAGCTATATTCAAGCGCTGAATGTGGAACTGGGACCCGAAGACGAGAAGTTTGTCGATAGCCTGGTGCCGCCCGGCCATGCGTCGACGCCGGGGTATACGGATCCGGGGTATCCGATCGAAGGTCGCCGGGTTGGTTGATGCAGCGTGGGGGGTTGATCGGTTTTGTGGGAGGCATGACTCCCTTGGGATCGATGTTTCGGTATGGGCGCGCCACTGGTGAAGCGCCGGCCGGCGGGCGTCATCCGATTTCAGCCCCGTGATCCAAGCTTGAACAGAAGGAGTCCTGGTCGCGCGATAGTAGGACCTTAGGTACCGCCGAAATTCGTCGCACTCGACTTAAGCGTCGCTCCGCCGGGCCACTGTGCGAGCTCAAAGCTGATAGTTGCGTCCTCGTACTGTCCGCCCCGAGTTGTTGCCTGAAACGACATGAGCAATTCGAATCGCCGGCTTCCATTCGTCGGCGACCTCGGGAAAATGCAACATATCTGGCGTCGACTCCGTAATACGCATAAGTGACGGGATGACATTCCAGCTTGACGAACCATTGATGAAAAGCTCGGGCACAAAAAGAGCGGCGTCACCGCCTGAATGTCGGGACGCCGCCTGAATCACACACCCGCAGGACGAGATAGACCGCGCGAGTGAGCTCACAGTATCGGTCGCCGTTGCTGGCTTCAAGACGAAAAATTTTCCTTTGTAACAATAGCCGCGGCACCATTTACGCCATTTGGCCGGATCGTTTCCGTTCGCCCCGTCGTCCGTACCGCATTCGTATGAGGACATATCACCGCAGCCTCCGCAAAGTTACAAGACCGGAAAACTGTTACAAAAGCGCTCGCCATTCGTCCGTGCCGACAACGGTCTCGTGAGCTGCGTCCTTTCCGGTAGCTTACGGGCTGTGAGATATGTCTAAACGTACAGTATCGTAGGTCGCACGCGAAGATCTAGACTTATAGTTCCGAGGCAAATACGGAGCGCGCCATGGTTACGAAAACCGACCGTCGGACATTTTCCGGGCTGACCGCGGCGTTTTTGTCGGGTCCGCGGGCCAAGCAAAGGGTCTCCTACACCGTGAAGGCAGCCCAGCAGCGTGCCGACGAAGCCTGGAGACGTACCGCGCACGGCGTCCATAGCTCCCCACTCATTAAAGCCCCGAAAGCCTGATTATTAAAAATCACAAACAAAACTAAGCTTGCCGTCCGAATCAGCCGTCATCAGACCGGAGACTAACCATGACTGCGCCGCAAAAACCTTTCGGTGTCACGCTGAAGCCGCAAGCCCGGGCTCCACGCAAGCTGATCGAGGTCCCCGACCCCGAGGCACGCCCCGATCTGATGGAAGCCGTTCGCCGAGTCGTGACGGAGAATCGGGAAGCCGGAGGGCGACGTCGCCGGGAATAAATCGATCCCGCATTCTGGTCCTGGCGCAATGGGAAGCGCTCGCCGCCTCCCTCGTGCCTGCGGCGGCGTAAATGGAAGCGGCCGCGTTGCGCGACCGCGCGCCGCAAATATTGACCTCGCGGACGTGCTCGCTGAGGAAGTGGAAGAGTTGTACGCCATCCATCCTGACAAACGGATAGAGCTGGATGTGATCGGCGATTCGCAGGGCGTCTGGGACGGCCAGCGCCCGCAGCAATTGCTCGGAAACCTCGTACACAACGCCATCAGGTATGGCGCCCGGGATGCGCCGGCGCGCGTAGTGGTGATCTGCGATGTAACACAGATCCGTATCGAAGTCAGGAACAGCGGACCGGCCATTGCGCGCACATCGCTGGCGCGCATCTTTGATCCCCTGGCTCGCGGCGACGAACATGAGGACAAAAGCGACGCCAGCAATCTCGGACTAGGCCTCTATATTGCTAACGAAATTGCCAAGGCTCATCATGGTGAAATCGAGGCGCGGTCTGACGGAACGGAGACGGCGTTTTCGGTGTTACTCCCGCGTGCGGGCGACCTGTAAATTTCCTTCGGCGCGAACGCGCCAGATGAACGGGCTCGTCTGCTTTCTGCTCGGTGAGAGCCGTGCTTGACGAACGACACATGCAACGTGTGCTGATACTCGGGTGGCGCCGCCATTCCCTCATTCCCCGGCCGGGCGATGGACGATAAGAATGCGCGGTTCCCATCGCGATCGAATTGGACAACGAGATAATATATCGGCCAGTCATATCAGCCTCCACAATATTCAAACCGGGAGTAGAACATGCCGGACAAACGGCAAGCAGGCGATACGATCCAGAACTGGACAGACAAATGGGTGGCATCTGTCTCTGACTATGCAATTTGTGCGATTTCTCCCGAAGGCCGGATCCTGACCTGGAATCCCGGCTGCGTAACTATTCACGGATACCAGCCGGACGAAATTATCGGCCACATGCTGGACGTCCTCTACACGGAGGACGACCGCCAGAAACGGGCGCTTGCGACCTGCCTCGAAAGCGCGCGGCGCATAGGGCGCCATGACACTGAAGGCTGGCGAGTCCGCAAGAATGGGTCAACGTTTTGGGCCAGCGACGTAACTACTGCGTTGCATGCGGAAAGCGGGCAACTTGTCGGTTACGTGAATATCGTGCGCGATGTCACGGAAAAGAAGGCCGCGCACGACGCGGTACTTGAAAGCGAACGGCGCTTCCGTGTGCTGGTGAATGGGGTGACGGACTACGCGATCTTCATGCTCTCGCCGGAAGGGGTGATCACAAACTGGAACTCCGGCGCACGGCGCATCAAGGGCTACACCGCCGAGGAAATCATCGGATCGCATTTCTCGCGTTTTTACACACCGGCAGACGCGGCGACTGGACTGCCACAGCGCGGGCTGGCCACTGCCGCAAGAGAGGGGCGATTCGAAGCGGAAGGATGGCGAGTCAGGAAAGATGGCACCCGTTTCTGGGCGCACGTCGTGATCGACGCAATTCACAACGATGACGGAACGCTTGCTGGATTTGCGAAGATTACCCGTGACATCACCGAGCGGATGGAGGCGAACCGGGCTCTTGAAGAGACCAGGACGGCGCTGTTCCAGTCCCAGAAGATGGAGGCGATCGGCAAGCTGACAGGTGGCGTCGCGCACGATTTCAACAATGTATTGCAGGTATTGCGCGGCAACCTGGAACTGCTGGAAAACCGCCATGCCGGCGACCGATGGACCCGCGATCGGCTTGACAAGGCGATCGACGCGGTAGAGCGCGGCGCGAAACTGGCATCCCAACTGCTCGCCTTTGGACGCCGCCAGCCTTTGCGACCGGTTGTGATTAACCTGGCGCCCGCGATACGAGGCATGGACGATCTGCTGCGGCGCGCGCTGGGTGAAACCATTGAGGTGGAAACGGTCGTCGCCGGCGGGCTATGGAACACGATCGTGGACATTCATCAGCTCGAGAACGTCATTCTCAATCTGGCAATCAACGCGCGCGATGCGATGCCGGATGGCGGAAAGCTGACCATGGAACTGGCCAATGCAATGCTCGACGATCAATACGTTGCCGGACTGCCCGATGTGCCGGCAGGCCAGTACGTCATGCTCGCCGTCACCGACACGGGCACGGGCATGCCGGCTAACGTGCTCGAGCGGGCATTCGACCCATTCTTTACGACGAAACCTGAAGGGGCGGGAACCGGCCTGGGTTTGAGCATGGCCTATGGTTTCGTCAAGCAAAGCGGCGGACATACCCGCATCTATAGCGAGCTCGGGCATGGCACCACCGTGAAGATCTACCTGCCGCGCTCCACCGAAGCGGCAATGGAACCTCCCGCGAGACCGAGCGTCAGGTTGCTAGGCGGAACAGAGACCATTCTCGTCGTGGAAGACGATCTCAAAGTGCAATCGACCGTCGTCGATACGCTGTCAGGTCTTGGTTACAGCGTGCTGAAGGCAGACTGCGCCGAAGAGGCGTTGACCGTGATTCGAAGCGGTGTCCACATTGACCTGCTTTTTACGGATGTCGTGATGCCGGGGGCCGTGCGCAGTCCCGACATGGCTGCGCAAGCGGTGCAGCTTCTGCCGCGCCTGAAGGTGCTTTTCACCTCCGGTTATACGCAGAACGCGATCATTCACGGTGGACGGCTCGACCCAGGGGTCGAACTGCTGAGCAAGCCATACACTCGCGAACAACTCGCCTACAAGATCCGCCAGCTGCTGGGAGGAACTGGCGCGCCGCTCGAGAGCGAGGGCGCGACGCTGTCGGAAGCAGGCTGCGGCACGACAGGTCTGCGGGTTCTTCTGGTCGACGACGATCCCTCGCTGCTGGAAGCTACGAGCGAATTGGCAAAAATACTCGGACACGACCCAGCCGCGACCGCGTCGCCGGAAGAGGCCCTGCGCTGGCTGAGGGACGAGGCATTCGACGTATTACTCGCCGATCTGGTGATTCCCGGCATGTCCGGAATCGAACTTGCCGAACAGGCGATTCAGATACAGCCTGCGCTGCGCATTGTCTTCGCCTCGGGCAATGAGATGCCCGACGTTCCAGCGCTGAAGTTTCGTTGGAAGGCGTTGCGCAAGCCCTATACCCTGGAAGAGCTGGATAAGGTACTGGACCAGCCTGAAATTTAGATGCGCTCATCGGTGTACTGGCCACCATTGATGCGAGGACTTACGTCCTGCCGAAATACTGTGCGCTTGAATGCCATCGCGGTGCTGTCGGTCGGAAGGCACCTGAAGGTGCCGCACGGCCATCTTGTCACGTTCGCCACCCGATAGTTCAGAACTGCGAATGCAGGCTGGCGCGACATCGTCGCTCCAATACAACGTTGCCCGCTTTGAAGGGATGAAATAGAGCAGCCCTACGCCTCTACTGGCACGGTGCGATCAGCATTATTGCGAATTTGTGACGGATTACTCCAGAAAACCGGAAGGGTCTAATGCAGCCACAAACCGAGGCCGCGCTGCATTAGCCCTCCTATACTCGCGCCGTTGTTCAAGTCTCAATCCCAACACGCTGGAGTTAATTCATGAAGAAGATCCCCGTCGCCATCGCCGTCTCTGCCGCGCTTGCCGCATCGGCCGCCCATGCACAGAGTTCGGTCACGCTGTACGGTCTCGTCGACGCCGGTATCGCGTACACCAATAACGTCGGCGGCAGCGGCCGGGTCGCACTGGCGAGCGGCAATATCAGCGGTAGCCGGTTTGGTCTGCGCGGCGCGGAAGACCTCGGCGGCGGTCTGAAGGCTATCTTCGTGCTCGAAAATGGTTTCAACGTCAATAACGGCACGCTCGGTCAGGGAGGCCGGATGTTCGGTCGTCAGGCATACGTTGGCCTGAGCAGCAAGAATTTTGGCGCGGTCACGCTGGGGCGCCAGTATGACTCCATGGTCGATTTCGTCTCGCCCCTGTCTGCTACTGCAGGCACGTTTGGTGACTCGGGGTTTGCGCACCCGTATGACAACGACAACCTTCAACATAGCGTCCGCTTCAACAACGCGGTCAAGTTCACCAGTCTCGACTATGCCGGCTTCAAGGCCGGCGGCATGTACGCGTTCAGCAACACCCAGACCGGCTTTGCTGTCGACCGTGCGTACAGTGCGGGCGCCAGCTACAACTACGGTGGCTTGAACGTGGCTGCCGCCTATTTGCAGATCAACGGTTCGGGCGCTTCGAATCCGAATACCACAGGCGCCGCTGACCCGACTGAGTTCAAAGGCGGCCTGACGTCGGATGTGCAGCGTACGACGGGCGCGGGCGTGAGCTACGGCTTCGGTCCTGCGACCGTCGGGTTTGTCTACACGCACAGCCAGTACCAGGATACGAACGCGTTCGGCCTGAAGCAAGGCGGGGTTAGTTTCGACAACTATGAAATCAACGGCAAGTACGCAGTCACGCCGGCGCTTATGGTCGGCATTTCGTACGCCTACACGGATGCACATCTGAGTGGCGCAACGTCGTACGGTACAGATCCGAAGTGGAACCAGATCAACGCGATTACCCGGTATTCGCTGTCCAAGCGTACGGAACTGTATGCCGAAGCGATGTATCAGCACGCAACGGGCAACAAGAACGTCGCAGTCCTGTACAACGCGGGTGGTGCTTCATCAACGGGCAATCAGGTCATGGGTTCTGTCGGCATATTGACCCGTTTCTAAGGCGGCTCGACGCAGAGCGGCAAATGCCATGGCATTTGCCATGTGTAACGGCGCAACAGTCAGGTGCGCCGGCGAAGCACTCGCCGGCGCAAAGATCATCCGGGCACGACCCATACAGCCTGATTGAAAAGGTCGCGTCCAGATGCGTCGGGACACCTGTCGCGGGTCCCGATGAAACGGTGGTCATGGCGCAGTGAATGCGGAGCGAGAGTCCGCTGATACTTTCGCCGACGCGACTTTCTCCGAGTAACATTTTGGCCCGTCCACTTGGACGGGCTTTTTTTTCCAGGCACTGGCGTGGTTCAATTGTCGCGTGCAGCATCCGGAATAACCAGACGTCTCAAGCGAGCGCCGCGCTTGTTCGCAGCGGCAGCGTAGACACGCTCAGACGCCTCTCCCGCACGCTTCTTGTTGCCGGTAAAACCCACCCTAATTGACGCGCAGCACCTAACTGCTTCGCTCGGATCATCGCAGCACCGCATTGCTCGCCAGCAACTCGGCCGTGGTACGAAAGTCGCGTGAAGCCCGGGTCCCACTCACGCCCGCCACCACCTCCGCCAACGTGACAAAACCGTGAGTGATATAAGGCGACAGGCCGCTGACAGCGCCGTTCAAAGCATTGCGGGTGCGGGCGTACACAGCAGGTCGTACGGCGGAAATGCGCGCACGGGCAGCCGCCAGAGTGGGTTCGGGCGCACCCAGACCGGCGTCCGATATCAAGTCATCCGCAAACAATACGCCGTCGGACACTTCCGGTTTATGCCTTCTGGACACATCCAACCTCGTTCCGGCGGATTGCCGCTGCACGCTCGCTAACGGCCTGCCTGTCAGCCGCGCTCAGACGGGCGAGGTTTTTCACCTGGAGTGCCATACGTGGATTTTTGGCAAGCAAGGCCTGATGGCGCATCAGGAATTCCCAGTACAACGTGGTGAAGGGGCAGGCACGCTCACCCGCCCTCTCGCCCGGGTCGTAGCGGCAGTTCCTGCAGTGGGGACTCATGCGCTGAATGTACTTTCCGGTCGCCACATAAGGCTTGCTACCCATCATCCCGCCATCGGCGTACTGGCTCATGCCTAAAGTATTCGGCAGTTCGACCCACTCGACAGCATCGACGTACACCGCGAGATACCATGAATGCACCTTTTGCGGTTGAACGCCCAGCATCAGGGCATAAAGGCCGGTCACCATCAGGCGCTGGATATGATTGGCGTAACCGTGTCTCAGCGTTTGTGCCAAAGCGTCACGCAGGCACGCAAAATCGGTGGCCCCGGTCCAGTACCATGCCGGCAGTTCCTGCTGGGCATCCAGCAGGTTGCGCTCACCGTATGCAGGCATCTGCGTCCAGTAGATGCCCCGCACATATTCGCGCCAGCCAAGGATCTGGCGGATGAAACCTTCAACGCTGGCAAGCGGAGCGTGGCCGTTCCGATAGGCCATTTCAGCAGCCGCCACTACCTCTCGCGGGTTCAGCAGCTTCAGGTTGAGCGCAGCGGAAATCTGGGCGTGGTAAAGCCAGGGATCGTCAGGCCACATGGCATCCTGGTAGCGTCCGAACAGCGGCAGCCTGTCTTCTATAAAATCACTCAGCGATTGCAACGCCTGAGCTCGTGTTACAGGCCAGCCGAAGTCGTCGAGCCGCCCGGGGTGCCCGCTGAAGCGGGCATTGACCAGCGCGATCACCTCGCGCGTCATATCGTCGGGTTCAAAACAGGCGCGCGGCGGCACGAACCCGGGCCCATCGACGCCAAAGGGCTCGCGATTAAGGCTGTCGAAGTTCCACCGGCCACCCAGCGGCTCGTCAGACAGGCCGTCGCCCTCCATCAGAACCTGATGGCGCTTTCGCTGTTCCCGATAGAAGTACTCCATGCGCAGGACTTTCCGGCTTTTGGCATGCTCCGCAAACTCACGCACACTGGTAAAAAAATGGCGGTCCACACGCACGTCCAGCGGTATCAAGCTGGCCGCAGCAACAGTCTTGATCGCCTGTAGCACGCGCCAGTCGCCCGGGGCTGTCATGATCAGGCGGGCAGGCCTTAGTCGCAGAAGGTCGGCATGCAGTTGCGCGCCAAGACTGCCGGCATTGTTGACGTCATCGAGCCGCGTGTAGACGAGGTCGTGGCCCGCCTCCCCCACACTCAGCGCGAAATGGCGCATAGCGGATAGGAACAGCGCCGTGCGCTGCTTGCTGGACCATACATGCGTCGACTCCTCGGCGACTTCGGCCATCCAGACCGAATCCTGTTCCGGGTCGAACCCGTCGAACGCGGACGCATCGAGGTCGAGCTGATCGCCCAGCACGATGACCAGTGAGCGCAGACTAGCCATGACGCCTCTTGCCGCGCCTGCACGCGTCCGAGCAATACTTCACATCAGACCAGTTCCTCGCCCAGCGACGACGCCAGCTCATGGGTAAGCCACAAACGACGCATAGCTTGACCGGCAACGAAGCTTTGTTACCTCGATGCCGCACTGCCGTCGCATGAACGCCTACAGTGGGCAGGAAATTGCGCGCGCCGAAGACCCACATAAGCAGGATCAACGCGTGGATCGCCATGATGATCGCGGTAACGCGCTGGGCCAGCCAGTCGCGCAGATCGTCATGCGCGCCGACGACGGGACGTTTCGCGCCTATTCGCATCGCGCGCGGACAACCGGACCCCGACGCGAGCCGGGGAAACTCCACGCTGACTGAGACGGAACGCTCTGGCATCACGCACCCGCCATCGAATGAAGGATGCCATGGCCGCCGTCCACCCCGATCTGCTGGCCGGTGATCCAGCCAGCATCATCGCTCAGCAGAAAGTCGATCAACGCCGCGGTATCCTCGCCTTGACCCAAACGCCTCATAGGATTGAACTTTGACATCCGGGCGATCGACTCGGGCGAGCCCGTCAGCTTCGACGACATGTTCGAGACAGTGAGTCCCGGATGAACGCAATTCACCCGGATACCGCGCTCAGCATAGGTCGCCGCGGCCGTGACGGCGAGCGCAGCCACTGCGGCCTTTGCACCCGCGATGGCCTCGTGATTCGGAAATCCAGACTGCGCCGCAACCGTGCCCACCAGTACAGCGCTCGAGGGCTTGCGGTGGGCGAGCGCAGCGGTCACGAAAGCCCGAAGCACGTGCCACGCACTGATGTAGTTGTCGGCAAGCGTCGCGCGCATATCCGCTTCGCTGGTCAGGTGCAGAGGTCGGATCAGAATCGAGCCGACGCAATGGGCGACACCTGTGACCTCTCCAAATCGCTCAATGCCTGCCTGAATCGCACATTGCACCTGCGCCGCATCGGTTACGTCGGCGGGTGCAGCGAGCGCGCGCACTCCAAGTTCGTCGGCGAGTTCGGTAAGCCTCGCTCCGTCGCGCGATGTAAGAACAATGCTTAAACCGCGCGCTGACAGTCTCCGGGCAAGTGCAGATCCGACTGCACCGCTCGCGCCAGTAATCCAGATCGCAGCCATTGCCTCGCTCCCGACAGAAACCCGTTACGTTCAGCCGCTCAATACCGGGCATCGAGCCACACTCTCGTGCCGGCCAATCAATCCCGACCCGGCAGAAGATCCAGAAATTCGCGGCGCAGCGCGGGATCCCGAAGAAACGAACCGCGCATCACGCTGTTGACCATTTTTGCGTCGTCGTCTTTCGTGCCGCGCCAATGCATGCAGAAGTGGTCGGCCTCCAGCACCACGGCAAGCCCGTCGGGCTGAATGCGCTCTTCGAGCAGATCCGCGATCTGCTTGACGGCCTCTTCCTGGATCTGCGGCCGGGTCATGATCCAGTTGATCAGGCGTCCGTATTTGGACAGACCAATGAGGTTCGAATTCTCGTTGGGCATCACGCCAACCCAGACCCGCCCCATGATCGGGCACAGGTGATGGGAGCAGGCGCTACGCACGCGTAGCGGACCCACGATCATCAACTCGTTGAGCCGCTCGACATTCGGAAATTCGGTGACAGCCGGCGCGGCGTCGTATCGTCCCGCAAAGACCTCGCGCACGAACATTTTTGCCACGCGTTGCGCGGTTTCGTGCGTGTTGTGATCGTTGTCGACGTCGATGACGAGCGAGCGCAAAACCCCTTGAAGCTTGTCCGCGACTTCCTTTTGCAGCAGCTCCAGCTCTCCCTCGCGAAGATAGCCGGCGATGTTGTCGTTCGCGTGGAACCGGGCTCCCGCACTCAGAAGCCGACATCTGATCCGCTGCGAAAGCGGCAAGCCGTCGCCCAACTCCACGCCGTGGCGTATGTCCTGCGCTACTGATTGCATGAGACCTTTTCTCCCAACGTCAATGTGTCAATCCGTACGCGTTACCTGCGCTGTGTCATGTGCGCTGTGTCCCCGACTCGCGAAGCCACGCCTCACTCCGCCTCATGCGGTTGAGGCGACCAGCCTTCTTCGCGCACCACACGCTCGAGCGCCGACTCGATCAGCACGCGCGCGCGATTGGCGACGTCGCCGAGATGCCGGTGTAAGGCAACGTCGTGCGCCGAGCGCGATGTACATGCGTCGCTATAGGATTCGAACGTGGCCAACTGCATCACCAGTTCAGCGAGGTGCCGGGGACATTCGCACGCAATCGTCGACGAGCGGGCCGCGATGGCTTCGAGCTCGGCGTCGTCATACCGACGCGGGGAGCGCGTCCACGTGGATGCTTCGCCGGACTCAAGCGTCAGTTGAGCGCTCTGGAAAAGATCGCCGAGCATCTGGCGGAGTTCGGTTCTGCTGTCGAGCTCCCGATACAGCCGCACACCGGCGAGGCGCAACGCTTCTGCCGCGCGCCCCGTGCCGAAGCCGTACACCACGGCGACCGCCGCCGCGCCGCAGGCGTCGGCGAGTGCGAGAACCTCGGAGGCGGCGTCCTCATGTAGAGAAGGAAGACGCAACAGCAGAATGTTCGTCTCTTCCCCTTCAGATGACGCGTCTTCGCGCGCCGCGGCCAGATCCGCATATTCTGCGAGCATGCCAACGCCGTAGCGCTGCAGATCGATACCCGTTTCGGCCAGGCGCCGGGCGAGATTCTCGCCCACCAGCGTGAGCCGGAACCTGACCTCGGAACGTGTATTGGCCGGGCGCGCTCTGCCGGTGGACGCCTCCCCGGCAGCAAGAAACTCGAGTTGTTCGCGTTCCAGACGCGCAATCGCTCCAATCGCGTGGCCGCGCTGCACCAGCGCGTTGATCAGCACCAGTCGGCGCACGTCGTCTTCGGAGTACAGGCGCTGTCCCGCCTCACTTTTAGCCGGGCCCACCACCTCATAGCGCCGCTCCCAAAGCCTTAGCCTCGTGACCGGCATCCGCGCCAGCCGCGCGGCCTCCCCGCTCCGGTAAATGCGACGGAGCGACGTGTCTTCGACGGAGGTTGACGGCATGGCCATTCCTTTAGCTTTGCATGAGTCGGAATCATATGCCCGTTTCGAGTCAATGTGAATCATTATTGCGAGTCATGTCGCCGAATATTGGCGACAAACCGACGATACTCTGCCACAATTCTTCATAATTATTCGCCACCATGAGTCATGATGACTCATATCGGTGCGTACCCGGCTTTTGCTAGTGACTCACGGCGAGCTCCCGAACCCAGCAGAGAGAAGTCATGCCTATCAAGCGGAAAGGCCTACGAATAGCCGTCGTCGGTGCGGGGATCGCCGGCTTGTCATGCGCGACGGTCTTGCGCCGCTCGGGTTTCGAGGTCAACGTGTTCGACAAAAGCCGCGGGCCGGCCGGGCGCATGAGCACCCGTCGCGAGGGCGATCGGCAGTGCGACCATGGGGCCCAGTACTTCACCGCGCGCGATCCGCTCTTCCAGGCTGAAGTGGCGCGATGGCAGAACGCAGGCGTCGCCGCGATCTGGCCTGCACGAATTGCGGTGCTCGACGGCTCCGCGCGGACCACATGGGCGAGCGCGCAAGACCGCTTTGTCGGTACGCCGTCCATGAACGCGCCGGCGAAGTTTCTCGCTGGCGCTCAGTCGGTGACCTTGGGTTGCACGGTCACGGCGTTGCATCGGGATGGGCGACAGTGGCGCCTCGAGTCCGCCGAACAGGGCACGCTGGCGGAGCGCTTCGACGTCGTGGTCCTCGCCATGCCCGCGCCGCAGGCGGCGGATTTGCTGCGGGAGCCCGCGACCAGACTCGCGGCGCTCGCAAGCAAAACGAAGATGCGCCCATGTTGGGCACTCATGGTGCGCTTGCCTGAGCGCTTGCCGGTGCCGTTCGATGCCGCCTTCATCAACGAGGGGCCCCTGCGCTGGATAGCGCGCGATAGCAGCAAGCCAGGCCGTAACGGTCCCGAAACATGGCTATTGCACGCGAACGCCGAGTGGAGCGAGCTTTATATCGACGCCAGCGCGGAACGTGTCGCGGATTGTCTGCTCGAAGCGTTCGCGCTGCACGGCGGCCAACGGTCCAGCGAATGGACTGCGCACCGCTGGCGATTCGCCGACACCGCGGCGAGCGACGAGCCGGCACCCGGATACATCTGGGACGAAGCCAGCGGCCTGGCAATGTGCGGCGATTGGCTCAATGGCGGCAGAGTCGAGGGTGCGTGGCTAAGCGGCCGCATGCTGGGCAAGCAGATTGCCTCCGGGTGGGAAGTTGCCCCTAAACACGGCGGCTCCCGGCCTAAGAAACCACCTCGTCAATTTACTTGACACTTAAACTATCTAGGCCTAAATTACTTTCCAGAGCAAAGTCCACTGGAGAGTCAGCATGCGTATCGTATGTATCGGCGGCGGCCCGGCCGGCTTGTACTTCGGCCTGTTAATGAAGGGCCGGAACCCGGCGTACGAGGTCACGGTGGTCGAACGCAATCGCCCCTACGACACCTTCGGCTGGGGCGTCGTCTTCTCCGACCAGACGCTCGGCAACCTGCGCGCCGCCGACGCCCCGAGCGCGGACGCGATTCTCGACGCCTTCAATCACTGGGACGACATCGAGATCAATTTCCGCGGCAGGCAGATTCGCTCGTCGGGCCACGGCTTCTGCGGCATCGGCAGAAAACGTCTGCTGAATATCCTGCAGGCGCGTTGCGAAGAACTGGGCGTCAAGCTGGTTTTCGAAACCCAGGTCACCGACGACACCACCTACAACGCCGACCTGATCATCGCCTGTGACGGCGCCAACAGCGCGATCCGTCAAAAGTATGCAGCGACTTACAAGCCCGCCATCGACATGCGCGATTGCCGCTTCGTCTGGCTCGGCACCAAAAAGCTATTTGACGCCTTCACATTCGCCTTCGAAGAAACGGAGTTCGGCTGGTTCCAGGCTCACGCTTATCGTTTCGACGATCAAACCTCCACGTTTATTGTGGAAGCACCGGAGCGCGTCTGGCGTGCCGCCGGTCTCGACGAAATGAGCAAGGAAGACAGCATCGCGTTCTGCGAGAAGCTGTTCGCCAAATACCTGGACGGCAACGCATTGCTCTCGAACGCCGCGCATTTGCGCGGGTCGTCGCAATGGATTCGCTTCCCGCGCGTCGTCAATGAGGAGTGGGTGCACTGGCGCAACAATGCCGACGGCACGCAAACACCGATCGTGCTGATGGGCGATGCCGCGCACACCGCGCACTTCTCGATCGGCTCGGGCACCAAGCTCGCACTCGAAGATTCGATCGAACTCGCCAACAGCATGGGCGCGCATCCGGGTGACCTGGCCGCCGCGTTGCGGCACTACACGGACGTGCGCAGTATCGACGTGCTGCGCATCCAGAATGCCGCGCGCAATTCGACGGAATGGTTCGAGCATGTCGATCGCTACACGTCGTTCGAGCCGGAGCAATTCGCCTACTCGCTGCTCACGCGCTCGCAGCGCATTTCGCACGAAAACCTGCGGGAGCGCGACGCAAGCTATCTGTCGGCGTTCGAAGACTGGCTCGCGCACCGCTCGGGCATCGATCGCACGCCTGAAAAACACTCCGTTCCGCCGATGTTCACGCCCTTCAGGTTGCGTGGCGTCACACTGAAAAACCGCGTCGTCGTTTCGCCGATGGCGCAGTACTCCGCCGTCGAC
Organism: Paraburkholderia sp. BGA-UO-ETr-F12; assembly: GCF_059567945.1. Taxonomy (NCBI): domain Bacteria; kingdom Pseudomonadati; phylum Pseudomonadota; class Betaproteobacteria; order Burkholderiales; family Burkholderiaceae; genus Paraburkholderia; species Paraburkholderia sp. BGA-UO-ETr-F12. The sequence goes on along the minus strand of NZ_JCAQOZ010000067.1, from coordinate 38,805 downwards.
GGCGTAGCCGGTGACTATCATCTGATGCATCTCGGTGCCCGCGCCATGGGCGGAGCCGCGCTCGTCATGACGGAAATGACCTGCGTGTCGCCTGAAGCGCGCATCACGCCCGCCTGTCCCGGCATGTACGCGCCGGAACATCTGGTGGCGTGGAAGCGCATTGTCGATCTCGTGCATCATCAGTCGGACGCGAAAATCGGCATTCAGCTCGGGCACTCCGGCGCCAAAGGCTCGACACGTGTCGCGTGGGAAGGCATCGACCTGCCGCTCGACGAGGGCAACTGGCCGCTCGTGTCCGCTTCGCCCCAACAGTATTTAAGCGGTATCAGTCAGACCTCGCGTGAAGCCACCCGGGACGAGCTCAATCAAATCGAAGCGCAGTTCGTACGCGCTACGAAAATGTCCGCGGAGGCACGCTTCGATTGGCTCGAATTGCACTGCGCGCATGGCTATTTTCTGTCGAGCTTCCTGTCGCCGTTGACCAACCAGCGGACCGACGAATACGGCGGCTCGCTTGAAAACCGTCTGCGCTATCCGTTGCAGGTTTTCAAGGCGATCCGTGCGGTCTGGCCGCAAGACAAGCCGATCTCCGTGCGCATTTCCGCCAACGACTGGGTCGACGGAGGCACCACGCCCGACGACGCCGTGCAAATCGCTCGCGCCTTCAAAGCGGCAGGCGCCGACATGATCGACGTCTCGTCGGGCCAGGTCAGCAAGCAGGAAAAGCCCGTGTACGGCCGCATGTTCCAGACGCCCTTCTCCGACCGCGTGCGCAACGAAGCCGGCATCGCGACGATCGCGGTCGGTGCGATCTCGGAAGCGGACCATGTGAACAGCATCATTGCGGCGGGCCGAGCCGATCTCTGCGCGATAGCGCGGCCCCATCTGGCCAATCCGTCCTGGACGTTGAATGAAGCCGCAAAAATAGGCTACTTCGACGTGGCATGGCCAAAGCCCTATACGGCGGCCAAGTCGCAACTCGAGCGCAATCTCGAACGCGAACGCGCCCAGGCCGCAGCTAACGCTGGCCTGTCGGCACAAGAACGCGCGCAACGCGCTGAAGGAACAACGTGAATACGCCAACTACCTCGACGCTCGCAGGACAGCATGCCGTCGTCACCGGCGGCGGCGGCGGCATCGGTGCAGCGGTGGCCGAAGCGCTGCTGCGCGCCGGCGCCCGCGTCACCTTGATGGGCCGCAACGTGCAACGTCTCGAAGCACAGCGGGAAAAGTTCGACGGCCTCGGTGAGGTCGCCTGCATCGGCGTCGACGTCACCAGCGAAGAATCGGTCGAGAAGGCATTCGCGCAAGCCGGTGCCATCGACATCCTCGTCAACAACGCAGGTCAGGCGCAGGCCGCCCCCTTTACCCACACCGACATGGCGCTCTGGCAGCGCATGCTCGACGTCAATCTCACCGGCGTGTTCCTCGGCACGCGTGCCGTGCTGCCCGGCATGCTCGAACGCGGTCACGGCCGCATCGTCAATATCGCGAGCACGGCGGGACAAATCGGTTATGCGTACGTCGCGGCGTACTGTGCCGCGAAACACGGGGTGATCGGCCTGACGCGTTCGCTCGCGTTGGAAGTCGCGACCAAAGGCATCACGGTCAACGCCGTCTGCCCCGGTTATACGGAAACCGAGCTGCTGCATGCGTCGCTCGACCAGATCACCAGCAAGACCTCACGCACGGAACAGCAAGCGCGCGAAACCTTGCTTCGCTCGAATCCGCAGCGTCGTTTCGTGAGCCCGGAACAAGTCGCCAACTCGGTGCTTTGGCTCTGCCAACCCGGCTCGGACGCGATCACGGGCCAATCCATTTCCATCTCCGGTGGAGAAGTAATGTGACCAAGTCATCGAACATCAAAACGCCCCCATCGGCCGAAGCCAAGCCGGCGCGCAAAGGCGTCGCCAAACTTGCGGAGAACGTCGTGGATCTGGAAATGAGCACCGGCGCCGATAGTCATATGGGCCTGCGTTTGTGGCTGCGCATGCTGACCACGACCAACCTCGTGCAAGCCGAATTGCGCAAGCGCCTGCGCAACGAATTCGACACCACGTTGCCGCGTTTCGACCTGATGGCACAGCTCGAACGTCATCCGGAAGGGCTGAAGATGACCGAACTGTCGCGCCGTTTGATGGTGACGGGCGGCAACGTGACCGGCATTACGGATCAGCTCGAAAAAGAAGGGCTGGTTTCGCGCGACACCGATCCGAACGACCGCCGCTCGATCAGCGTATGCCTGACCCCTGCGGGCCGCAAGGCGTTCGACAAGATGGCGGTAGCGCATGAGCAATGGGTCGTCGAACTGTTCGGCGGCTTGAGCCTCGACGAAAAATCTCGCACCCATCAGCGCCTCGGCAAACTCAAACAACATCTGCTCGACAGTCTGAAAGACTGATTCGCACCGTAGGAGACACTCATGACACGATCCAACGCCGACGCGCTGCTGGCCGGCAACCGCCTGACACTCGCCGGCTACGAAGCGCGGCACTTCGGCTGGTCGGTCGCCGGCAAGGTCGCGACGATCACGCTGAACCGCCCCGAGCGCAAGAATCCGCTGACCTTCGAATCGTATGCGGAGTTGCGCGATCTGTTCCGGCAGCTCGCCTACGCAACCGACGTGAAAGCGGTCGTGATCCACGGAGCGGGCGAGAACTTCTGCTCCGGCGGCGACGTGCACGACATCATCGCGCCGCTGATCGATCTGCCGATGCCGGAACTGCTGCTGTTCACCCGCATGACAGGCGACCTGGTCAAGGCAATGCGCCATTGCCCGCAACCCATCATCGCAGCGGTCGACGGCGTATGCGCGGGCGCCGGCGCGATTCTGGCGATGTCGTCCGACATGCGGCTCGGCACCGCGCGCAGCAAACTCGCATTTCTGTTCACACGCGTCGGCCTCGCCGGCTGCGATATGGGCGCCTGCGCGATCCTGCCGCGCATCATCGGTCAGGGACGCGCCGCCGAACTGCTGTTCACCGGCCGCTCGGCGAGCGGCGACGAAGGCCACGCATGGGGCTTCTATAACCGCCTCTGCGACCCGGCGGCGCTCCTCGCGGAAGCGCAAAAGCTCGCCGCCGATCTCGCTGCCGGCCCGACCTTCGCGCACGGCATCACGAAGAAGATGCTGCACCAGGAATGGAGCATGAGCATCGACGAAGCGATTGAATCGGAAGCGCAGGCTCAGGCCATCTGTATGAGCACCCGCGATTTCGAACGTGCATATAGCGCGTTTGCCGCGAAGTCGCGCCCTGTGTTCGAGGGAGATTGAATTGAGCACTCACAGCGATATGGATCTGCACAGCGCGCTCGCGTGGCCGTTTTTTGAACCGCGCCATCGCGAACTGGCCAAGGGTATCGAAGCATGGTGCAGAAACAATCTCTCGCACGTCGAGCACGATGACGTCGATGCGACCTGCCGCCATCTGGTCCGCGAACTCGGTGCCGCAGGCTGGCTGAAATACGGTGTTGGCGGCGTGGCCTACGGAGGACATGGCGACACCATCGACACACGCGCCGTGTGCCTGTTGCGCGAAACGCTCGCCAAACATTCCGGTCTCGCGGATTTCGCGCTGGCAATGCAAGGGCTTGGCTCCGGGGCGATCTCGCTCGGCGGCACACATGAGCAAAAGACGCGTTACTTGCCGCGCGTCGCGAACGGATCGGCTCTCGCCGCCTTCGCCTTGTCGGAACCGGAGGCAGGATCGGACGTCGCCGCAATGGCTCTCTCGGCGCGAGAAGACGGTGACTTCTACGTACTCGACGGCGACAAGACGTGGATCTCCAACGGCGGCATCGCGGATTTCTACGTAGTGTTCGCCAGAACCGGCGAAGCGCCCGGCGCACGCGGCATTACCGCATTTATCGTCGACGCCGACACGCCGGGCCTGGAAATCGCCGAACGCATCAACGTAATCGCGCCGCATCCGCTCGCGCGTTTGCACTTTGCCGGCGCACGCGTGCCGCGCGGCCAGATGCTCGGCGCACCCGGCGAAGGTTTCAAGCTCGCGATGCGTACGCTGGATATCTTCCGCACGTCAGTGGCAGCCGCGTCGTTGGGGTTCGCGCGTCATGCCATGGCTGAAGGTCTTTCGCGTGCGGCGTCGCGCAAGATGTTCGGCCAGACGCTCGGCGATTTTCAACTGACGCAGGCCAAGCTCGCGCAGATGGCATTGACGATCGACAGCAGCGCGTTGCTGGTGTATCGCGCGGCATGGCTGCGCGATCAGGGCGAAAACGTCACGCGTGAAGCCGCGATGGCCAAGTGGCACGCCAGCGAAGGCGCGCAACAGGTAATCGACGCCGCCGTGCAACTTTATGGCGGAATGGGCGTGCAAAGCGGCACCGCTGTCGAGATGCTGTACCGCGAAATTCGTGCTTTACGGATCTATGAAGGCGCGACCGAAGTGCAGCAGTTGATTGTCGGCCGCGATCTCCTGAAAGCGCATGCTGCGGAATCCGGCAAGGACGCAGCGAAATGAACCCGACCTTTGAAAGACCGGTCCGCATCCGCTTTTCGCACTGCGATCCGGCCGGCATCGTGTTCTTTCCGCAGTATCTGGTGATGACCAACGCGCTAGTTGAAGACTGGTTCAACGAAGGCCTGCGGATCGACTACGCACGGATGATCGCGCAACGCCGTGTCGGCCTGCCAATCGTCAAACTCGATTGCGAGTTTTCCCGGCCGAGCCAGATGGGTGAAACGATCACGCTGTCGCTCAAACTCATCAAGGTGGGTCGCCGTTCGATCAGCATCGGGATCGTCGGCCAGCATGGCGACGAAATCCGCTTCAGTGCGAAACAGGTGCTGGTGACCACGTCGCTCGAAAGCGGCGCCTCCATCGACATTCCCGCCGACATCGCGAGCGCGCTCGCGAAGTTCGCTCCACAGCCCGAACCCATCGAGGCCCATCGCTCATGAAAAAAGCTCTCCTTCCCGCCGGTTGGATCAAGCCGCGCGGCTACGCGAACGGCGTTGCCGCGACCGGCACGCAAGTGTTCATCGCCGGCCAGATCGGTTGGGACGAACAGGCGCGCTTTCAGACCGCCGACTTCGCCCAACAGGCAATTCAGGCGCTCAGGAACGTGGTCGCCGTATTGCATGAAGCGGGCGGTAAACCCGAGCATCTGGTCCGGCTGACGTGGTACGTCACGGATAAACGCGAGTACCTTGCCTCGCTGAAAGATATCGGCCGCGCCTTTCGCGAGCTGATCGGCGACTACGACATCGCGATGAGCGCGGTACAGGTCGTTGCATTGATCGAAGACGAAGCCAAGGTCGAGATCGAAGCAACGGCCGTGATTCCCCAGTAAGCAAAGTACACGAACACGCCACCCACCAAGCCAACCGAAGCGCCCTCAGCCGGCTCAACGCCCGGGAGACCATGATGGAACCGTCAGCACATGTCGATACCTTCGCGCGCGACAATCTTCCGCCGCACGATCAATGGCCTGTCTTTCTGCTCGACAACCCGGACGTTAGCTACCCGGCGCGTTTCAATTGCGCGACGGAACTGCTCGACAGAACGATCGAAGCGGGGCATCGCGACCGTCCGGCAATCTGGTCCGACGTAGACGGCAAGCCGCAGGCGACCACGTACGGCGAGCTGCTTGCCATGGTTAATCGCAGCGCGCATGTGCTGGTCGATGAAATGGGTTTGCAGCCGGGCAACCGCGTGCTGCTGCGCGGGCCGAACACCTTGCAGATGGCGGTGGCGGCGCTCGCCGCGCTCAAGGCCGGCCTCGTCGTGGTGCCCACCATGCCGCTGCTGCGGGCGAAAGAACTCAAGCAGATCATCGAGAAAGCGCAAGTCGGCGCCGCCCTATGCGACGCACGCCTGACCGATGAACTCGCGCGCTGCAACGATCCCCAGGACGAGTTCTACTGCGCGGGTCTCAAACAGACACGCCTGTTTCATGACGATTCCGCCGCTTCGCTCGACACCCTCGCGCGCAACAAACCGGACCACTTCACCGCGTGCGACACCGCCGCTGACGACGTCTGCCTGATCGCCTTCACCAGCGGCACCACAGGTGCACCGAAAGGCTGCATGCACTTTCACCGCGACGTGCTGGCCATGTGCGATCTGTTTCCGCGGCACATTCTGAAGCCTTCATCGAGCGATGTATTTTGCGGCACACCGCCGCTCGCCTTCACATTCGGACTGGGCGGACTACTGTGCTTTCCGCTGCGAGTCGGTGCATCGACGGTACTGATCGAGCGGCTCACGCCCGAAACCTTGCTGCAAACCGTCGAACGCTTTCATGCCACGATCATGTTCACCGCGCCGACCTTCTATCGGCAAATGGCGCCGCTCGTCGCGCATCACGACGTGTCGAGCTTGAAGAAGACGGTGTCGGCAGGTGAGGCCTTGCCGGATTCGACGCGCCGTTTATGGCACGACGCCACGGGCATCGACATGATCGACGGGCTCGGCGGTACGGAGTTGATCCATATTTTCATCTCCGCGCAAGGCGACGAAATTCGCCCGCATGCGATCGGCCGCGCGGTGCCGGGCTACGTGGTGCAAGCCGTGGACGACGACATGCAGCCCGTCCCCGCCGGCACCATCGGCAAACTCGCGGTGCGCGGGCCGACCGGCTGCCGCTACCTGGCCGACGACCGCCAGATGAAGTTCGTACGCGACGGCTGGAACCTCCCCGGCGACTCTGTCTATCTGGACGAAGACGGTTACGTGTTTTATCAGGCTCGCGCCGACGACATGATCGTCTCCGCCGGCTACAACATCTCCGGTCCGGAAGTGGAAAGCGTGCTGCTGCAACATGATGCGGTAGCCGAATGCGGCGTGATCGGCGCGCCTGACGAAACGCGTGGGCAAATCGTCAAAGCCTTCGTGGTGCTGAACCCGGGTTACACGCCCGGTGACGAACTGGTCGCGCAACTGCAGGATTTCGTGAAGAATAGCGTGGCGCCGTATAAATACCCGCGCACCATCGTATTCTTGACGTCGCTGCCGCGCACCGAAACCGGCAAGCTCAAGCGCTTTGAATTGCGTACGCTGAAGTAGCCCCTCTTTCCGCGGCAACTATTTGTATGGGATCGGAGACACACCACATGGCTGACTCTTTCATCGAAGTCGTCGCCCAGGATGGCGGCCGTTTCAATGCCTACATTGCGCGTCCGGCGCAAGGCTCGGGTCCGGGGCTCGTGCTGCTGCAAGAAATTTTCGGCATCAACGAGACCATGAGGTCGACGGCCGACCGCTTCGCCGAAGAGGGCTACGTGGTGCTGGTGCCGGATCTGTTCTGGCGGATCAAGCCGGGCATTTCGCTAGGCTATGGCGAGGCCGATATGAAGCAGGCGCTCGATTATCTCGGGCGCTTCGATGTCGATCTGGCCATCGACGATATCGCGGCAACAGTCGCGACCCTGCGTGCATTGCCCGAGCAGGCCGGCAAGGTAGGCGCAGTCGGTTATTGTCTGGGCGGCAAGCTCGCGTTCCTGAGCGCGGCACGCACTGACGTGGACTGCGCGGTCAGTTACTACGGCGTCGGCCTCGAAGCGAATCTGGATGAAGTACCGGCCGTACGCTGCCCGATGGTGTTCCACTTCCCCGAAAACGACGCGCATTGCCCGCCCGAAACGCGCGAGCGAATCAGCGCGGCGCTGCGCACGCGTCCACAGATCGAGCAATACGTGTACCCAGGCTGCGATCATGCGTTCGCCGCACCGTCACGCCCGCAGTACGACAAACCAGCCGCGATGATGGCCTATTCGCGCACCCTCGCACTGCTGCGCAAAGTGCTGGGTCCCGTCTACGATCTGAACGCGCTGTGGGAGGCGCACTGCTACTACGAGTTCGCCACGCGCGACGTGGATGCGGTCATGCCCACCATGGTCGCGCAACCCTACGTCAATCACGTCCCCACCATGACGGGCGGCGTAGGTCACGACAAACTCAAGCGTTTTTACACACATCACTTCGTCAATTCGAATCCTGCCGATACGAAGCTGATTCCAATCTCGCGCACGATCGGTGCCGATCGCATTGTCGACGAATTCATTTTTAGCTGCACGCATAGCTGCGAAATCGACTGGCTGCTGCCCGGCGTCGCGCCAACCGGCAAGTATTTCGAAGTGCCGATGCTGGCCGTGGTGTGCTTTCGCGGCGACAAACTGTACAACGAGCACATCTACTGGGATCAGGCTTCCGTGCTCGTGCAGGTCGGTTTGCTGAATCCAGAGGGCCTGCCGGTGGCCGGCATAGAAAGCGCGCGCAAGCTGCTCGACGAGACGTTGCCGTCGAATCAGTTAATGGGCACGAAGTCGCGAGTGTGACGTTTGACCGGGTTTGTGCCAGGTTTCGCCGGGCTTGTCCCGGCGTGAGCCGCAGGTAGCAACTAGAGCCCTGCCTCGGCACAACACCCCTATGATGTGACTCTTCACTGGCCAACCTCCCTCGACCCATGCTGATCGTCCATCATCTGAACAACTCCCGCTCGCAACGCGTGTTGTGGCTGCTCGAAGAACTCGGCGTTCCGTACGAGATCAAGCGCTACGAGCGTGACCCGAAAACGATGCTCGCACCGCCCGAATTGCGCGCGATCCATCCGCTCGGCAAGTCGCCCGTGATTGTGGACGACGGGCAGACCATCGCCGAATCGGGCGCGATCATCGAGTATCTGGTCGACAAGTACGGTCAAGGCCGCTTCGCTCCCGCCGCCGGCACGCCCGAGCGTCTGCGCTACACCTACTGGATGCACTATGCGGAAGGCTCGGCCATGCCGCCGCTACTGCTCAAGCTGGTCGCCCTGCGTATCGCCGGCGCGCCGATGCCCTTCTTTGCCAAACCGATCGCCCGCAAGATCGCCGCGACGCTGCAGTCGAGTTTCATCGATCCGCAGTTGAAGCTGCACCTTGGCTACATCAACAAGGAATTGAGCGCGACCGGCTGGTTCGTCGGCACCGATTTCACGGCGGCCGACGTTCAGATGAGCTTTCCGCTCGAAGCCGCCAGCGCGCGCGGCGGCATGGAAGGACAGATTCCCGCTGTCGTCGATTTCCTGAAGCGTATTCACGCCCGGCCGGCCTATCAACGGGCGCTGGAGCACGGCGGCAAGTACGAACTGCTGGGCGGCGACTGACACCCGGTTCCGCCCAGGAATTCGTAGTTGTGACCGAAAACTCGCGAGTGCTAGACTGAATTTCCCCATTGCCATCGACGGGTTGCCGCCCGGGTTCCCAATTTCGTGCCGAGCGGCGGAACGTCCGGCATTCGCCTCAAACCCGATCGCACCCGTTCGATCAAGGCAAAGGAGTCCCCGCATGACCCATTCCATCCACGGCAACAAGCGCTGGCTGGCACTGATCGTTCTGTGCCTCGGCGTGCTCATGATCGTGCTCGATACGACGATCGTGAACGTTGCGTTGCCGTCGATCGCAGCCGACCTCGGTTTTAGCGAGACCTCGCTGGTGTGGGTGGTCAATGCGTACATGCTCACGTTCGGCGGCTGCCTGCTGCTGGGTGGACGGCTCGGCGATCTGTACGGCCACCGCAAGCTTTTTCTCGGCGGCATCACGCTGTTCACGCTGGCCTCGCTCGCCTGCGGCATGGCGAACTCGCAAATCCTGCTGGTGTGCGCGCGTGCCGTGCAGGGCCTGGGCGGTGCGGTCGTCTCCGCTGTGTCGCTGTCGCTGATCATGAATCTGTTCACCGAGACCGGCGAACGGGCCAAAGCGATGGGCGTGTATGGTTTTGTCTGCGCGGGGGGCGGCAGCATCGGCGTCCTGCTCGGCGGCCTGCTGACCAACCTGCTGAGCTGGCACTGGATCTTCCTCGTCAACTTGCCGATCGGCATCGCCGTCTACGCGCTCTGTGTGGCGCTGCTGCCGTCCGCGCGCGGTCATGCTCATGGCGAACGGCTCGACGTGGCCGGTGCGGTGACGGTCACGGCTTCGCTGATGCTCGCCGTGTACGCGGTGGTGAACGGCAATGAAGCCGGCTGGACCTCGGCGCAAACGCTGGGTCTGCTGTTCGCCGCACTCGTGCTGCTGGCCGTGTTTCTCGTGATCGAAGCGCGCGTGCAGCATCCGTTGATGCCGCTTGGCTTGTTCCGCTTGCGCAATGTCGCGACCGCCAATGTGGTCGGCGTACTCTGGGCGGCGGCAATGTTCGCGTGGTTTTTCATCTCCGCGTTGTATCTGCAGCGCGTGCTCGGTTACCGGCCTTTGCAGGTCGGGCTCGCGTTTTTGCCGGCCAATCTGATCATGGCGTTCTTTTCGTTGGGTCTGTCGGCGCGCGTGGTGATGCGTTTCGGTCTGCGTGTGCCCCTTGCCGCTGGATTGCTCGTTGCAGCGGTCGGGCTCGCGCTGTTTGCACGGGCACCGGTCAACGGCAGCTTCGTGCTCGACGTGCTGCCCGGCATGATCCTGCTTGGCTTCGGGGCCGGCATCGCGTTCAATCCCATGCTGCTGGCCGCCATGAGCGACGTCGACCCGAGCGATTCGGGCCTCGCGTCCGGTATCGTCAATACGTCGTTCATGATGGGCGGCGCGCTCGGTCTCGCGGTGCTCGCAAGTCTCGCGGCCGCGCGCAGCGACGCGATGCAGGCTTCCGAAAGCGCCACAGCCGCGCTCAATGGCGGCTACCACGTGGCGTTTCTGTTCGGCGCGATCTTCGCGGCGGTTGCGGGTGTGCTGGGCGGGTTGTTGTTGCGTCCCGGGCAAGCTGGCGGTGCTCCTGCGCATGAGCATGAGCATGAGCAAGGACATGGCCCATCGGCATCCGAAAAGCCTCGCGCCGCCGGCAATGAGGCGGCGACAGAAAACTACTGACCGGACCAGCGCGGGGCAAACACGAAGCAGGGCATCGGAAGGAGCTCAGCTCATGACCACCCGCACCAACCGCAAAACCGCAAGCGCGATCAAATGCGCCGGATCTTGCCTGGCTATGCTGGCTTCATGCAAACATGAGAGCCGAAATGAATCCCGTCGGAAAAGCGCTCTGGTTTATCGAAAGTCACTTTGCCCGCGCGCTGACGCTGGACGAAATCGCCAATGGCGGGTGCGTATCGCGCTTTCATCTGGCGCGTGCGTTTGAAGCAGCCACCGGGTTTTCGGTGATGCGCTACGTTCGCGCGCGCCGCTTGAGCGAAGCGGCACGACACCTGGCCGACGGTGCCCCCGATATCCTGGCGGTTGCTGTCGATGCCGGTTACGGTTCTCACGAAGCATTCACGCGAGCGTTTCGCGAGCAATTCGGGCTCACGCCCGAAGCGTTACGCACGCGTGGTCATCTCGACAACCTTGCTATCGTGGAGCCGATCAGAATGGACAAACCCTTTCTCACCCATCTCGAAGCGCCGCGTTTCGAAGACGGCAAACCGTTTCTCGTCGCGGGACTCAGCGAGCGCTATACGAGCGAAACCACCGCCGCGATTCCTTCGCAGTGGCAGCGCTTTGGCGACTACTTCGGCAGCGTGCCGGGCCAGGTCGGCAACGTGGCGTATGGCGTCTGCTACAACGCCGACGACGCCGGCAATATCGATTATCTATGCGGCGTCGAAGTCAGCGACTTCTCAGCCTTGCTTGCCGAACTGAGCCGCTTGCGCATTGCCCCGCAACGCTACGCGGTGTTCCGCCACCGCGAGCACGTCTCGACCGTGCGGCACACGTGGAATGCGATCTGGAATCAATGGCTGCCGGAATCGGGACATGTTCCCGCCGACGCACCGAACTTCGAACGCTATGACGAAAAATTCGATCCGGTCACTGGTATGGGTGGGCTCGAGATCTGGTTGCCGTTGAAGGCCTAGTTCGGAACCACTACGCCGCGCATACCGCCACGAACGCATTGACGAGCGGCGCCGGCGCTTCGCTGAGCGCCGCTCGTTCGGGTTAAAAAAGCGTCGCGACAAAGGCGCGGCGTCCGGGTGCCTTTTCCGGCGACTGACACATTTTGTGCATTGCACCCAACACACGAGCAAAAAGTATCATCGGCTTCCGCCTTTTGCAGTGGCTGACCATTGCCCGCGACCACTACAGTTCTCGTCACCGTACGCTCGCACTGCTCCCAATCGCAGTGCCCGTATGGCGTTGCCAAAGAACATTCCAAAAGCGGAGACGAGAGTGAAATCTGTTCAATTATTGACAGCTTGCGCGTTACTGGGCGCGAGCCTTCCCATGCTCGCGACGGCACAGACCTGCAACGTTCCCGTGCTCAAGGTCCTCGCCCAGAAAAGCCTCGGCCTGACAGTCATGGAGAAGTCGCTGCCCGACTATGAAAAGCGCAGCGGCACCAAGATTGAAATCAACTACTTCGGCGAAAACGACCGTCGTTCGAAATCACGACTCGACGCGTCAACGGGCGCGGGTTCTTATCAAATCTACTATGTCGACGAGGCGAATGTCGCCGAATTCGCGTCCGCGGGCTGGGTCGTACCGCTGCTGAAGTACTACCCGAAAGACGCGGACTACGACGATTTCCTGCCCGGCCGGCGTGCTGTCGCGAGCTATAAGGGCGTCGCGTATTTTGCCCCGCTGATCGGCGGCGGCGATTTCCTGTTCTACCGTCGCGACCTTCTCGAGAAGGCGCATCTACCGGTGCCGAAAACGCTCGACGAACTCGTCGCGGACATCAAAAAGCTCAACGCGCCGCCCAATATGTACGGTTGGGTTGCACGCGGACAACGCGGGTCGGGCATGAATGTGTGGCGCTGGGCGCCGTTCATGCTCGCCGAGGGCGGAACCTGGACCGATAAGAACCAGGCACCGGACTTCAATTCGCCGGCCGCGGTGAAGGCCACGCTGCTCTATCGCGATCTCTTCAAATACGCGCCTCCGGGTGCGGCGACGTACGACTGGAGCAATGCGCTCGAAGCGTTCCGTTCCGGCAAGGTCGCGTTCATGATCGAATCGACGCCATTCGCCGACTGGATGGAAGACCCGACCAAGTCCAGCGTGGCGGACAAGGTGGGATACGTGAGGCCGCCGGCACCGCTGCCGTCGGCGGCTTATGGCCACGGGCTCGCAATTTCTTCTGTCGGCGCCAAGGATGAATGCACGCGTCAGGCGGCGGGCAAGTTCATTGCCTGGGCGACGGGCAAGGATCAGGAGCAGGCCCGCCTGCGCGACAACGTTTTTAGCGACTACAACCGCACGAGCACGATCAGAAGCGATTACTTCCAGAAGCACGTCAAGCCGCAGATTCTCGCCGGCCTGAACGATACCAATCCGGTGACGAAGGTCACGATCTGGTCAAGCCCGCAGTGGCCCGACATCGGCGACAACCTCGGTATCGCGCTGGAGGAAGTGTTCACGGGTACCCAGCCCGATGTTCAGGCCACGCTGAACGACGCCGTTCAGTACGCTCAGGATGCGATGGAGCACGGCACGAAGAAGTAATGTGAACGCCCCTCGCCGCATGCGTTATGCAGCAAGGGGCACCGCAGATCAGATCGTGGTCTCACGCGAACGCTGGGTTCGCGGGCTCTATGCTGTCGGAGACATCAATGTTCAATCGGGGCAAAACCAGCCTTCCGTTCGTATTTCTTGGGCCACCTCTTGCCGTAATGGCGATCCTCGGTCTGGTTCCTACCGTCGCGGCAATCAACCTCGCGTTGAAGAATCGCGTACTGCGCTACCCGGACAGCGAGTACGTCTGGCTGCGCAATTTCATCCGTCTGTTCTCGGACAGGCGCTTCCTCAATTCCATCGAAGTATCGGCCATCTGGGAAATTGTCACCGTGGTCGGCGCGGTCGCGGTGGGCGTTCTGATAGCGATCTATCTGTTCGAGCAGATCCACGGCCGGATGCGCAGCATCGTTTCGCTGTTGCTGATCGTGCCTGTACTTCTACCGCGCGTGTCGGCGGCCTTCATCTGGAAGTTCATGTATTCGCCGCTCACGGGCATTCTTAGCTGGTTTCTGGGTCTGCTGGGCGTCGAAAACACGGCTTTTCTCTCCGACCCTCACCTTGCGCTATACGCGGTGGCACTCGTCGACATCTGGCAGTGGGGGCTGTTCTTCGCAGTCGTTGTACTGAAGCTGCTCGAAACGCTGCCGCCCGAACCGCTCGAGGCCGCCCGGCTGGACTATGCGCGCACGTGGCAAGTCTACGCGTATATCGCGCTGCCGATGCTGAAGGTGCCGATCATGAGCCTGGTGTTCATCAAGATGGTCGAGTCGCTGCGATCGTTCGATCTCGTCTACGTGATGACCAAAGGCGGCCCAGGAATCACGACTGAAACCCTCGACATGTACGCTTATTCGCAAGGTATCGGCTTATCCGGAAAGGTCTCCTATGCGTCGAGCATGGCCGTGCTGATGATGGTTGCGACCACGCTGATTTTCACTTTCATCTGGAAGCGGGTGAACAAATGGGAAGACTGATTTCGCGAAGTGCCGCATGGTCGTTCGGCGTGGCGCTCGCGGTGGTTGCCGTGTTTCCGATATTCTGGGCATTCCTCAATTCACTGAAGAATCTGCTCGACATCGTCACGCCGACGCCGCGCTTCATTTTCACGCCGACGCTCGAAAACTACCGGCAGGTCGTGTCGAGCCCCGAGGTTCTGATTGGCCTCGGCAACAGCCTTTCCATTGTGGGCTGCGCTGTCGTGCTCGGCGCGCTGCTCGGCGTGCCCGCCGCCTATGTCATCGCGCGTTATCACGTCCCGGGAAAGCGCGACATCCAGTTCTTTCTCCTGTCGCTGCGATTTCTGCCGCCGGTTGCAGTCGCCATACCGTTGATCGCTATCTGGGTCGACCTCGGGATGTACGACACGAAGTTGTCGATGGTGGTGACGTATCTGCTCGTCACGCTGTCAACCATTACATGGCTGTCGATTCCGGTATTTCAGCGTCTGCCGCGCGAAGTCGAAGAGGCCGCGACGTTGGATGGGTACGGCCCCTACGAAGTTTTCTGGCGGATTGCGTTGCCGGTCAGTGCAACCACGCTGATGGGAGGCATCGTGTTTAGCTTCGTACTGGTCTGGAATGAACTGATGATCGCGCTCGCGCTGACGTCGTCGCGAAGCGCGACGTTGCCGGTCGTTGCTTCCGCGTTCACGTCGCTCGGGCAGGAGGTGCCGTGGGGCGTGATCAACGCCTCCACCGTTCTGCTCGCCCTCCCCCCGCTCATTTTCGTCGGCGTCCTGAGCCGGCTGTTGAACTCAATGCTCAAAGGCAAGTAAGGAGAAAGTTTTGAAAGCTCTCGTACTCGAAGAAGCTCGCCAGCTCGCGCTTCGCGATATCGACCTGCCGCTCGAAGTCGGTCCTCGTGACGTCAAGATCAAGATTCACACGGTTGGCGTTTGCGGTAGTGACGTGCATTACTACACGCACGGGCACATCGGTCCGTTCAAGGTTGACGCGCCGATGGTGCTTGGCCACGAAGCATCCGGAACAGTAGTCGAACTCGGCGGCGAGGTGACGAATCTGCGTGTGGGTGACCGCGTTTGCATGGAACCGGGCGTCCCGCAATTCGACTCGCCGGCCACGATGCGTGGGCTGTACAACCTGGATCCCGCGGTGCGTTTCTGGGCAACGCCTCCCATTCACGGTTGCCTGACGCCTTACGTCGTGCATCCCGCGGCATTCACCTTCCGCCTTCCCGACAATGTGTCGTTCGCGGAGGGCGCGATCGTCGAACCGCTATCGATCGGGCTGCAGGCAGCCAAGAAGGCTTCGATGAAGCCAGGCGACGTTGCCGTCGTCGTCGGCGCGGGAACGATCGGCGCGATGACGGCCCTTGCCGCACTGGCGGGGGGTGCGTCGCGCGTCATTCTGGCAGACGTGATCGGCGAAAAGCTGGCGCTCTTCGCCGGCAATCCGGCGGTCACGACCGTGAACGTGCGTGAGCAGCGCCTCGCCGAAGTTGTTCGGGACGTCACCACTGGCTGGGGTGCCGACGTTGTGTTCGAAGCGAGCGGCAACGCGAAGGTCTACGATGAGCTGTTCGATCTCCTTTGCCCTGGCGGCTGTGCAGTCCTGGTCGGCATGCCCGTGGACCGCGTGCCGCTCGACGTCGTCGCCATGCAGGCGAAGGAGGTGCGCCTCGAATCGGTGTTCCGCTACGCGAACGTATTTCCGCGCGCGCTGGCGCTGATCAGCTCGGGAATGATCGATGTGAAGCCGTTTATCTCGCGCAAGTTCGCGTTCGCCGACGGCCTCAATGCGTTCGAAGAAGCGGCAGCAGGACGCCCGACCGATGTCAAGATCCAGATCGAAATGGACTGAGCCATGGCTAAAATCGTCTGTAGAGGCCTCACGAAACGCTACGATGGCGGCCAGCCGGTATTGCATCCGCTCGATATGGAAATTGACGACGGTGAGTTCGTCGTGTTGCTCGGACCATCCGGATGTGGCAAGTCCACGATGCTTCGCATGATTGCGGGTCTCGAAGGAATCACCGGGGGCGAACTTGCGATCGGCGACACGGTTGTGAACGACTTGCCGGCGCGCGAGCGTAACGTCGCGATGGTGTTTCAGAACTATGCGCTGTATCCGCACATGAGCGTGTACGACAACGTTGCGTTTGGTTTGCGCCGGCTGAAGGTGCCGGCGGCGGAAATCGACCGTCGCGTGCGGGAAGTCGCTGCGATGCTGAACCTCGACACCTTGCTCGATCGCAAACCGCGAGCCATGTCGGGCGGCCAGCAGCAGCGCGCGGCGATTGCCCGGGCAATGATCAAGACACCTGAGGTGTTTCTGTTCGATGAGCCGTTGTCCAACCTCGACGCGAAATTGCGAGCCCAGTTGCGCGGCGACATCAAGCGGCTACATCAGCGCCTGAAGACGACGACGGTATATGTCACGCACGACCAGCTCGAAGCCATGACGCTCGCCGACCGTGTCATCCTGATGCGGGGCGGACAGATTGAGCAGGCCGGCACGCCGTCCGATCTCTACCACTTCCCGCATACGCTGTTCGCCGCGGGGTTTATCGGCACACCCGCGATGAATTTCATATCCGGAACGGTCGAGCGAGCCGCTGAAACGTGTTTCGTCCAGGTGCAGGGCCAGCGCTGGGCGCTTGCCGGACCGCGTTTCGCCACGCTGCAATCCGGCCAGGCGGTGAAACTGGCGATTCGGCCGAACTATCTGAAAGTGGCATCTGCAGACGATGAATTCGACTCGCTAAGGCTTCGCGGCAAGGTGGAGTTGATCGAACTGTTGGGCGCGGAGGCACTTGTCACGTTTGAATTCGCCGGCGAACGGCTGGCTGCCCTGATGCCGGCGAGTGACCTGCCTGAAGTGGATAGCGTGGTAACGTTTCAGTTCAAGGTGGCCGACCTGCATGTTTTCGATACCAGAACGGAGCAAAACGTCTCGTTGCCCGTTCCTAAGGCCGCCAGAACAATGCTTGCGGGTTCGCCACATCAGAACACGGGTGTGCAGGGAGCCGCTTTGCATTGACACACGAAGACGCGGCGTCGAGACAGCCGAGGAGGAGACGCGCTATGAATCCAGATCTGGAATTGGTGCACACGCGCCGGGACGAATCGTTCCGTGCCTGGGCGCACGACTATCCGCATACAGTAGCGAAATGGCACTTTCATCCGGAGTATGAAATTCACGTCATCCAGGCGTCGACGGGAAAATTCTTTGTCGGCGATTTCATTGGCGACTTCGCGCCCGGCAATCTGGTGATCACCGGGCCGAACTTGCCGCATAACTGGATCAGCGAAATCGCCGAGCGCGAAACCGTGCGGTCACGCGACGTGGTTCTGCAGTTCTCGCGTGACGCAGTCGAACGCATGGTGGCCGCATTCGCCGAGTTACACGCGATCGTCGGTCTGGTCGACGACGCGGCGCGCGGAATACAGTTTCCGGATGAGGTGGGCCGGACCATTGCCCCCATGATGCTGGAGCTTGCCGGGGCGCACGGTTGCCGCCGCGTCGAATTGTTGATGTCGATCTTCGACAGGCTGTCGTCGTGCACCGAGCGCACCTTGCTTGCGGGGCCCGCATACGATGTCAATGCGCATCGCTACATGCAATCCACAATCAATCAGGTGCTCTCGTACATCCAGCAGAACCTCCCTGGCACATTGCGTGAAACCGATGTCGCGGAACTTGCCGGCATGAGCGTGAGCACGTTCACCCGCTTTTTCCGGCGACATACCGGGTGTACGTTCGTGCAGTACCAGAACCGCCTGCGGATTAACGAGGCCTGTGAACTGCTGATGTGTTCGACGCTTAGCGTGACCGAGATCTGCTATCGCGTTGGCTTTAACAATCTGTCGAACTTCAATCGTCAATTCCTTTCAACGAAGGCGATGCCGCCGTCGAAATTCCGCGCGCTGCATCAGCTTAACGAACACATGATCGCGGCTTGACGTTTTGCTTCGACAAAACGCGCCGGCCGCAAGAACCAGGACGACACTCTTGACTTTCCTTGGAATCGACCTTGGGACCTCCGAGGTCAAAGCGCTACTCACAGACGACGAATCGCATACGCTGGCCACCGGCAGCGCACGGCTTGAAGTCGAAAACCCTCACCCCCACTGGTCCGAACAGAGTCCGCAGGCGTGGTGGCACGCCACGCTCGATGCCGTCACGCAAGTACGAACGTCCAATCCCGCCGGCTTTTCGGCGCTACGTGGTATTGGGTTATCTGGACAGATGCATGGCGCGACCCTGCTCGATCGGGCCGGCCAGGTGTTACGTCCAGCGATTCTGTGGAACGACACACGGGCATCCGCCGAATGTGTGGAGCTTGAAGCGCTGGTTCCAGAATCGCGCCTGATTACCGGCAACCTTGCGATGCCGGGTTTCACGGCGCCGAAACTGCTCTGGCTGTCCAAGTACGAGCCGGCCGTGTTCCGCGCAGCGCACAAGGTCCTCTTGCCGAAAGACTACGTAGCATGGCGGCTAACCGGCGAGTTCGTCTCCGACATGTCCGATGCGTCGGGCACACTGTGGCTCGACGTCGCGAAGCGCGACTGGTCGGACAGGATGCTCTCCGCGACCGGCCTGTCGCGTGAGCACATGCCCAGACTGGTGGAAGGCAGCGAGGCTGCGGCGCAGTTGAGCGACACTTTGCGGCGCGAATGGGGCATTGCCAACGCTGTGCTCCTGTGCGGCGGCGCGGGTGACAACGCGGCCAGCGCGATCGGCATGGGCGTCGCCGGGTCAGGTAGCGCGTTCCTGTCGTTGGGCACCTCCGGCGTGCTGTTTGCCGGGACTGACCGGTTTGCGCCAAATCCCGCGCAGGCGGTGCACGCGTTCTGCCATTGCTTGCCCGGCCGTTGGCATCAGATGAGCGTTATCCTGTCGGCGGCGTCAAGTCTCGCGTGGCTGTCCGACGTGCTCAGGAAAGATGTCGCCGATCTTGCCGGCGCGGCCGCGAATGCCGACGCACAGGGCGCGCCGCTGTTCCTGCCGTACCTGAGCGGTGAGCGTACGCCTCACAATGATGCGAACGCGAAGGGGGTGTTCTGGGGCCTCACCGGTGCCCACGGCGAGGCCGACCTTGCTTACAGTGTGATGGAAGGCGTAGCTTTCGCGATGGCCGACGGCTACGCAGCGCTGCAAGGCGCCGGCACAATACTGGAAACGGCATCTTTCATCGGAGGCGGCTCGCGGAGCCGTTTCTGGGCAAAGCTGTGTGCAACCACCACTGGCGTTGCAATGCGCCGCCATCATGGCGGCGACGTCGGCGCTGCTTTAGGCGCGGCACGGCTTGCGCGGTTGGCCGTTACAAAGGAGAGCGTCGCACAGGTGTGTACGTCTCCCGCAACGATCGAGGTCTGCGAACCCGACGCCGCACAGCGGCCCATGATCGAGAACCGGCTTGCGCGATATCGCAGACTGTACGAGGCACTGAAAGGCATTTCTCTTTGATCTATGACGTCATGATTGCCGGCGGCGGCCACCCGCCAGTGGGCCGCAGCGCTCCCGATTTCGAGCTGCTCGACGCGGCTCGGATCGCGTCGCGCGGCATGCGTTAAGCTACCCGCATGGATATCCGCCAGCTCAAATACTTCGTTGCCATCGTCGATTGCGGCAGCCTCTCGAAGGCGGCCGAACAGCTTTGCGTGGCGCAGCCTTCGCTTAGCCAGCAGGTCGCCGGACTCGAAACCGAACTGAAAACAACCCTGCTGTTGCGCAGCCACCAGGGCGTCCAGCCGACCGAAGCCGGTCGCGCACTCTATCTTCGCGCTCGCGACGTGCTCCGTCAGATGGCGCAGATTCCCCTCGCGGTGCAGGTCAATGGCACGGAATCCGGGCAGGTTGCGATCGGCTTGCCGACCAGCGTCGCGGTCGTGTTCGCGCTACCCATGTTCAACTACGTACGGCGTCATTATCCTGGCATCCGTTTGCAGATCGTCGAAGGCATGAGCGGATACCTCGCCGAATTGATGGCGAACGGGCGCCTCGATATGGCCATCCTGTTTCGCGAGTCAGAAACGCGAGGCGTCTCGGTACATCCGCTGTTCGAGGAAAACCTGTTCGTGTTCGGACAGATCGCCGGCATCGGCCCGGCGCATGACGTCACGTTGCGTCAACTCGCGAATGTGCCGATGGTTCTACCGAGCGCGGCGAACGGTTTGCGCGTGCTGATCGAGCGCGCCTTCGCACGCGAAGGCATCGAGCCCGATATCGTCGCCGACGTCGACTCGCTGCCGACCATGCTCGCCATCGCACGCCAGGGCGAGGTGGTGACGATCGTCTCGTCGGATGCATTCGGGCGCAACACCGCGGACCAGCATCTGATCCATCGGCTGATCGATCCGGAGATCAGCCGTCCCGTCGGCTTGTGTGTACCGAATGCGCTGCCCACCAGCGCCGCGTCGCTGGCGATTCAGAAGGTGGTCACACGCCTTGTCGCCGAGCTGGTCGAAAGCGGCGTCTGGTCCGGTGTGCTGCACCCCAACGACGCCGGCACGTCATAGCTATAGGCGTCGCCTATACCCGGTAGCTCCAATCGGTATTTCACGCCGATGCGGCACGCGTCTACATTGTGGCCTTCGCAGTCGATAAGAGATGCTCGCTCAGAGCCCGAAGGAGACGCATGTACACCCAGATTTTCGACCCCGTCGCGCACTCGATAGGGGCTTCCGCATTTTTCGCCGTTCTTCCCCTGCTCACCCTGTTCGTCCTGCTCGGCGTCCTGCGCTTGCAGGCGCGCTGGGCAGCACTTGCTTCACTCGCGGTGTCGATGGCGGTCGCGATTTTCGTCTACGGGATGCCGGCCGGACAAACAGCCAGTGGCGCGCTCGAGGGCGCCGCGATCGGCTTCTTTCCGATCATCTGGATTGGCATCAACGCAATCTGGCTGTTCAAGCTGACTCAGGAAAGCGGCCACGCCGACGTGCTGCGGCGCGCCCTCGCCCGCGTCAGCGCCGACCAGCGCGTGCAAGCGGTGCTGATCGCGTTCTGCTTCGGTGCGCTGCTGGAAGCGCTGGCCGGCGGTGGTGCGCCGGTCGCGATCTGCGCGGTGCTGCTGATCTCGATCGGTGTCGAGCCGCTGAAGGCCGCAGCGGTTTGCCTGATCGCCGATACCAGCCCGGTCGCGTTCGGCGCGCTGGGCTTGCCCATTACCGTGCTCGCCAAGATCACCCGTTTGCCGGTTCATGAGATCAGCGTGATGGTGGGACGGCAAACGCCATTGCTGTCGCTCTTCATTCCGCTGATCCTCGTATTCATCGTCGACGGCCGGCGTGGCATAAAGGAAGTCTGGCCGCTTGCGCTGGTCACCGGAGTCGTGTTCGCGTTCACGCAGTTTGCAGGGTCGATGCTGCTGCCGGTCGAACTCGTCGATATCGTCGCCGCATTGATCTGCGCGGGCGCTTCCATCGCGTTCCTGCGCCTCTGGTCGCCGGGCGTGTTGCGCGCCGACCTGGCGGGTGCGGGAGCGGTGGTAGTCAATTCCGGTGGCCATCGACGTCCCGACGCCGACCATGGTCATGGCCTCGCGAGTGCGTCCAACAGCGCCACCATGGCTATGCCGATGCCGGGCTCAGGCACGCAGTTCCACCATTCAGCCGTACGCGGCAATGCATCAGCCGACACTGCCCAGGCGCCCGATTCGCGCGCCGAGATCCTGCGCGCGCTCGCACCCTACGCCGCCGTGATCCTGGTCGTCGCAGCGACGCAGATCGGCTTTATCGGTCACGCACTGGGTGTCGTCACGTCGACGTTCGCATGGCCCGGCCTGCACGTGGTCGATCCGAAAGGGGCCGCCGTATCGGCTACCGGCGCCAAGTTCGAATGGCTGCTTTCCGCCGGCTCGATCGTATTGATCGCCGGTTTGCTGTCAGCGCCGATCCTTAAGGTCAGTGCGCCGGTTGCCGCCCGGACTTATCTGAAGAACCTTCATGAACTGCGCTGGGCGGTCTTCACGGTGTGCTGCGTCGTCGGCGTGGCGTACGTGATGAACCTGTCGGGCCAGATCGTGACGCTCGGCATCTGGGCGGCCAAGGCGGGTCCGGCTTTCGCACCGGTGTCGCCGATTCTCGGCTGGTTCGCAACCGCCCTCACCGGCTCGGATACGTCGGCGAATGCGCTGTTCGGCATGCTGCAACTCACCACCGCCCATCACACTGGCCTGTCCGACATTCTGTTGACCGCGGCCAATACGTCGGGCGGCGTGGTCGGCAAGGCGATATCGCCGCAGAACCTCGCGGTCGGCGCGGTGGCCGTCGGCATGATGGGCAAGGAAGGCGTGTTGTTCAGACGCGTGGCCGGCTGGACGGTCCTGATGATCGCGGCGCTCAGTCTGCTGGTCTACCTGCAGTCCACGCCGGTGCTCGGCTGGATGGTGCCGTGATCGGCCCGGCCGCTGCGGTGGCATAGCGTGTGTCATGCCGCGTGTGATGCCGTGTCGCAAGAAAAGCCTGAGCACCTTTACGCATTGAAATAGTGAGGATATGCAGAAGATGAACCATCCACTCAACGACATCACGGTCGTCTCGATCGAGCAGGCGATTGCCGCGCCGCTGGCAAGCCGGCATCTGGCCGATTGGGGCGCGCGCGTCATCAAGATCGAGCGCCCGGAGGTCGGCGACTTCGCCCGCAACTACGATACCGCGATGGATGGCCTGTCGAGCCAGTTCGTCTGGACCAATCGCTCGAAGGAAAGTCTCGCGCTCGACATCAAGACCGGTCCCGGGCAGGAAACGCTCGAAGCGCTGCTCGCCCGTGCCGACGTCTTCATCCAGAATCTGGCGCCCGGCGCGGCAGAGCGTCAGGGGCTTGACGCGAAGTCCCTGGTCGCGCGCTTCCCGCAACTGATCGCCTGCGACATTTCCGGGTACGGCTCCAACGGCCCCTACAGCAACAAGAAGGCCTACGACCTGCTGGTGCAGTGCGAGACCGGCTTCCTGTCCATCAACGGCACGCCCGAGACGCCGTCGAAATGCGGTCTCGCGATTGCTGACATCGCCACTGGCATGTACGCGCTGAACGGCATCCTGATGGGCCTGCATCAACGCTCGCGCACCGGCAAAGGCATGGCGTTCGAAGTCTCGCTGTTCGATGCGCTGACCGAGTGGATGAGCTATCCGGCGTACTACACACGCGGCCGCGGCGAGCCGGTGCCGCGCAGTGGCGCCCGGCACGCAACCATCGCACCGTATGGTCCATTCGCGACCGGCGACGGCAAGACAGTTTTCTTCGGTATCCAGAACGAACGCGAGTGGCTCAGCTTCTGCACAGTTGTGCTGGACGACGCGGCCATCGCGGTCGAACCACGCTACGCTTCGAACTCACTACGGGTTGCGAATCGCGAGGCGCTGGAACGGACCATCGAGGAGCGCTTTGCCGCGTGGAGCAGCGCGCAGGTACTGGAACGGCTCGATCGCGCGTCGATTGCGAACGGCATGATGAACGACGTCGAAGCACTCCTCGATCATCCACAACTACGCGAGCGCAATCGCTACCGCAGTGTTGAAACCGAGAGCGGTCCCCACGATATGTTCCTTCCGCCGGTGACGATCCCGGGGATCGAGCCCGTCATGGGTCCGGTACCGGCAGTTGGCCAGCATACCGACGCCATTCTCGCGGAAATCGCAGCGGATACACACTCGCAACGGAGCGGCGTATGAGTCAACGCGAATCGAATCCGCAGCGGCGCCCACGCACGACGCGCACCGTGCTCGCGGTGCCTGGACATCGCTTCAATATGCTGCAATCGGCGGCGGCTAGCGCGGCTGATGCAGTGTTCATCGATCTTGAGGATGCTGTCCCTGTCGACAAGAAAGACGAGGCGCTCAGAACAGCCGTGCAGGCACTCGCCGAACTCGACTGGGGCGACAAGACGGTCAGCGTCAGGATCAATGCGAACGAGAATGGCATCCACGCGCACGAGGTCCGGACCTTGACCGCCGAAGCGCGGCGGCTCGATTCGATTCTCGTTCCGAAGGTGGAATCGGCGGACGTGATTGCACAGGTGGAGCAGTTGCTGAGCGCTCGGCCCGAGTCATTTGCACCGCTCGAAATCGAAGCGTTGATCGAGACGGCGCGCGGCGTGATGAATGTCGATAGCATTGCCGGCGCGAGTAACCGGCTCACGGCCTTGCATTTCGGGGTCGGCGATTTTTCGGCGTCCATCGGCGCGCGCAACGTCGAAATCGGCGGCACGCATGCCGGTTATGCCGTGACGCTCAAGGACGAAGCGGGCCACTACAGCGCCACGCCCCTCGACCTCTGGACGTACCCGATGATGCGGATTCTGGTCGCCGCGCGCGCTTTTGGACTGCGTGCGATAGATGGTCCATGCGGCGCGTTTCGCGATCTCGTCCTGACGCGAGCCTGGGCACTGAAAGCCGCGGCGATGGGTTACGACGGCAAGCAGGTCATCCATCCCGGGCAGATCGAGCCGACCCGTTCGGCGTTCTCACCGACCGACGACGAAGTGCGTGCCGCCCGCCGAACCGTAGAGGCGCTCGAAGCGGCTCAAGCCGCGGGCCTCGCAGCCATTTCGATCGACGGCAAGCTGGTCGATTTCGCGAACGTGCGGATGGCGCAGCGCATCCTTGCGATGGCGGAACGGGGCTGAGCGACCGGTACGCTGCGAGAGGCGTTTGCCGAAGCGGCAGTGCAGTCGCAGCCGAACACGCGCATGGATGCTGAGACTTGCCGCAACGGCGCTTCCTCGTGGAACCCGATCTGATTTCTGTTCAGCGCGGCCATCGCCGGCGAGAGACAACGGCAAAGCTCACGGCGATCGAGCCCCCTTGCATGCGGCCATCGTCTGCCGGGAAGGCATCAGCGAACCGGGGGCGGCGCTCCCGCCCCACTAAACGCGCCTGCGCAGGATCGGGATTGGCGGTGGCGTCGTCAACCGGGACATCTACACGGTCCGTGCGGTTTGGGCGACACTTAGGATTGGGTAAGGCCATGGACAATCCCGCGTTGAGAGACATATCCGTATTGAACAACTCGCCAATCGATTAGTAAAATGAATGATTTGATCGAAACGATAACTACGCAGAATGGAACTGAAACTGCTGAGAACGTTTTTGTCGGTCGTCGAACTGCGTCATTTCGGCCGCGCGGCCGAGGCGCTTCACTTGAGTCAGCCGGCGTTGAGCAAGCAGGTTGGCGCACTGGAGGCTAGCCTGGGCGCGAAGCTGTTCGAACGTGGGCGGCATGGTGCGGAGCTGACGCGTTTCGGCGAAATTTTCCTGCCCGATGCGCAAGCGCTCGTCCACGACTCGGATGAGATTCTCGCGCGCGCACGAGAGGCGGCCAGTGGCAAGCGCGGGCATTTACGGGTCGGTATCTGTCTGTCCGTGCTGACGATCGCGCCGCGGATCATCGCCGACTTCCGTCAGCAGTATCCGGGCATTGCCATCGCGTTGAGCGACCTCTCTTCTGCCGAGCAAACCCGTCGCCTTCTGGCGGGAAAACTGGATGTGGGCTTTATGCGCGTACCCTCGGTCGAGGGTCTCTCGTCTCTTCGTGTGATCGATGAGAACCTCGCGCTGGCGTTACCTCCATCCCTTGAGCGCGTGCGTCTTCCTGCCGACTTTGACAAGCTGAATGAAATGGGTTTTCTGGCCCTGCGGCGTGCGCGCGGGCTTGGGCTCGCCGCTCAGGTCGACGGCTGGTGTCGCGAACAGGGCTTTGTACCGAACGTGACTCAGCAGGCTGACGATGTGCAGTCCGTCCTGGCATCGGTTGCTGCCGGCGTCGGCGTCGCGTTCGTCCCATCGGGTGCGCAACATCTGCTACGGGATGCTACCGTGCTGCCGCTGCGCGGAAAGTGCGCGAAGTGGCGCGTAGGGCTTGTGTGGCCAGATGCGCGGAGCAACCCCGTTACATCGCGGTTCGTCTCGTTTGTCCGCGCCGCACTGAAAGGCGGCTGAGTCTTCTCTGCGGGGAGGACTACTCGTCCCCACGACTCGGAGTTAGCGTTTGCCGCGGCCACCAGCGGGTTTGCCAGCGGGCTTACGTGAGCCCCCAGCCGGCTTGCTGGCAGGTTTGCCGCGTGGCTTTGGCACGCTGAATGGGCTACCGCTAAACACACTTGTGCCTTCACCCGCGGCCGCAGCGCGCTGCGCCGCAGGCTTGCGTTTGTTTTCGCCACTTTGCGGGCGCGGTTTTTTGCCGGGCACTTGCACGGCGCCCGGCGCAGCTTGTGGCACTTTCGGCTTCTTGGGTTTTTTAGGTTTCTTGATGATCTCGCCCGTCGCGCTGGTTTGCGGCACGCGATGTTCGGCCTCAAAGCCCGGCTCTTCTTCACGGCGCAGCGTTTGCCGGATCAGCGCTTCAATCGCGGCCAGTTGCGGCGCTTCGTCGGCGCACACAAGGGACACCGCCACGCCGCTCGCACCCGCGCGGCCGGTACGGCCAATACGGTGCACATAGTCTTGCGCCACGATTGGCAGATCAACGTTGATCACCAGCGGAAGGTCGTCGATATCCAGCCCGCGCGCAGCCACGTCGGTGGCTACCAGCATACTGACTTCGCCCGTCTTGAAGCGTTCCAGCGCACGCAGTCGTGCGGGTTGCGGCTTGTCGCCGTGGATGGTGTCGACCGAATAGCCCGCGTCATCCAGCATGGCCGCCAGGTAATCCACGCCATTGCGAGTTTTGACGAACACCAGTGCGTGCTCCCAGTTGTTCTCGGCCACCAGGTGCATGAAGAGGTCAGGCTTGTTCTTTTTATCCACCGGTATCACCCACTGCCTGATCTTGCTGGCCGTGGCATTGGGCGGGCTGACGCTGATATTCACCGGGCCGCGCAGAATGCTCTCCGCCATCGCGCGGATGTCGTCGGTAAACGTGGCAGAGAACAGCAGGGTCTGGCGCTGAGCGGGCAACGCGGCAAAGACGGCGTTGAGTTCGCGCGAAAAGCCCAGATCCAGCATGCGGTCGGCCTCGTCCAGCACCAGCGTTTGTACCTGATCGAACTGCACTGCATTCTGGCGATTCAGATCCAGCAAACGGCCCGGCGTGGCAACGAGCACATCCACGCCTTTGCGCAACTTCATCATCTGCGGGTTGATGCTCACACCGCCGTAGGCGGCCAGAAATCGTAAGTCGAGGCCTTTACCGTAGTCGATAAAGCTTTGCAGCACCTGTTCGGCCAGCTCACGCGTGGGCACCAGCACCAGAACACGCGCGCGGTTGCTGGACACCGCCGGGCCGTGTTGCACCAGCCGCTGCAACAGTGGCAGCGCAAAACCCGCCGTCTTGCCGGTGCCGGTCTGCGCCGCAGCCATGACGTCCTTGCCACTGAGCACGGCGGGAATCGCCTTGGCCTGCACCGGCGTAGGTGTCTGGTAATTGAGGTCCTGCAAATTACGCAGCAAGGGATCGATCAGGCCAAGCGAGGCAAAAGACATTGGCGTATTCCGGGCTAAAGCCGCAATTCTAGCGGTTGCCGCCTGATTGCGCCGCGCAGATCAATGGTCAAAGAATATCGACATTGATCGCCGCAGAAAAACCGTAGCGCTGCCAGGCGACTGAACTATGCCGGCCACCGTTGCCCCTCATCGGCCATGTCGCTATCGCGCGCGCGAGTTCGACACCACTTAAAACGATGCCGGCGATTCACAAATGCGACGTGTCGAGGCGCTCATCGATACGCCTCGTGCCTGTCCAGCACGCGCACATACGACGCGGCCAACATCGCAATCACGGAGGAGAACAGCATCAGGCAAAGCGGCGCGTAGGCTGCGTTGCTTTCCGTCAGTACGGCTCCCGTCATCGAGGAAAGGGCGGAGCCGCCGGCAATGGTCATCGCGCCAACCAACCCGGATGCACTTCCCGTCAGCTCCGGGCGCACCGAGAGCGCTCCGGCATGGGCGCACGGATTTGACAGGCCGTTACCAACGCCGACTAGCATGCAAGGGCCGAACAGCGCTATTGCGTGCCTGGCTCCGGCGAAGAAGAGCATCAAGCCGATCAACGGACCGGCAAAAGCAACGACACGTCCCACGGTGATGGTCGTAGCGAGCGGATAGCGGCTGGCGTAGCGCCCCGACAGGAAGCTGCCGAGCACGAAGCCGGCGGTGATGGAGCCCATGTACAAACCTAGCGTTGCCGGTGGTACATCGAACGCCGTTTTCGCGGCCAATGGAGCACCGGCCAGAAAGGCATAGAACGTACCCGTTGAGAACGCCATGCACAGCGCGTAGGCCCAGAAACGAGGTTCGTGGATAAGCGCGGGATAGGCCCGAAACTGCTGCCTGATGGTGTCCGATGGATACTTGTTGGTCTCACCCAGGCGGAACCAGCACAGCGCAAACAAAGCTATGCCGGCAAGGGCGAGACCCCAGAAGATCGCACGCCAGCCGCTCGTTTCGTCGATAACGCCGCCGACCGTCGGGCCGAGCATGGGGGCGAACGCCGCTGCCATCGCGGCATAGCCGATCCGGCTTGCGGCCCCCTCCTTCCCGGTCATATCCCTGATGGCGGCCATCGACACCGGATAACAGGAGGTGATCGGAGCCTGAAGCAAACGGAAAGTCAGAAAGGTCCAGATATTGCCCGCCAGCGCGCAGCCGAGCGACCCGACCACGAATACGGTCAGGCTGGTCAACACGATTGGCCGCCGCCCGAAGCGATCGGACAGCGGCCCCATGACCAGTTCCAGCACAGCGGCGACGGTTGCATATCCTGCCAGCGACAGGCTCACGAGCGCGTAGTCGGCGTGAAAATTCATCGCAATGTTCGGCAGCGAAGGCAGGAATATGCTCAATGGCAGCACAGAGAGCGCACACAGCAGAATCAGTGTGGAGAGCGTGGGAAGCGGTCGTGTTGAAGTCATCGGCATTTCCGATCGAAAGCAATTTCGCGCGGGGCAAAAAAAAGCCCCCGATTTTGTCGGGGGCGCATGGGGACGGCCAGGTGCCGTTACCGGACCATGCGCCGACTTCCTAGTACGATGATAAACGTAGCATTCATGCTGAATTTTCTCCTGGTCATCCTGAGCGATGTTAGGCGGCATGCTTCGGCGATGTCAACTGCCGAGATTGCCTGTCGAAGCATAGGGGTCCGGCGCAGCGGCAAAGACCGAAGCGTGCGCATAGCTATTCCCACAGGTTCCGGGGCCCTCCTGTCGATGCGGTTGCGAGGGCGAGCCATGCGCACCTGCGCCGGAAAAACGCGCTAAAGAATCCTGTCCAATGCCTTGGTGAGCCTCGCGACCGCGCCTTCGACATCATGCAGTTTGTCGAGGCCAAATAGTCCGATGCGGAAAGTCTTGAAGTCTTCAGGCTCGTCGCATTGAAGGGGAACGCCGGGCGCGATCTGCAAACCGGCATCGGCGAATTTCTTGCCGGATCGTATGCCGTCATCGTCCGTGTAGCTGACCACCACGCCCGGGGCCTGAAAACCTTCCGCCGCCACGCTTCGGAAACCTTTGGCAGTCAAGAGTGAGCGAACGCGCGTGCCGAGTTCAAGCTGCTCCGCTTTCACTTTGTCGAAGCCATATGCCTCGGTTTCCTTAATGACGTCGCGCAGCGTCGCGAGACTGTCCGTGGGCATCGTGGCGTGGTACGCGAACCCGCCGTTCTCGTAGGCCTCCATGATCTGCAGCCATTTGCGAAGGTCGCAAGCGAAACTGGTGCTGGTTGTCGCGTCGATTCTTTCGCGGGCAAGAGGGCTGAGCATGACGAGTGCGCAGCACGGTGACGCGCTCCACCCTTTTTGCGGTGCGCTGATCAGGACATCGACGCCACTGGCCTGCATGTCCACCCAGACCGTGCCGGAGGCGATGCAATCCAGTACAAACATGCCGCCGACGGCGTGAACAGCGTCGGACACGGCACGCAAATAGGCATCAGGCAGGATCATTCCGGAGGCCGTTTCGACATGCGGTGCAAAGACCAGATCCGGCTTGTTCTCCTTGATCGCGGCGACCACTTCTTCGATCGGCGGCGGTGCATAGGCGGCCTGCCTTCCTTGTTCGACCGGGCGCGCCTTCAATACGATTGATTCAGATGGGATGCTGCCCATGTCGAAAATCTGCGACCAACGGAAACTGAACCAGCCATTGCGGATGACCAGACACTTCTTGCCTGTCGCAAACTGCCGGGCGACGGCTTCCATGCCGAATGTCCCGCTGCCCGGCACGATAACCGCCGACTTCGCGTTATAGACCTTTTTCAGGGCGCCGGAAATATCGCGCATGACGCCTTGAAAAAGCTGCGACATATGATTGATTGATCGGTCGGTGTACACGACCGAATACTCGAGGAGTCCCTCGCGGTCGACATCGGGAAGTAAGCCTGGCACGTTCGCCTCCGGTAATGGATGTATTAACGAATCGGAAACAGATTCTAACGAAAGCCACCTGCAGCGGCATCGGCCGGGAAACCCCGTTACCGATCCTGCAAGTTCCGGTATGGACCCGCCGTCGAGCCACGCCGGTTGGGAATGCGCCAGTGGCAACAATCGGAACGATTGTGAACCTTCGCCGGAGCATGGTCTCCCCCATCCTTCTTGTAGGAGTGTGCCACGAATACCGAACAGGCCCCGGATGCGTGGAACAAAGGTAAGCGGGTCGGCTGGACACCGCCGCTCAGGCCCAAAGGTGTTTGAACTATCCGGACATTGGAGACTTACCTATGCGTCACCCGGCTGCGTGTTTCATTCTGTCTGCCATTGATCCTGACATGTTGTACCTGTCGCTCACCAACACTGTGACCACAGGAGTCTATTTTTACGACCGGCACCGCACCCCCATTCGACTCAAACCCACGATCTTCCATACCTCGGGGAACATCCACATCGATGAACTCGACGCCAGCGGGTTGCCGATAGCCCAGCTTGAACTGCCAAGCGATATCTTTCCGCCGAAGTCGTACGAAGGCACCTGGGTCAGCTATCGCAACGGACAGAAACTGCCTATCCATTTGAACCTCGTTGCCTACAGCACTTACGGGGCCGAGCCGGTTCCCATACTCCAGGCGGCATCCACGGACCGCTGGTACTTCGTCATTCCATCGATCGCCACGCTCAATCGCGTGATCGAGGTGCGGGACAAGAAAACTGGCGATCTTGTCCAGGCGCTGGCCCCCGCTCATGGAACGCTGTGCGACTGGGGAATCGATACGGTGAAAGTAAAAGAAGACGGACCTACTCCGCAGGTAAGCGTGGCGGGAGTGGCGGTCGAAAACGGAGCGTGCGTGGGGGCCACATTTACGTGGGATCCTCAAAAACAATCGTTCCAGGAAGTGCGGCCGTAGTTGGCTCAACGTCGCTTGAAAAACAGTGTGGATAAGTGTATTTCGTCGACGCAAAAAAACCGCGCGCGTCTCACGACACGCGCGGTCCATTCTGAGCAGAAAGCCCGGCAACCCGGGCCGTGCGGTCAGAAGATGTTGCGCAGGCCGATTGCAACGCCGGTCTGATTGTTGCGGCCCGGGTAGTCCGCTAGAAACGCACCGGTGCCACGGGTGAAGTCGACCGTTCCGTACACCTCGGTGCGCTTCGACAACGAATACTCCGCGAGCAGCGTGCCCGAGTAATTGATACCGGCGCCGAGCGTGCCGTCGAGCGTTGCCGCATTGCGTGCATGATCGTAGTAACCGGCCAGCGTAAGCGCCAACACCGGCGTAGCTTGCCATGTCGAGCCGACGTAGAAACTGTCGTCGATACGGTTCGGGCTGACATGCGTCAGCACGGGTGCGCCGGCTTGCTGCTCGTCGCCATCGACAAGCCCGGTGTTGTCCTGCGAATGCAGCCAGCCCGCGAGGACCTTGACCGACGGCGTGATTGCGTAGACTGCGCCGACGTTGACGAGGTTAAATTTCTTGCCGGCGTTATCGTTCTGCTGGAACCCAACGTCGGCCGAGAGGGGGCCAAGCGCATACGACGCTGTAAAGCCGTACATGCTGTTCTGGCCGGTGCTACCCGGCACGCCGCCGAAGCCGTACATACCTTCCACTTGCAGACCGCCAAACTGGCCGGTGTACTTGGCCGAGCTATTGGTGAACAGATATCGCCCTACCGGGTTATAGATCCAGCTGTCCTGCCAGAAGTCGCCGACGGTCAGCGGATCGTACGTGTTGCCCATCACGTCGAAGAACGGCGTTTGCTGGCGGCCGAAGGTCAGCGTGCCGTACTGGTTGTTTGAGAGTCCGACGTATGCATTGCGCTGGAATAGTGTGTTGTTGCTGTTGTCGAGTTTGCCGGACCAGAGCTGGAACTGGTTCTCGAGCTTGAAGACCGCCGACGTCCCGCCGCCCAGATCTTCAGTGCCTTTCAAACCGAAACGGCTAGGTGTCTCGATACCTTCACCCATCGACACCTGAGAATCGTTATTCGAATTCGCGTTCGTCAGGTAACGCACGCTTGTGTCAACGAGACCATACAGAGTGACCGAGCTTTGTGCGAAGGCGGACTGTGCCGAAAGGGCGAGCAGACCTGCACCGACTGCCGCAAGTGTTTTATTCATGAGGTATTCCGATTGTTGTCATGTCGCAAGCGGCACGTAAGCGTGCACTGACGTAAGTGGCGCACGCCCCACGCGCCGTGTGGCGATCATATTTCGCGACAATTAATGTCGCAATAATTCGGCGCCAATGTCGCCCACTCGCAACAGGCATTGACTTCCGCGAAGGAAATTCCGGGAGCGTGGTGACGCAGGAGTTTCATCTGCAAGGAGATCGTCATGCAGAACGCTTTGTGGTACTCGTCGTGCACGATCGTGCAAACGGATTCCGCTTTAACATTCGGCGTATCCTTTCGAATCAGATGTTCGAAAACCCTTAACCCACAACCGATGTAACGAATCCATGCAAGCAAAGCTCAGAATCGCCCGACCTGTCAGCGATATTTCTCGATCTGAAAACATGTATTGCGCGGCACTTAACCTGATTGTGCTGGCACGGTTCCAAGATCATCACGGGTTCGATGGAGTAATGCTCGGATGCGCCGGGATGGACTATCACTTTGAGTTCACCCAATGCCGCGAACACCCGGTAGCCGCCTCACCGACGCACGAGGATTTACTGGTGTTTTATGCTCCGGACCGGGAAGCGTGGGAGTCGGCATGCGACCGGTTTGTCGACAACGGATTCGTTCGGGTCAAGTCGTTCAACCCTTATTGGGACGTGTCGGGTCGAACATTCGCGGACCCCGATGGGTATCGAGTCGTCATGCAAAATACGGCGTGGTCCTCGTAGTGCGCAGGCAATGAGGCGCACCTGACGGTTTCAGTTGCGAGCATCGGAAATCAATCGTTCGGTATCTGTTGACAATAGTGAGGAATCACCATGCGCCGTTTCGTTTGGTCAATTCTGCCTGGCCTTTTCGCCGCTGCGACGCTAGTCGCCATTCCAATCGCAGCGCTTGCCTGCACCCGCGTCGTCTATCTTGGCGACAATAACGACGTCATCACCGCCCGATCGATGGATTGGAAGCTCGACATTTCAACCAATCTCTACATCCTGCCGCGTGGCATTGCCCGCAACGGCGAGGCAGGGCCGAACTCACTCAAATGGACCGCCCGATACGGTAGCGTGGTCGCGACCGGCTACGACGTTTCCACCACCGACGGCATGAACGAGAAAGGCCTCGCAGCGGAACTCCTCTGGCTCGTCGAATCGCAGTACCCGGTTTTCGACAACAACTCGAAACCGGGACTTACCATTGCCGCCTGGGCGCAGTACGTCCTGGACAATTTCGCAACGGTCTCGGAGGCTGTCGCCGCGCTCGAGAAAGAACCCTTCACCATAGTCACGGACAATGTCCCCGGAGAAAAGCGCCTCGCCACGCTGCACCTCGCCATTTCGGATGCTACCGGCGACAGCGCTATCGTCGAGTACATCGCAGGCAAGCAGGTCATCCACCACGGCAGGCAGTATCAGGTGATGACCAACTCGCCGACTTTCGACGAACAACTTGCCCTGAACGAGTACTGGAAAGGCATCGGCGGCACAGTCTGGTTGCCCGGTACAAACCGCTCCGCGGATCGATTCGCGCGCGCTTCGTTCTACATCAATGCCATTCCCAAAAGTGAAGACCCCGCCGTCGCACTCGCCAGCGTCTTCAGCGTGATCCGCAATGTGTCTGTGCCGTTCGGCATTACCACGCCGGACGAGCCGAACATTTCCTCCACCCGCTGGCGCACGGTCGCCGATCACAAGCGTTTGCTCTACTTCTTTGAATCGGCATTAACGCCAAACACGTTCTGGGTCGACCTGAAGAAGGTTGACTTCTCCCCGGGCGCACCAGTCAAACGTCTCGATCTCGGTAAGGATCAGCGCAATACTTTCGACGGCGAAGTGTCGAAGTACTTTCAACCTGCACCACCGTTTCGATTCCTCGGGCTAGGTGGTGGGGCGTAACGCTTACGCATAACGTCAAGCCCTCATTTGCCGACCCGCTCGCCCATTGCTTCAGCCACCGCGTCACGCACGCAGGAGGCGAGTAGCTCTGAGGCCCGTGTGTGCGGCACGCGCGCCGGCCGTGCGATCACAAGCGGCTGGATCACGGTGGCTTCACGTATTGGCCGCTCGGCAACAAGCGGCGTCTGCGCGACCGCGGGACTTTGCGTAATCAGTAACGACACGCCAAGTCCGCTCGCGACCATCGCGCGCACGAGTTCAATGGAGGTTGCCCGATATCGCACGTTGGGCGCCAGACCATGCTGCCAGAACGGCGCCATCAGGAAATCGCGACTTTGGGGTAGGTCGATCTGGATGAAAGGCTGCGCTGCAAGTTCGTGCAGCGAGATCGCGCGGCGTCGTTTAGCCAACGGCGTCTCGCTGGGCACGAGTGCGTACGGCTTGAGTTCGGCGAGACATTCGCGCTCGATGTCGATCGGCAAGCCCACGTCGTACATGAGTGCGAGATCGATCTGGCGCTTGTGTAGCCACTCATCGAGTTGCGTCAGGTCGCCTTCCCGGAAGTGCACGGTCAAAGCGGGAAAGCGCGCCTGCGCGAGCTTAAGCACGCGCGGCAGATAGACGGGCGCGATCGTGCGGAACACGCCGATTTGCACCAAGCCGCCGTTTCCTTCGCCGACGTCGTCGGTAATGAACGCCGATGCTGAGGCGAGCAGGTGACGCGCCTCGTCCAGCTTTCGTTGTCCAAACTGCGTGAGCGTCATACCGGTGCCCGCGTCGCGCGTGAACAGCGGCGCGTCGAATAGCGCCTCCAGTTCACGAATTGCCACGGAGATCGAAGGCTGCGACACGTTCAGGTGCCTCGCCGCAGCAGTCGTGCTGCCGGTTTCCGCGGCGGTGACGAAGTAGCGTAGCAGCCTGAGCGACAGTGCCATAGGATTTTTATATAACCGTTAATTTATTCTAATATTTTATCCTATTACCTGCGCCGCTCAGAATGTCTCCACCAGCCGAACTGGCCGGCTGTTCTGGAGGAATACCCCGTGACATTGCCCGCGCTGCCGCTCGAAGGCATTCGTGTGATCGATTTTTCCCGCGTGCTCGCGGGCCCGCTGTGCTCCGCGCTGCTCAGTGATCTGGGTGCTGAAGTCATCAAGATCGAGCCGCCCGGCGGCGACGACTATCGCGCAATCGGCCCGTTCTCCGCCGGCGAGAGCGGTCTTTTCAGCGCGATGAACCGCAACAAACAAAGCGTGGTGATCGACCTGAAACGCGACGAAGGCCGCGAGCTCGCTCAGGCACTCTGCGCCCGGGCCGATGTCGTCGTCGAGAACTTTCGTCCCGGTGTGGCCGAGCGTCTGGGCATTGGCTACGCGCAACTCGCCGCGCACAATCCTGGGCTCGTTTATGCGAGCGTCTCAGGTTTCGGTCAGACGGGTCCGGAGTCTCATCGACCCGCCTACGACATCATCCTGCAGGCGATGTGCGGGCTCATGGACGCGACGGGTTCACCCGACGGGGCGCCGACGCTTGTCGGCGATTCCGTTTCGGACGTGGTAAGCGGCATCTTTGCGTCGTGGGGCGTGCTGGCTGCGTTGCTCGCGCGCGAGCGAACCGGCAAGGGTACGCACGTGGACGTCGCGATGTTCGACGCGACGCTTAGCCTGACCACTGCGCTGGTCGCGCGCTACGCGACCACCGGCATTGCGCCGCAACGTGTTGGGAACCGGCACCCGTCGTCGGCGCCGTTTGGAGCCTATCGCGCGAGAGACGGCTATTTTGTCGTGGCGGTGCTCAACAATCGTCTTTTCGAGCGCCTGGCACACGCAATGGACCAGCCCCTGCTGATCGACGATGCGCGCTTTGCGAACGATGCAGCGCGATGCGAGAACGAAGCTGCATTGCGCGCCTGCATCGAATCATGGTCTGGAATCCATAGCATTGCCGAAGTGAATGCGCTACTGAGCGAAGCCGGCATTCCCGTTGCGCCGATCCAGAACATCAGTGAAGCGCTGGAGAGCGAGCAAGCACGTGCGCGCGGCGTTCTGGTCGAGGCGCCGGCCGGCGGCGGTGGCGTCGTGCGCCTGCCAAAGCAGCCGGTCCACTTCTCGGCGTGGCCCACCACGCGCACGACGCGCGCGCCGCGCCTTGGCGAGCATACGCAGGCGGTCCTGCAACAGCAACTCGGCGTCGATACGGCGTATGTCGCCACGCTGGTTGCCGCCGGTGTACTACATGTGGACGAAACCACCGACTTGCGAAGCGAAACGAATCAGGAGACGAACAATGCTTAAACGAATGGGTGTGACCGAGGCCGACCTGGAGATTGCGGAGGCCATCCGGCGCTTCGCGCAAGCAGAGTTGGCACCACACGCGGCGCAGGTCGACCGGGACGAAATTTCCACTACGCGCTATGTCCCGGCGCTTGCCGAGTTGGGCGTGATGGGATTGAACCTGCCGGAGCGCTGGGGTGGCATTGACGCTTCGCCCGCCGCGATCATTCTCGCACTGGCGGAAATTGCGCGCGCATGCGCATCGACTTCGTCGATGATCGGCGCGCACTACCTTGCAACCGACTCCATCCTGATCGGCGGCGACGATGCATTGCGTGCACGCTACCTGCCCGACGCGGCGACGGGCCTCAAGCTTGGCGCGTTCGCCTTGACCGAGCCGCAAGCCGGCTCCAATCCGGCGGGCATGACGACACGGGCTGTGCGCGAGGGTGACGGCTACCGCTTGCGGGGTGTGAAGCACTTCATTTCAAACGCGGCAGCGGCGCAATTCATCGTGGTCTATGCGAAGACCGGGACGGATCTCGGGACCCGAGGGATCAGCGCGTTCGTCATTGATCGCGATACGCCGGGGGTGTCGGTGTCACCGGCCGAAATGCTGATGGGCATTCGGGGCGCGCCGGCGCACGAGGTTGCGCTCGATTGCCATGTGCCGGCGGCAAACCGGCTGGGCGAAGAAGGCACCGGCTTTCGCACGGCGATGAAGGTGCTCGACAACAGCCGCCTGGACGTGGCTGCGACGAGCCTTGGCCTCGCCGAAGCGGCGCTCAGTGACGCAGTGGAGTGGGCGAAGACGCGCTGCGTCGGCGGCGAGCCGCTCGCAAGCAAGCAGGGACTGCAATGGAAATTCGCGGACATGAAGACGCGGCTGGAGGCCGCGTGGCTTCTGAGCTTGCAGGCCGCGGCGCGGCGCGCGGCAGGCGAACCGTTCACCGAAGCGGCGTCGATGGCGAAGCTCTATGCGTCTGAGATGGTGGCATTCGTCACCGACGCCGCTTTGCAGATGCATGGCGGCTATGGCTTCACGCGCGAGATGCGCGTGGAACGGCTCGTGCGCGATGCGCGGATTCTGCGCATTTACGAAGGGTCGTCGGAAATTCAGCGCACGGTGATCGCGAGGTCGGTTCTCGCGTAACGACAATGAATATGGGGAGTTCGAAAGTGAAAGTGCTGGTGGCAGTCAAACGTGTGGTAGATGCCAACGTGAAAGTGAGTGTGAAATCCGATAGTACGGGCGTCGACATCGCGAACGTGAAGATGTCGATGAATCCGTTCGACGAAATCGCGGTTGAAGAAGCAGTGCGTCTGAAGGAAGCGGGCGTGGCGACCGAAGTGATCGCCGTGTCGGCGGGTGTGGCGCAAGCGCAGGAAACGCTGCGCACGGCGCTGGCGATCGGCGCGGATCGCGCGATCCTGATCGAGTCGAACGAAGAACTGCAGCCGCTGGCGGTCGCCAAGCTGCTCAAGGCGCTGGTCGACAAGGAACAGCCGCAGCTGGTCATCCTCGGCAAGCAGGCGATCGACGACGATTCGAACCAGACCGGCCAGATGCTGGCTGCGCTGGCAAACCTGCCGCAAGCCACGTTTGCCTCGAAGGTTGTCGTGGCGGACGGCAAGGCGACGGTGTCGCGCGAAGTGGACGGCGGTGCCGAAACGTTGTCGCTGACGCTGCCCGCTGTCGTCACGACCGATCTGCGCCTGAACGAGCCGCGCTACGTGACGCTGCCGAACATCATGAAGGCGAAGAAGAAGCCGCTGGAAACGATCAAGCCGGAAGATCTCGGTGTCGACGTCACGCCGCG